>NZ_JBYIQX010000016.1:0-150518 GCF_057707805.1 Streptomyces sp. bgisy159 | reverse complement strand
CGTACTCACCCTTTCGGGCTTTCCTCCGGGCGCTTCCCTTCGGTGTTTCCAACTCTATCAGCGTTTTTCCGACTCTCTGACCACTTGCCTGCGGACATGCAGGAAGCGATCCGAGAAAGGATCTGACGAGTTGGGTGCCGCTTGATCGGGACGCGTTGCCGCGTCTCTCAACCCCAAGCAGGAGTACGACTGTACACGTGGCCGCGGAGCCCGTGCAAATCGACTAGACTAGTGGTCTAGACCACGGTCGGGCCGCACATGCGGAACCGGTACTTCATATGACATACGCTGCTGCACAGTGCGCGCCGTCCGGGACTAGTAGTGACGGCCCATGTACAACTCCACCCCTGGGAGGCTTCCCATGACCACCGTGACGTCCCCGCAGGCCGGACGCGCCATCGGACTTGCCGCTGTGCCGGATCCCGTCTTCTCCGGGGCCATGGTCGGCCCGGGTACCGCCATCGACCCGGTGCGTGAGCCTTCCGAGGCGGTCGCCCCCGTGGACGGAGTCATCGTCTCCCTCCACCCGCACGCCTTCGTCGTCGTCGACAGCGAGGGGCACGGCGTGCTCACCCACCTCGGAATCGACACCGTGCAGCTCAACGGCGAGGGCTTCGAGGTCCTCGTGAAGAAGGGGGACACGGTCACCCGCGGCCAGGCCGTGGTGCGCTGGGACCCGGCCGCCGTCGAGGCCGCCGGCAAGTCCCCGGTCTGTCCCGTCGTGGCCCTCGAAGCCACGGCCGACTCCCTCAGCGGCCTCCGCGACACCGGCGATGTGAAGGCCGGCGACGAGCTCTTTTCCTGGCAGTGACGTTCTTCCCGGCAGCGATGCCGACGCCGTCGAGGACGGCAAGTAGCACAACCACCGCGGCGGCGGGGCCCGCCGCACTATCGGAGACGGGTGAGATGGAGACAACGCTGCGAGGCGTCGGTGTGAGCCACGGTGTGGCGATCGGCGAGATTCGGCACATGGGAACGGCGGTGCTCGAGCCGCCGGCCAAGCAGATACCGGCGGACGAGGCGGAGCGCGAACAGGGGCGCGCTCGTCAGGCCGTGGACGCTGTGGCCGCCGACCTGATGGCGCGCGGCAATCTGGCGGGCGGTGAGGCACAGGCAGTGCTCGAAGCCCAGGCCATGATGGCGCAGGACCCGGAGCTGATGGCGGACGTCGACCGTCGGATCGCTGTGGGCAGTACCGCTGAGCGAGCCGTGTACGACGCGTTTGCCGCCTACCGCGAGCTGCTGGCGAGTGCCGGTGAGTACCTGGCCGGCCGGGTGGCCGACCTCGACGACGTGCGAAACCGTATCGTCGCCCGGCTTCTCGGGGTCCCCATGCCGGGCGTCCCGGACAGCGACGAGCCGTACGTCCTGGTGGCTCGGGACCTCGCGCCGGCCGACACCGCGCTGCTGGATCCGACGCTGGTGCTCGGGTTCGTCACCGAGGAGGGCGGTCCGACCAGCCACAGCGCCATCCTGGCGCGTGCGCTCGGGGTGCCCGCCGTCGTTGCGCTGCCGGGGGCCGGTGAACTCACCGAGGGCACGATGATCGCCGTGGACGGAAGCACGGGGGAGATCTTCGTGAACCCCAGCGAGGAGAAGAAGGCGCAGCTGGAGGCCGCGGCGGCCGAGCGGAAGGCGGCGCTGGCCGCCTCCACGGGGCCGGGTGTCACGGCCGACGGCCACAAGGTGCCGCTGCTGGCGAACGTGGGCGGTCCCGCGGATGTACCGGCCGCCGTCGAGGCGGGCGCGGAGGGCGTGGGTCTCTTCCGCACCGAGTTCCTGTTCCTGGACGACAGCAAGAACGCGCCGTCCGAGGAGAAGCAGGTCGAGGCCTATCGTCAGGTTCTCGAGGCGTTCCCGGAGGGCCGGGTCGTCGTGCGGGTGCTGGACGCGGGCGCGGACAAGCCGCTGGACTTCCTGACGCCGGCCGACGAGCCGAACCCGGCACTGGGTGTGCGGGGTCTGCGTACGCTGCTGGATCACCCGGATGTGCTGCGGACGCAGCTGACCGCGCTGGCGAAGGCCGCTGAGGGCCTACCGGTCTACCTGGAGGTCATGGCCCCGATGGTGGCGGACCGAGCGGACGCCAGGGCGTTCGCCGACGCCTGTCGGGCGGCCGGGCTGCGGGCGAAGTTCGGGGCGATGGTGGAGATCCCGTCCGCCGCGCTGCGGGCTCGTTCCATCCTGCAGGAGGTGGAGTTCCTGTCCCTGGGCACGAACGACCTCGCGCAGTACACCTTCGCCGCCGACCGCCAGGTGGGTGCGGTGTCCCGGCTGCAGGATCCGTGGCAGCCCGCGCTGCTCGACCTGGTCGCGCTCTCGGCTGAGGCGGCCAAGGCCGAGGGCAAGAGCTGTGGCGTCTGCGGTGAGGCGGCGTCCGACCCGCTGCTGGCATGTGTGCTGGCGGGTCTGGGTGTCACCTCCCTGTCGATGGGGGCGGCGTCGATTCCGTATGTGCGGGCGACGCTGGCCAAGTACACGCTCGCGCAGTGTGAGCGTGCCGCGGCGGCCGCGCGGGCGGCGGACAGTGCCGACGAGGCACGCAGCGCCGCGCAGGCGGTGCTGTCCGGCGAGTAGCCGGTTCGCCGACGGTGCTCGGCGGGGGTGAGGGGCGTCCCGGACGACGGGACGCCCCTTCCTCGTCTCTCCCCTTTCCCGGCCTTCGCTGCCCTTGCTGTGCTTGCTCTCCTTGGTGTCCGGTCAGTGGTGGTGGCCGAGTGCGGCATCCTCCTCTCCCAGGTCCGGGGGTGCGCAGTAGTCCACGTCGGATTCGGGTGCGACGAGGTCTCCGGACTCGACGTCGGTGCAGTAGGCGTCGAAGACCTCGCCGGCGGTGAGGGGTTCGAGGGAGCCGTTCCGGACCCGCCAGCCGTAGACCCGGTCGGGGCCTTCGGGTGTGGTGGTCCGCATGACGAGTCCGCCTGGGCTGTGGGTGGCCAGGCCGACGGCCAGGACGGTGGTGAATTCGAGGGCCTCCGCCTCGTCGAGCCGGGTGGTTCCCTCGGGTGTCCGGTCGGCGTGAAGGACGGCTACGAGGGTTTCGGGGGCTCCCTTGACGCTGCAGACGAGGTGGCGGTTGCCCGGTGCGGCGGTGTCGAGGATGCGCAGCAAGAGCTGCGAGGCGTGGGCGAAGGCCGCACGGCCGATGTCCTCGCCGCAGGATGAGCAGGCGCCGAGGCGGGCCAGGAGTGTTGCGGCATACTCCCAGGTGGCCTGGCGGACGGCTTCGTCGACCAGGGTCGGGACGAGGTCGGCCAGCGGCTGTCCCTCGTAGGGGACCGTCGGGCCGGTGGCGGCGAGTTCGGCGGTGAAGCGGGAGCGGTTCGCGGGGACATCGGGGTCGAGGCCGTGTTCCGCGCAGTACTCGGCGTACTCGACCGGGTCGAAGAGGGCCACGGTGGTGTGGTTGCCCTGGAGGGCGCGGGTCTTGAGAAGGGCCTCGACCTGGTTCAGGTACGTGGTGTGGTCGTCGAAGGTGAAACTGCGGTAGCGCCGCATGGCGCGGAAGTCGTGTTCGTCCGTGAGCAGGCCGATGGTGCCTGCGATCTCTCGGCGCAGGACGCGTCGCATGGTCTGGTCGTCGGTGTACGCCATGATTCCTCCCCCTCGGCGCTCGGTGAGCGCAGTCGATCAATGCTCACTCAAAGTAACCGGCGGCACTGACAATCGCTCCGCCGCGAGGCGCTCTCGGACTACTCGGTGCTGCAAGACGCAGGTCAGGGCGATGGCGCTGCCGAAAGCGGTCCATCCGAGGGGACCGACGGCAATGGCCGTGGTCACGACGAGTGGTCCGACGCTGCGCTGGGCGGATTGGGCGAGCCCGTGCACGCCGAGGTAGGCGCCCTGCGCGGAGTCGGGGGCGAGCGCGAGCGAGAGTTCCCACGAGGCGGTGGCGTGGAGCATCTCGGCCGCGGTGAAGAACACGGCCGCGGCGGTGAGCAGTGCCGTGGCCGTGAGGGTTCCGCCGGTGGCCGACAGGGCCATGGTCGTCCCTCCGAGGGCGAAGGCGGCCGCGAGCGGGAGGAGGAGGGTGCGAGCGGCGGCTGTGGTGGCGCCGAATCGTGAGAGCGGTATCTGCAGGGCGATGACGAGGGCGTTGTTGAGGACCAGGAGAAGCGGGGCGAGACCGTGGGGGGCGGTTTCGACGTGGGCGATCCACAGGGGCAGACCGACCTTGAAGACGGCGTCGTGGAGGCTGAGCGCGGTCTCCGCGGCGACGTAGGCGAGGTAGGTGCGGTCGCGCCAGGGGTTGGCGGTGCGGGGTGTGGGCGCGGTGTCTGCCGAGCCGGTGATGCGCCGGGTGGTGGACCGGGGTTCGGTGCAGCGGAGGGTGAGGAGGGCGCAGGCGACGAAGGACAGGGCGTCGCCGGTGAGGAGCCACCGGTACGCGGTGGTACTGCCCAGGGCCAGGGCGCCGGCAGCCACCAGGCCGCCGAGGGCCCAGCCTGCGTTGGCGACGGTGCGCTGGAGGGCTTGGTAGCGGACGCGCTCGGGGCCGGCGGCGCGGCCGGCGAAGAGTTTGGTGAG
This sequence comes from Streptomyces sp. bgisy159, assembly GCF_057707805.1. Taxonomy (NCBI): domain Bacteria; kingdom Bacillati; phylum Actinomycetota; class Actinomycetes; order Kitasatosporales; family Streptomycetaceae; genus Streptomyces; species Streptomyces sp. bgisy159. Next base: position 145,991 of record NZ_JBYIQX010000016.1, on the reverse strand, counting down.
GACGTTGGCGGCTCGGTCGCCGAGGCTACCGACGGCGGAGAAGGCGAGCAGCAGGGCGAAGCGGTCGGTGGTCAGCAGGGCGAAGGAGGCAAGGGCGCGGAGCAGTTGCACCGTGATCAGGGTGGGGATCAAGGGGAAGCGGTCGGCGAGCCGGCCGCCGAGGGGTGCGCCCGCGATGCCGACACCGCCCGCCGCTGCGACGAGGGTGCCGATCTCGCCCAGGGAAAGGTGGGAGACGTAGCTGAGGTAGAGGACGGAGACGGTGGCCCACAGGCCGCTGCCGACGCGGTCGACGCACGCGACCGTGAGCATTCTGCGTCCGCTGCGCCCGCCGGGTATGCGCTTCGACCATGCGATCGTCCTCCGGATCGGTGGCACTGATTCCCCCTCCGACTTGACCGACAGTTTGTATTGATACATAGTGTGGAGCGTGGCAATACAATATGGGATCACTGGGGGGACGGCCAAGGCGATTGCCGAGTCCGTCGAACGCGGCGTGGCCGAAGGAGCATTGGCACCGGGCGCGGCACTGCCCCCGGTGCGGCGACTGGCGGACCAGCTGGGCGTGAGTCCGGGTACGGTCGCGACCGCCTACAAGGAACTGCGGCGACGAGGCATCGTGGTGACACGCGGACGCGGAGGCACCGTGGTGGCGGCGGCGCCGGCCGTCGGTTCACGTCGGCCGCCGAAGGTTCCGGCAGGGCTCCGCGATCTGGCCGGCGGCCATCCGGATCCGGCACTCCTGCCCGCGTTGGTCCCTCCCGGGCGGCTCTCCCCCGGTGCCCGCTCGCACCGGTCGGCGCCGCGGCTGGCCCGGCTGGAGGACGAGGTACGCGCGTGGCTGGGCACGGACGGCGTACCCACGGAACAGGTGACGTTCGCACACGGAGCGCTCGATCTGGTGGGGCGACTGCTCTCCGTGGAGCTACGGCCGGGTGACTCCGTGGCGATGGAGGATCCGGGATACCACCATCTGCTGGACCTGGTCGCGGCGCTCGGTCTGCGTGCCGTGCCGGTGGCCGTGGACGACGAGGGCGTACGGCCCGACGCGCTGCTAGAGGCGCTGCACGGCGGGGTGCGCGCCGTGCTGTGCAGCCCGCGGGCGCAGAATCCCTACGGCGGGTGTTTCTCCGTGGAGCGCCGGGACGCGCTGGTGGACGTCCTCGCGGACGGGCCAGAGGTGCTGGTCGTCGAGAACGATCACGCATCGGCCGTGGCGGACGCGCCGCTGCGAACACTGACCGCGAGCGGCCTCACCCGCTGGGTGCACGTGCGCACGGTGAGCAAGTTCCTGGGGACCGACCTGAGGTGGGCGGCCGCGGCCTGCGACCCGACGACGCTGGCCCGGCACGACGGCCGGCTGCTGCTGACGTCGGGCTGGGTCAGCCATCTGCTGCAGGAGACCGTCCACGGGCTGCTGACGGACGTCGGCACGCAAGGGTTGGTGGCACGCGCGCGTGAGACGTACGGCGTGCGCAGAGCCGCGCTGCTCCGGGAGCTGGCCGGGCGAGGGATCGCGGCACACGGGGCGAGCGGCCTCAACGTGTGGGTGCCCGTGCGTGACGAGTCCGCGGTGGTGAACGGGTTGCGGTCGTACGGCTGGTGGGTCGCCGCCGGGGCGAGGTTCCGCCTGGCGGCGGGGCCAGGCGTGCGGATCTCCGTGGCTGAGCTGGAGCCGGCCGACGCGGCACGGCTGGCCTCGGACTTCGCCGCCGTGCTCGGCGAGTCCGAGGCCACCTACGGCGGCTGACGCCGCTCAGGCGCGCTTGCGGGCGAGGTCCTCGTAGAAGTGCAGCAGGTCGAGGTTGTCGATGGAGCCGGGATTGACCGCCTTCTCCAGCGGGGCTCCCTGGAGGAGGCGTTTCACCGGGACCTCGATGCGTTTGCCGGTGAGGGTGTGGGGAACACCGGGCACCTCGATGATCTCATCGGGTACGTGACGCGGTGAGAGTTGCTCACGGATGCTCCGCTTGACGCGGTCCAGCAGGTCCTCATCAAGGACGGCGCCGGGCGCCAGGTGGACGAACAGCGGCATCCAGTAGCCGCCGTCGGGCCGTTCCACGCCGATGACCAGGGATTCCCTGATCTCGGGGAGGCGCTCGACGACCTCATAGATGTCCGCGGACCCCATCCGCACGCCCTGGCGGTTGAGGGTGGAGTCGGAGCGGCCGTGGATGATCACGGAGCCGCGTGAGGTGACGGTGATCCAGTCGCCGTGCCGCCACACGCCGGGGTACGTGTCGAAGTAGCTGTCGTGGTAGCGGCTTCCGTCGGGGTCGTTCCAGAAGCGGACCGGCATGGACGGCATGGGGTTGGTGACGACGAGCTCGCCGACCTCGTCGACGACGGGCCGACCGCTCGGGTCCCAGGACTGCAGGTCCGTGCCGAGGCCGGGGGCCTGGAGCTCGCCGGTGTACACGGGGAGGGTGGGGACGGCTCCGGCGAAGCAGGAGCAGACGTCCGTGCCGCCGCTGACGGAGGCGATCCACAGGTCGTCGCGGACCTCGTCGTGCAGCCAGCGGAAGCCGTCGGGGGGCAGCGGCGAGCCGGTGGTGGCCACGCACCGCACGCGGCTCAGGTCGAAGTCGCGCGCCGGGTGGACGCCGGCCTTGCGGCAGGCCATGACGTACGCCGCCGAGGTTCCGAAGAGGGTGGCGCCGGTGCGCTCGGCGACGCGCCACTGGGCGCCGGTGTCGGGGTAGCCGGGGCTGCCGTCGTAGAGGACGATCGTGGTGCCCGTCAGCAGACCGGAGACGAGGAAGTTCCACATCATCCAGCCGGTCGAGGTGTACCAGAAGAAGCGGTCCTCGGGGCCGAGGTCGCAGTGCAGGCCGATCTGCTTGAGGTGTTCGACGAGGATGCCGCCCTGCGACTGCACGATGGCCTTCGGCAGACCGGTGGTGCCCGACGAGTACAGCACCCACAGGGGGTGTGCGAAGGGCACCTGCTCGAAGACCGGATCGGTGTCGGCGCTCGTCAAGGCGGACCACTCCAGGGCACCCTCGGGCGCCTCCGTGCCCAGCAGCGGGATGTGGACCACGGCGCGCAGGGTCGGCAGTTCGCGGCGCAGCTCGGCGACGGTGGCGCGCCGGTCGTGTTCCTTGCCGCCGTAGCGGTAGCCGTCGACGGTGAACAGAACGACCGGCTCCACCTGCTGGAAGCGGTCCAGGACGCTCCGGGCACCGAAGTCGGGGGCGCAGGACGTCCAGACGCCGCCCACGGCGGCCGTGGCGAGCAGGGCGACCACGGCCTGCGGGACGTTCGGGAGGTAGCCGCTGATCCGGTCGCCCGGACGGACGCCCAGGGCACGCAGTTCGGCGGCGAGAGAACCGACCTGTCGGCGCAGTTCGGACCAGGTCACCTGGCGCGGCTCATGGGTCTCGTCCACATGAAGCAGGGCAGGTTCGTCCGCGCGGGTCGCCGCGGCGCGCAGGGCGTGCTCGGCGTAGTTCAGCGTCGCCCCGGGGAACCACTCGGCGCCCGGCATGGCGCGGTCGCCGAGTACGCGCGCGTAGGGGGTGGAGAAACGGACGTCGAACCACTCCGTGACGGCCGTCCAGAACGTCTCCAGCTCGTCGACGGACCAGCGGTGCAGGGCAGGGTAGCCTCCCTCGGCGGGGGCGCCGTGGCGCTGGGCGGCCCAGGCCTGGAACCTGGTGATCTGTGCCCCCGCGATGCGCCGCGGATCGGGCTGCCAGAGCGGCTGGGGGTTCTCGGTCGACATGGGCGGCTCCCGGACTGTGCGCGTCGTGTGCGTCACCCGCGCACGTGCAGGGGTGTGCGCGTGACGCGGCTGACACGGACGATGCCATGTGATCGACTTCTACACCAGGGTGCGCTCCACATAGTCCATGTCGCAAAGATGTGGTGCCGGCACGGGTGAACGGCAGTTGAACGACACCCGCGGGGGGCACGGGCAATGGCAGGGTGATCAGCATGGACGGTCGTGACCTGGTGCGTTCGGTGAAGACATGGGGTGCCGTCGGAACGGCACAGGGGTTGCGGACCGTACGTGCCGCGTGGCGCCGCCGCCGCGCGGACGCCGCCGCGTCGGCCTCGCGCGGTGCCGTGCGGGCGCGGGTGCCCGGGCCGATGCGCGAGGTGGAGCCCGGGCCGGGCGGTGGGGTCGTCCGGTTCAGCCGCTCCGAGCTGCGGATCGTCGTCGCGGTGAACGGTGCCGTGTTCTGGGGCTGGGACGGGGCCGGTCCCGAGCCGTCGTACGCGCTGGCGGGCGCTGCCCCGGAGCCGGACCCCCGAGCGGTGCTGGAGCCGGACAAGGACGGTGGCTGGCGGGTGGTGGCCGAGCGGGCGACGGTCACCGTCTCACGGCACGGCGCGGTCGAAGTGCTCACCCCGGGTGGGGTCCCGCTGCGCCGTGATCTGCCGCCGCGCTGGTGGGAGCCGGAGGACGGCGGTCCGGCGCGCTGGATGCAGCGCTCCGAGGTGGCAGCGGACGCGCGGTTCTTCGGTCTCGGCGGGCGGGCCTCGGGGCCGCGTCTGCGGGACGGGGTCTACCGTCTGTGGAACACCGACCAGGGGGCGGCGTTCGGGCCCGGCGACGACCCGCTGTACATCACGATGCCGGTGCAGATGGTGGTGGCCGACGCGGGCACGCACCTGGTGTTCCACGACAACAGCTGGGACGGCCGGGTGACGCTGCGGGAGGGTGAGGAGGGGGCCGGTTCCGGACACGACCGGCCCGGGACGTGCGAGCTGCGGATGGAGGGCGGTCCGCTGCGCTGCTGGGTGGTGGTGGGGACCCCCGCGCGCGTACTGCTCACCTGGGCGTCGCTGACCGGACCGCCCGCGCTGCCGCCTGCCTGGGCGCTGGGGCACCACCACGCGCGATGGGGCTTCGGCAGCGAGAACGAGGTCCGGCGGATCGTCGACGGGTACCGTGCGCACGGCCTGCCGCTGGACGCCGTCCACCTGGACATCGATCACTACGACGAGCACCAGGTGTTCACCGTCGACCAGAACCGGTTCCCGACGCTGCCGGGCTTCGCCGAGGAGTTGCGGCGGGCCGGGATCCGGCTGGTGTCCATCGTGGATCCCGCCGTGAAGGCCGCGCCGGGGAACGAGGTGTACGACAGCGGGACGGCCGAGGACGCGTTCGTGCGGGACGCGTCGGGCCGGCCGTTCAGGGGGGTGGTGTGGCCCGGCGAGTCGGTGTTCCCGGACTTCACGCACCCGCGCGTGCGCGCGTGGTGGGGTGAACTCTACAAAGAGCGCCTGGCTCAGGGGTTCGCCGGTTTCTGGCACGACATGAACGAGCCGACGTCGTTCGCCGCGTTCGGCGAGACGACGCTGCCGCGCTCGGCCCGGCACGCGCTGGAGGAGCGGGGCGGCGACCACCTCGAGGCGCACAACGTGTACGCCCTGTGCATGGCGCGGGCGGGCTACGAGGGCGTGCGCGGGCTGCTCCCCGAGGAGCGTCCGTTCCTGTTCTCCCGCTCCGGATGGGCGGGCATGCAGCGCTACGGCGGGACCTGGTCCGGCGACGTGGCCACCGGCTGGCCGGGGCTGCGGGCGTCGTTGGCGCTCGTCCTGGGTCTGGGGTTGTGCGGGGTGCCGTACTCGGGGCCGGACGTCGGGGGGTTCGACGGGACCCCGTCGCCGGAGCTGTACCTGCGCTGGTTCCAGATGGCCGCATACCTGCCCCTGTTCCGTACGCATGCCAGTCTGCGGGCGGGCCGCAGGGAACCCTGGGAGTTCGGCGCCCAGGTGCTGGAGCACGCGCGCGCGGCGCTCGTCGAGCGGCGTCGGCTGCTGCCGTACTTCGTGACGCTGGCGCATCTGGCGCGGCGCACCGGGACGCCTTATGTACGGCCGGTGTGGTGGGGCGCGCCCGAGGACCGGGTGCTCCGCGACTGTGCGGACGCCTTCCTGCTCGGTGACTGCCTGCTGGTGGCGCCGGTGCTGGATCCGGGCGCGGACCGGCGGGTGGTGCAGTTGCCCCGGGGGCTGTGGTACGACACGGCGACGGAGCGGACGTACGAGGGGCCGGGGCAGGTGCTGATCGACGCGCCCTTGTCGCGGATTCCGGTGTTCGCGCGCGCGGGCGCCGTCCTTCCGGTCCGCGGGGAGGACGGGCCGGCGCTGGAGGTATGGGCACCGGCCCGGGGACGGACAGGCGGCGGCCTGGTCGTGCAGGACGTGGGCGACGGCTGGGCCGAGCCGGAGATCGAGCGGTACGTCGCCCGCTGGGAGGGCCGGGAACTCGTCGTCGAGCGGGAGGGCGAGGACGGCGTGCGGGAGCCGTCCCGCCCGGTTCGGGTACGAGGACTGGGCTGCCTCCGGAATCAGACGTAGCGGCCGTCGAAGAACGCCCGCACGGCGTGGGAGTGCAGGGGGAAGGCGAGTTCCTCGGGCCTGCGCAGGAGGTGCCAGCCCTCGGTCTCGTCGGTGGCGGCCGAGTCCGGCAGGCGGTCGGCAGGCCGCTCGGGCAGCAGCCCGAAGAGCAGCAGATGCCCGTCGGGCGAGCTCATCGCGTCCGCGAGCCGTACGTCACGGCTCGCCGCGTCGATGCCGGTCTCCTCCTTGAGTTCGCGCACGACGGCCTGGCGCCAGTCCTCACGGTCGTCGATGTAGCCGCCGGGGAGTGCGGTGCCCCCGCGCGCGGGTTCGACGGTGCGGGTGATGACGACCAGGGCTGTGCCCTGGGTGTCGTACACGGGCTGGAGGGCGATCGCGACCGGCAGCGGGTTGCGGTAGGCGACCGTGGTGCAGGCGGGGCAGGTGCGGGGCCATCCATCGACGCCCTCCCCGTAGGGCGCTCCGCAGCTCGAACAATGCGAGTTCCGTGCGGAGTTCGAAGTGGTGTGCTGAGTATCGGACACGCGGCGGACTGTATCCGATCGCGACGGGGGCTCTCACCGCGCCGGTCCCACCGTGTCGGTCCGATCCCCCGCACGGGCCCTGCCCATTTCGCGGGGCGCATGGCAGACTCCTGACGCACCGTCAGGATCTGCCCCGGGAGGCACGTTGTCGCGCACACGGAAACCGGTGGTCGAGGGATGGTTCACGGGGGACGGCGAGGACTTCGCGTTGCTCGGGACGCGGTGCTCGGCGTGCGGATCGGTCTTCTTCCCCCGCGAGGACGGCCACTGCCGCAATCCCCGGTGTTCGGGCGGCGAATTGACGGAGGCACGCCTGTCGCGACGCGGACGTGTCTGGTCGTTCACCGACAGCCGATACCGGCCGCCGTCACCCTATGTGACGAATCCGGAACTTCCGTGGAAGCCGTGCGCGTTGATCGCGGTGGAGCTGGCCGCCGAGCGGATGGTGGTGCTCGGGCAGGCGGCTCCCGGGGTCACCGTCGCCGATCTGACGGTGGGCATGGAGGTGGAGGCCGTACCGGGCGTGCTGCACGAGGACCCGGAGACGGCCTGGACGACCTGGCACTGGCGGCCGACGGGGGCGAGGACATGACGGCAGAGGTTGCGGTGCTCGGCGCGGGGATGCACCCGTGGGGCAAGTGGGGGCGCCCGTTCGTCGCGTACGGAGTGGCGGCGGCGCGCGCCGCTCTGGCCGACGCGGGGGTGGAGTGGCGGGAGGTCGGTTCGATCGTGGGCGCGGACACGGTGCGCGGCGGCTACCCCGGGTATGTGGCCGGGGCGACCTTCGCCAAGGCGCTGGGCTGGCAGGGCGCCCGGGTCACGAGCGTGTACGCGGCGTGCGCGTCGGGCGCCCAGGCCATCGACGCGGCGCGGGCGCAGATCCTGGCCGGTCGCGCGGACGTCGTGCTGGTGGTGGGCGCCGACGCGGCACCCAAGGGGTTCTTCCGCCCTGCGGGCGGGGACCGGCCGGACGATCCCGACTGGTTGCGGTTCCGGATCCTCGGGGCCACCAATCCGACGTATTTCGCGCTGTACGCGCGCCGGCGCATGGCCGTGCACGGTGACACCGTCCAGGACTTCGCGAGGGTCAAGGTCAAGAACTCCGTCATGGGGGCGCTGAATCCGTATGCGCGCTACCGCGCGCGGGTCACCGAGGAGGAGGTGGCCGCCTCCGCGGTGGTCGCCGACCCGCTGCGCCTGCTGGACATCTGTGCCACCTCGGACGGCGGTGCGGCGCTGGTGCTGTCCAGCATGGAGTTCGCGCGTCGGCAAGGACAGGCGCGTCCGGTGCGGATCCGGGCGGTGTCCACGGTGACGCCGCGCTATCCGGCCACCGTGCTGGATCTGCCCGACATCGCGACCGACTCCGCGGTGGCGGTCGAACCGGACGGCGAGACGTTCCGGGCATCGATCGCCCGAGCGGCCTACGAGGAGGCCGGCGTCGACCCCTCGGATCTGTCCCTCGCGGAGGTGTACGACCTGTCCACCGCCCTGGAACTGCAGTGGTACGAGGACCTGGGGCTGTGCGGCGCGGGCCAGGGCGCCAAACTGCTCGCGGAGGGCGCGACGGCCGTGGGCGGGCGGATCCCGGTGAACGCGAGCGGGGGGCTGGCGTCGTTCGGGGAAGCGGTGCCCGCTCAGGCCATCGCGCAGGTCTGCGAGGTCACCTGGCAGTTGAGAGGGCAGGCCGGTGAGCGCCAGATACCGCGGGCGCGCGTGGGAATCACGGCCAACCAGGGTCTGTTCGGGCACGGGTCGGCGGTGCTCGTCGCGCGCTGAGCCGCGGGTGCGTCGACGAGGTCCCCGACCGAGCCAGCCAGGAAGACGCGGAAGTCGGGCCGCGGGGGCGCCACCCCGGGCACGCCCACTCTCCGTGATCAGTCGAAAATCCTGCGTGAACGTCTCATGAACTGCGCCTGGGCACACCCCGGCGGCGCCATCATGCTCCCGTGCACTCCTGGACGGATACTCTCCGCTTCGCCTTCCAGCCGGTGGTCAACCTGGCCACCGGCGGGGTGGCCGGGCTGGAACTCCTCGCCCGCCCGGAGACCGGCGACATCCTTGCGCAGGCCCGCCGGGATCCCGAACTGGACGGGCGGCTGGCCGTGTCGGCCGTGCGTGCGGCGGCCCGCAAGGAGACGTTGCTGCCCCTGCAGATCAACGTGTTCGCCGGCACCCTCGCGGACCTGGGCGGCCTGCCCTCGCTGCACGACGCCGTGCGCGAGGCCGGGCGGCTGCCGTGGGAGGTGTCGCTGGACATCGCGCCGCCGTACACCCATGTGCCCCGGCCCGCGCTGCTGGACGCGGTGGGCGTGCTGCGGGAGCAGGGATTCCGGATCAGCGCGGACGGGGTGGGCGACGGGGACGTGCCGCTGAGGCTGCTCGTGGACCTGGCGCCGGATCTGGTGAAGCTCGACGCGTCACTGCTCGACCGGCCGGCCGCGGTCCGCGCGATGCGGACGTGGTGCGACGAGTTGGGCGCGCTCCTGGCGGTCGAGGGAGTGGAGACCGAGCGGCAGTGCGCGGTCGCGGTGGCAGCGGGGGCCCAGCTGGCCCAGGGCGAGCTGTTCGCGCCGCCGGCCCGGTTGCCCGCGGCGGACGTATACCTTCCGCCGCGCTCTGCGGCGGCCGCGCGGGCGCCGCGTCAGGGGCCGTCGGTCCGGGAGTTCCTCCGGCCTGCCGCGCTGCTGCCGGTCACCGCGTCGGCGGGTCAGGTACGGGCACTGCTGACCGGCTCGCCCGAGGTGTCCGGGGTACTGCTGGTGGACCGGGTGGGGGCGCCGGTGCGCTCGCTGCACCGGTCCCGCTTCCTGCTGACCATGTCCGGTCGGTACGGGCACGCGCTCTACGCCGACCGGCCCGCGGCCAGGCTGGGCGATCCCCCGCGCACCGTGGGCGTCGACGCCACCGCCTGGGAGGTGCTGGACGTGATCGCGGTCGGCGACCGGGACCGCACCTCGGACGACGTGGCCGTCGTCGACCGGCACGGTCGGTGTGTGGGCGTCGTACGGTTCGCCGATCTCGTCCGGGCGCTGTCCGAGACCCGGGTCGAGGAGGCGGTGGGGCTGAATCCGCTGACCCGGCTGCCCGGCTCGGACGCGATCACCGCGGACGTGGACCGGCGGATCGCCGACGGCCGGGCGTTCACTCTCAGCTGGCTGGATGTAGACCACTTCAAGCAGGTCAACGACGGCGCCGGGTTCGCGGCGGGAGACGGGTTGATCCGGGCGGTGGGGCGGGCCCTGCACGGTGCGGCGGTCAAGGAGCGGCACGGCGGTGTCCGGGTCGGGCACATCGGCGGCGACGACTTCCTGGTCCTGACGGATCCGGAACGCCTGGACACGGTGGCGGCCGCGGTGCTGGACGCGCCTTGGTCGGCGGGCGGGCGTCCGGTGACCTTGTCGCTGGCCACGGTGGTGTGCCCGCCGGGCGGTGTCACCGGCCACGAGCAGGCCGCCGCGTGGCTGGCGCCGCTCAAGAAGGAGGCCAAGTCGCTGCGCGGGCCGAGCTGGGTGGTGGGCCGCGCGGGCCTGCCCGGCTACGAGATCCGCCGCGGCTCCGCACAGGAGCCGGACGCCGGGGCACCGAGGGTGGGGGCGGAGCCGGGCGCGAGGTGACGACCGACTGAAGGCCTGCGCGTCGACCGCCGCGGAGCCCGGGCCCGAGTGCCGTGGACCGCGTACGCACCGGCAGATGTGTCACGGCACCCCGCGCGTGCGGGCGGAATGCCTCGAATCACTGTCTCCCGTCGAGGCGTTGGACGTGCAGGCCTCGCGCCCAACCGTTGCCGTCCGCCTCCTTGACGCTCTCCGGGCGCCGGTGAACACTTCCCGGTGTCAGCCGACATCGCCGTACATTCTCGGCGGATCCAGGCGCGCCGAGGGCTTCCCTATCCACGGCCCCTCCACGCCGGGCGATTCGGCCGCGACGCACGCTCGTCACGGAGGCCGGGCGGGGCGCGGGACCTACCGTCCCGGCCGCGGCGGCCACGGCAAGCCGCACCCTGCACGCAGCGCCGGGGTCGAAGTGCCCAGCGCCCGGCCCAGGAGCCGCCATGAGCAACGGGGACATCTTCGTCGGGGAGATCATCGGCACCGCGATCGTGATCCTGTCCGGCGCGGGCGTCTGCGCCGCGCTCACCCTCAGACACCGAGCAGCCTCCGCAACCGAGCCCAAGGGGTTTCCATGACGGACACCGCCGCGCGGTACGTCGCGGCCATCGACCAGGGCACCACGTCGAGCCGCTGCATCGTCTTCGACCACGACGGCGCCGTCGTCGCCGTCGACCAGCGCGAGCACCGCCAGATCTTTCCCAGGCCAGGCTGGGTGGAGCACGACGCCACCGAGATCTGGGCGAAGGTGCGGGCGGTGCTCGCCGGGGCGACCGCCAAGGCCGGCCTGCGCGCCGACCAGATCAGCGCTCTCGGCATCACCAACCAGCGCGAGACGACGGTCCTGTGGGACCGGGCCACCGGCAAGCCCGTGCACAACGCGATCGTCTGGCAGGACACCCGGACGGCCGCGCTGTGCCGCGAACTGGGCGGCAGCGCCGGGCAGGACCGCTTCCGCGAGCGGACGGGGCTGCCGCTGGCCAGCTACTTCTCCGGTCCCAAGGCGGCCTGGCTGCTCGACCACGTTCCCGGCCTGCGTGCCCGGGCCGAGCGGGGCGAGATCGCCTTCGGCACCATCGACTCCTGGCTCATCTGGAACCTCACCGGTGGCACCGACGGCGGACGGCACGTCACCGACGTGACCAACGCCGGGCGGACCATGCTGATGAACCTGGAGACGCTCCAGTGGGACCCCTCGATCCTCTCCGCCATGAACCTGCCCGAGGCGATGCTGCCGGAGATCCGGTCCTCCGCCGAGGTGTACGGGGCTGCGGTGGGGCCGCTCCCGGGGGTTCCGGTGGCATCCGCGCTGGGCGACCAGCAGGCGGCCGTCTTCGGACAGGCCTGTTACGACGTGGGCACGGCCAAGAACACCTACGGCACGGGCAGTTTCCTGCTGCTCAACACCGGCGGCCGGCCGGTGCCGTCGAAGAACGGGCTGCTGACGACGATGGGCTACAAGATCGGGGCCGAGACCCCGGTGTACTGCCTGGAGGGATCGATCGCGATAACGGGCGCGCTGGTGCAGTGGTTCCGCGACCAGCTCGGCATCATCCGTACGGCTGACGAGATCGAGACCCTGGCGGCGAGTGTCGACGACAACGGCGGCGCCTATGTCGTGCCGGCTTTCTCGGGCCTGTTCGCGCCCTACTGGCGTTCCGACGCCCGCGGTGTCGTCACCGGGCTCACTCGCTACGTAACGAAGGCCCATCTCGCCCGCGCGGTGCTGGAGGCCACCAGTTGGCAGACCCGTGAAGTCGTGGACGCCATGTTCCAGGACTCCGGGGTGCGGATCACGGCGTTGAAGGTGGACGGCGGGATGACGAAGAACGCTCTGCTGATGCAGCATCAGGCGGACGTGCTCGGAGTGCCGGTGATCCGGCCACGCGTCTCGGAGACGACCTGCCTGGGCGCCGCCTACGCGGCGGGGCTGGCCACCGGGGTGTGGAACGGCCTGGACGAGCTGAAGGCGCACTGGCGGCGGGACGCCGAGTGGACACCGTCCATGACGGACTCGGTGCGGGAGCGCGAGTACCGCAACTGGCGCAGGGCGGTGGAGAAGAGCCTCGGCTGGGTGCAGGACGGCGAGGGCTGATCACGCGTGTGCGCGTCTACTCGTCCGCCACGCGCGCGTGGCGGACGGCCCGAGAGCCACGGCCCGTACCCCGGTCGGCGGGGGTACGGGCCGTGTCGGCCACGCGGTGGGGGGTGTCTCAGGTGGTGACGGCGGGCCGGTGTGCGGTGCCGTAGTCCATGGCATGCTGCACCACACCGACCAGGACGTCCTTGACGGACTGTCGATCGCGGGCGTCGCACAGCACCACGGGGATGTCCGCGTCGAGGTCGAGGGCCTGCCGGATGTCCTCCGCCGGATACCGGGCCGCTCCCTCGAAGCAGTTGACGCCGACGACGAAGGGGATGGAACGCCGCTCGAAGTAGTCGACGGCGGCGAAGCAGTCCTCCAGGCGGCGTGTGTCGGCGAGGACCACGGCGCCGAGCGCGCCTTCGGACAACTCGTCCCACATGAACCAGAACCGCTCCTGGCCGGGGGTACCGAAGAGGTAGAGCACCAGGTCCTCGCGCAGAGTGATACGGCCGAAGTCCATGGCGACGGTGGTGGTGTGCTTGCCCTCCACACCCGAGGTGTCGTCGACCGGGCGCCCCGCCTCGGTGAGGTACTCCTCGGTGCGCAGCGGCCGGATCTCGCTGACGGCACCGACGAGGGTGGTCTTGCCGACGCCGAAGCCGCCGGCCACCAGGATCTTGAGCGTGACGGGCTCGACCGGGGGCTTGCCGCGCTCAGAGCGCCCGAAGATCATCGATCACTTCTCCTGCTCGGTGGGGTCGGTGGGCGGAGGACCGTATCCTCCGCCGCCGGGGGTCTCGATGACGAGTACGTCGCCGGCCCGGACGTCGGCTGAACCGCAGCCTGCGAGGTCGACGACCGTGCCGTCCGCGCGTTCCACGCGGTTGGCTCCCAGCGCGCCGGGCTCGCCGCCCGCCATGCCGTACGGGGGCACTCTGCGGTGCTGGGAGAGGGTGGAGACGGTCATGGGTTCCAGGAACCGGATGCGGCGCACCGCGCCGTCCCCGCCGCGCCACCGTCCGGCTCCGCCGCTGCCGCGCCGGACGGAGAACTCCTCCAGCCGGACGGGCAGCCGCCACTCCAGCACCTCGGGGTCGGTGAGGCGGGAGTTGGTCATGTGGGTCTGGACGACGCTCGCGCCGGGGAAGCCGTCGCCCGCGCCGGACCCGGAGGCGACGGTCTCGTAGTACTGGTGGCTGGTGTTGCCGAAGGTGACGTTGTTCATGGTTCCGGAGCCCTCGGCCTGGACCCCGAGTGCGGCGTAGAGGGCTCCGGTGAGTGCCTGGGAGGTCTCGACGTTTCCGGCGACCACGGCGGCCGGCGGCACCGGTGCGAGCAGGGAGCCGGGCGGTACGACGATGTTCAGGGGGCGCAGGCAGCCGTCGTTGAGCGGGATGTCGTCGGCGACGAGGGTGCGGAAGACGTAGAGGACGGCGGCGTTGACCACCGAGAAGGGGGCGTTGAAGTTGCCGGCCACCTGCGGCGAGGTGCCGGTGAAGTCGACCGTGGCGGACCGTTCGGCGCGGTTCACGCGCACGCGTACCCGGATGACGGCGCCGGCGTCGGTCTCGTAGGCGTACTCGCCGTCGTCCAGGGCGTCGATGACGCGGCGCACGGCCTCCTCGGCATTGTCCTGGACGTGCCGCATGTAGGCCTGGACCACATCGAGTCCGAAGTGCTCGATCATGCGGCCGACCTCGTCGACGCCCTTCTGGTTGGCGGCGATCTGGGCGCGCAGGTCGGCGAGGTTGGTGTCCGGGTTGCGGGAGGGGTGGCGGGCCTCGGTGAGCAGCCGGAGGGTCTCCCTCTCGCGTAGGCGCCCGCCCTCGGTGAGCAGCCAGTTGTCGAAGAGGACGCCTTCCTCCTCGATGGTGCGGCTGTTCGCCGGCATGGAGCCGGGGGCGATGCCGCCGATCTCGGCGTGGTGGCCGCGGGAGGCGACATAGAAGAGAATCTTCCGCTCACTGTGCGTGGCGGACGGGTGCGGGGAGTCGAAGACCGGGGTGATCACGGTGACGTCCGGCAGATGGGTGCCGCCGTGGTACGGATCATTGACGGCGTAGGTGTCTCCGGGCCGCATGCTGTGGGCGCGGCGGCGGATGACCTCCTTGACGCTGGTGCCCATGGAGCCCAGGTGGACGGGGATGTGCGGGGCGTTGGCCACCAGGTTTCCGTCCGGGTCGAACAGGGCGCAGGAGAAGTCTAGGCGTTCCTTGATGTTGACCGACTGGGCCGTGGACTCCAGTCGGGCGCCCATCTGTTCGGCGATGGACATGAAGAGGTTGTTGAAGACCTCCAGTAGAACCGGATCGGCTTTCGTGTCGAGTTCGGAACTCTGCGTAACCGTCACGCGTTCCATGACCAGATGCCCCTCGTCGGTCGCCACGGCCCGCCAGCCGTCGTCGACGACGGTGGTGGCGCCGGCTTCCGCGATCATCGCGGGGCCGGTGACGGTCTCGCCGGGAGGGAGGGCCTCGCGGCGGTGGAGGGGTACCTCACGCCAGGTGCCGCCGGTGTGGAGGCGGACGGAGGCGGGGGCGGCGGGGCGGCCCCCGTACGGGGCGAGGGCAGACAGATCGGGGGGTGCGGTGATGCCGGTGGCTTCCACGGAGAGGGCCTCGACGACGACCGGACGGTCGAGGGTGAAGGAGTACGTGGCGCGGTGACGTTCCTCGAAGGCGCGGCGCATGGCGTCGGGCTCGGTCAGCTCGACGGTGAGGGTGGTGTCGGTGCCGTCGTAGCGCAGTTGGGCGCGGCGGATGACGCGGACGCGGTCGTCGGGGACGTCCTCGGCGTGGAGCTCGGCGCGGGCGGCTGCCTCCAGGTCCGCGGCGGTCTTGAGGAGACCGGGCATGGCAGTGGCTGTCAGGGGCGTCTCGGCGGACTGTTCGCGCATGGCGGTGGTGTCGGCGAGACCGATACCGAGGGCGGACAGGACGCCCGCCATGGGAGGCACGAGAACGGTGCGGATGCCGAGGGAGTCGGCGACCATGCAGGCGTGCTGTCCGCCCGCGCCCCCGAAGGTGGTGAGCGCGTAGCGGGTGACGTCGTGCCCCTTCTGCACCGAGATCCGCTTGACGGCGTTGGCGATGTTGGCGACGGCGATCCGCAGGTAGCCCTCGGCGACCTGCTCGGGGGTGCGGTCGTCACCGGTGTGCTCGCGGATCTCGCGCGCGAGGGAGGCGAAGCGTTCGCGGACGAGGGCGGCGTCGAGCGGCTGGTCTCCCCCGGGTCCGAAGACGGCCGGGAAGTGGGCGGGCTGGATGCGGCCGAGCATCACGTTGGCGTCGGTGACGGCGAGCGGGCCGCCGCCGCGGTAGCAGGTGGGGCCGGGGTCAGCTCCCGCCGAGTCCGGCCCTACGCGGTAGCGGGAGCCGTCGAAGTGGAGGACGGAGCCGCCGCCGGCGGCGACGGTGTGGATGTCCAGCATGGGAGCGCGCAGCCGAACCCCGGCGAGCTGGGTGGTGAAGACGCGTTCGTAGGCGCCGGCGAAGTGCGAGACGTCGGTGGACGTGCCGCCCATGTCGAAGCCGATGACGCGGTCGTGGCCGGCCATCTGGGACATGCGGGCCATGCCGACGATGCCGCCCGCGGGCCCCGACAGTACGGCGTCCTTGCCACGGAACTGCCCGGCCTCGGCGAGTCCGCCGTTGGACTGCATGAACATCAGCCTGACGTCGCGCAGCTCGTCGGCGACGTGCCGGACGTAGCGGCGCAGGACGGGCGACAGGTAGGCGTCGACGACGGCCGTGTCCCCGCGCGGAACGAGCTTCATCAGCGGACTGACCTCGCTGGACAGCGAGATCTGCGGGAAGCCGATGCGTTCGGCCAGGGCGCCCACGGCCTGTTCGTGGCCGGGGTGCAGATGGCTGTGCAGGCAGACCACGGCGACGGCGCGGATACCGGCGTCGTACGCCTCCTGAAGCGGGCCGGCGAGGGCGTCGAGGTCGGGGGCGCGCAGGACGGTGCCGTCGGCGGCGATCCGTTCGTCGACCTCGACGACCCGCTCGTGGAGCAGTTCGGGCAGTTCGATGCGGCGGGCGAAGATGCTCGGGCGGTTCTGGTAGGCGATGCGCGGCGCGTCGCGGAAGCCTCGGGTGATGACCAGGAGGGTGCGTTCGCCCTTGCGTTCGAGCAGCGCGTTGGTCGCGACGGTGGTGCCCATGCGGACGGCTTCGACGGGGTCCGTCGAGCCGTCCAGCAGTGCGCGCACGCCGGCGACGGCCGCGTCGGAGTACCGGGCGGGGTTCTCCGACAGCAGCTTGTGGGTCAGCAGGCGGCCGTCGGGGCGGCGCGCGACGATGTCGGTGAAGGTGCCGCCCCGGTCGACCCAGAACTGCCAGCCTGGCACGTCCTCACCCCGCTTCCGCACTGTTCACAGCGCTCGGAGGCCGTTGATCACGTCGCGCAGAATACTCTCGTCCGGCAGTTCGGCGGGTGGTACGGGCCGGTTCACATGGACGAATTCGGCGTCCACGAGATCTCCGACGAGGACCCGTACCACTCCGATGGGGAGGTCGAGGTCGGCGGCGAGTTCGGCGACCGACTGCGGGGTGTCCCGGCACAGACCGACGATGTCCAGGTGCTCCGGGGACAGCGAGGGGTCCGTGGCGGGGTCCTGCGCGTGGGGCTCGGCCACGACGACCGCGATCAGATCGAGGCGGTGCTGGGCGGCGTGACTGGTCCGGCCGCGCGTCATGGCGTACGGGCGCACGACGGGCCCGGCGTCACCGTCGAACCAGTGGCTTGTTCCCTGACCGTCTGTCCTCATGCCATCCCACTACCCGCCGGCGGGCAGGTCGGTGCGCGCGGCGGTGCCCAGGTGTACGCCGACCCGCTTGACCAGCAGGGTCATCTCGTAGGCGACCTGGCCGACGTCGGAGTCGGCGTCGGAGAGGACGGCGAGGCAGGAGCCGTCACCGGCGGCGGTCACGAACAGGAAGGCATCGTCGAGTTCGACGACGGTCTGGCGGACGCTGCCCGCCTCGAAGTGGCGTCCCACGCCCTTGGCGAGGCTGTGGAAGCCGGAGGCGACGGCCGCCAGGTGTTCGCTGTCCTCTCTGGTGAGGTCCTTGGACACTCCCGTGGGCAGGCCGTCGCCGGAGAGGACGACGGCTTTGCGGATGCTCGCGACCCGGTCGACGAGCTCGTCGAGGAGCCAGTCCAGCTCGCGTCCCTCGGTCATGGCATGTCCGGTCGCCTTCGGTGCGGTCATCGACCGTCCCCCTTCGTTCCTCGTGGTGCTGTGCCGCTGGGGGCGTCGTCGCCCGCGGCGTTCTCTGCGCGGCCGCGCTGCCAGCCCCGTTGCAGGGAGGCCATCCGGCTGCGGACTTCGTCGGCGTCGCGGTCGGCGAGGTCGGGTCGGTCCCCGTCGCGCGGCGTGGTGCCCTGTTTCAGCTGCGGCGCGAGGCTCGCCTGGCGCACGCGCCGGGGCAGCGCTCCAGGTGCGGAGCCGGTTTCGGGCGCCGGGGTGCGGGGGCCGGCGCCGTCCGCTCCGCTCGGCCCGGCCCCGGCCCCGGCGTCGCGTCGGGTGTCGGGACCGGTCCCGGGGGTGAGCTCACCGCGCTGGTCGGACGCGGTGGTGTGCTGCCGGGCGCGCCGGGGGAGTTCCGGAGGTTCGCCCGGCTGGTCGGAGGCGGCTCCGGGCCCGGCGTGGAGTCGGGGGCGCTCGGTGGGGTGCCCGGGTGTAGCGCTCGCCCGGGGTATCTGGGGGGTGCTGCCCCGGTGGCGTGTCGGCAGGGGCGCCGGGGTGATGTCGTCCGGGCCGCCGGACGAGCCGTCCTCGTCGGGCCGGGAGCGTCTGGCGCGGTCCCCGACAGGGCGTCCGTGGGAGCTGACGAGCTTCGGGGTGTGCCGGCGGGGCAGGGACACGGGCGCCGCGTGCTCGCCGTCGGTGGGTGCCGCCGCGCCCCGATCGTCGGAGCGCCTGCGGTGACGGTCGCCCGCGGAGTCCGGGCGGGCGTCCGGGACGCGCAGGGCGCTGGGCCGCGGGCGGAACAGGGCGCCGTGCTCGCCGTCGTCCTCCAAGTCTTCGGGCAGACCGCCGAGGGCGTCGAGGCGGACGGGGGTGTCGAGGTCGACCGGGGCCTCCAGCTCGACCGGGCCGTCCAGCACGGAGGCGGGGAGCCCGGGTAGACGTACGGGCGCCGGGGAGAGAGCGGAACCACGGCCCTGCGCGGGATCCTGTTCCTTGGGTGCGCGGGGGCGGTCGAGGCGGAAGCCGATGCCGTTGGTGTCGGGGACGTCGTCCGAGAGCAGGGTGTCCGGGATGAACACCACGGCCGTCGTACCGCCGTAGGGCGAGGGCTGCAGGGAGACCCGGACGTTCTGGCGTTGGGCGAGCCGGCTGACCACGAACAGGCCGAGGCGGTCGGTGTCGGACAGCTCGAACTCCGGGGTCTCGGCGAGCCGGAGGTTGGCGTCGAGGAGTGCCTCGGGCGCCATGCCCAGGCCCCGGTCGTGGATCTCCAGCGTGAACCCGTTGGCCACCCGCTCGCCCAGGACCTGCACGGCGGTGTGCGGCGGGGAGAACACCGTGGCGTTCTCCAGGAGTTCGGCGACCAGGTGGGTGACGTCGGCGACGGCCGGGCCGGTGACAGCGACGCGGGGCAGTCGGCGGACCTCGATGCGCTCGTAGTCCTCGACCTCGGCGACGGCCGCCCGGACGATGTCCATGAGCTGGACGGGCTTGCGCCACTGGCGGGAGGGTGCGGCGCCGGAGAGGATCACCAGGCCCTCGGCGTGGCGGCGCATCCGGGTGGTGAGGTGGTCGAGGCGGAAGAGGTCGGCCAGTTCCTCGGTGTCCTGCGTGCGGCGCTCCATGGTGTCCAGGAGCGTGAGCTGCTTGTGGAGGAGGACCTGGCTGCGCCGGGCGAGGTTGACGAAGACCTCGGAGACGCCGGCGCGCAGTTCGGCCTGTTTCACGGCGGCCTCGACGGCGGCGCGTTGCAGGGTGTTGAGGGCCTGGCCGACCTCGCCGATCTCGTTCTTGTCGTACTCCAGGTGGGGCGCCTCGGTCTCGACGTCGACCTGTTCGCCCGCGGACAGGCGGCGCATCACGCCGGGCAGCCGTACGCGGGCCGCCTCGTGGGCCTCCAGGCGCAGTTGGCGCAGGTCCCGGATGAGGCCGCGGCCGATCCGCACGGAGACCAGGAGGGAGAACAGCAGGGCGATCAGGCCGAGGATGCCGACGACGGCGGCCTTCAGGATGACCTCGACGGCGTTGGGACGGACGCGGTCCTGGTAGCGGTCCTGGGCCTGTTCGTCGAGGGTGCCGAGTTCGTCGAGGGCCTTGCCGGCGGCGGTGTCCCAGCTTCGGGCCGTGACACCGCGGGGCATGCCGCCCGGCTCGGTGGCGAGGACTGCCTTCTCGGCTCCGCGCAGCGTGGCCGTGGTGGCGTTGGCCCAGAAGCGTTCGTAGCGTTCGCGCTCCGCGTCGGGCAGTTGGGTGAGGCTGATGTCGTACACCGCCTCCCGCTGGGCCTGGAGGGTGGAGACCGTGCGGATCTCGGTGAGAGTGAGCTTGCCGACGACGAGGGCGGAGCCGAGCAGGGCGTCCTCGCGGGAGAGCAGTTCGCGTGCGCGGGCGGCGCCGACCAGTGCCCGGTACTGCTTGTCCAGTTCCGCGCTGTCGACGGCGTCGAGCCGGGCGAGCAGTTCGTAGCCGGGGTCGACCAGCCGGTTGAAGAGGTCGAAGGCCTGGGCGCGGGTGACGGTTCCCTGTTCGACGCTGTCACGCAGCGAGTCGACTCCGTCGAGGGCGTCCAGCAGGGCGGTGAGGCCGTCGTTGTCGTCCTCGTCCAGGATGTCACCCAGGTCGGGGTCGGCGGCCTCGGCGCGCAGTTCGGCGACGGTGCTGTCGGTGGCGGCGCGGGTGCGGCGCAGGGCGGCGAGCGCGTCGGCGGCCCGGGGGTCGGCGAGGTAGACCAGGGTCTGGCGTCGCTCCTGCTGGATGACGCGGAGGGTGTCCTCGACGGGGTAACCGACCTTCTCCGTCAAGGAGGAGACGGTGAACAGCCTGCTCACCTCGCGTCCGGTGAGCACCGTGGCGAAGCCCCAGACGGCGGCCAGGGACACCAGCGGCACGAGCAGCAGCGCCACGATCTTCCGGCGGATCGACTTCCCGCGAAAGCGCATGGACTCCCCCAGCTCGAACCCCCGTCGCAAGGGGGGCACGCATGTGCGTCAACAAACGCCGCGAGCCTACTACCGCCGCACGGGGAACTCGAAGAGTCGTCCGGAAGGCGAACTTCCGCGGTCGCGTCGGGAGATGGGGAGGTGTCGGGGCATTGGGGGAGATTGTCTTCCGGCTGCCCGTGGCGGGGGCGCCCCGTCGCCGGGGCTTCGGTCGGCGGATTGGCCGGAATTCGTCGGCCGTCGGGAATCTTCCGGGCGTCTCGTTCGTCCTACTCATAGGGAATTGGGGGCGGAATCAGCCACATGAGCCCCGTGCCGTATCCGGGCGGCGTAAAACAGTGCAAGCCGGGCAGCCACCGAGAAGCCGGACATGTAGTCGGAGCGGGCGGTCTGCCGGCGGTGGGGAGTGACACGGTGATGGGCACGGCTGAGCGGCGTGAGGCGCTCGAGAGCGGCACGATGGTGGAAGAGGCGGCACCTCGGGACCCCGCGGCCCGCGATCGCTGCCTTCCGGCAGGTGACCGCGGGGCTGCGACTTCCCGCGAGGCGGCGATCGAGACGGGGGACGGCACGGTGCGAGTAGAGGAACAGGGCGACGAGCCCTCCTCCCGGACGTCCCGCGACGGCCGGGAACGGGGCCCCGGGCGGCCGCTGTGGGTCGAGGAGCCCGCGCGCCACCGGCGGATGCCGGACCCGGTCCGCAACGCCGCCGTCCGCTCGGTACTCCTCGTCGCCGTGACACTGGTGCAGGCGATGGTGGCCCTTCTGTGCACGCTGGCCGGATCCTGGCCGGCCTTCCCCATGGTGATCAGCAGCGTGGCGAGCACGGTGGCGGCGACCTGGGCCGTCCTCGACGTCTGGGTCACGCGTCAGGTGTGGAAGCAGCGCAACGGGGTGGTCTCGACCCCGAGCAGCACAGCTCGCGCCCTGCGGCGGGAGCGGCGCCGGGTCCGACGCCAGGAGCGGGCCGCGGCGCGCGCCCAGGGGCGGATACGCGGGCGGGGTGGCGCAGGGCAGCTGTCGCACCCGTAGCCCTCGGGGCGCACGAGGGAGCGCCAGGCGGTATCGGACAGTTCCTGCCGGGTCGACGGCACGCGGTGGCCGCCCGGGTGGGCGCCGCGACCCTCCGATCCCGCCCCTCGGGGTGACCCCCCGCACCCCGAACCCACTCCGCCGAGACCCCGCCCGCTTCGATAACCTGGCGTTTCGCAGAGCGCATCAGTGAGCGCTGTGCGCAACAGAACCAGGGCGGGGTGACCGTGGACGACTTCCAGCAGAGGCAGAACGGCCGGAGCGCGGCCGGTTCCGTGCAGTCCGTCGACCGGGCGGTCAGCGTGCTGGAGATCCTCGCGCGGCACGGCGAGGCCGGGGTCACCGAGATAGCCGACGAGCTGGACGTGCACAAGTCGACCGCGTTCCGGCTGCTGGGCGTCCTGGAGAACCGCGGCCTGGTCGCGCAGGCCAAGGACCGCGGGAAGTACTACCTGGGGGCCGGGGTGCTGCGCCTGGCGGGGGCGGCGGCGGTGCGGCTGGAGATCTCCCAGGAGGGCGTCCCGGTCTGCCGCGAACTCGCCGACGAACTGGGTGAGACGGTCAACATCGCGGTGGTGGACGACGACGCGGCGGTGAACATCATGCAGGCCCGCGGCACGGCGTCGGTCACCGCTCAGAACTGGCTCGGCCGACGCACCCCGCTGCATGCGACGTCCAGCGGCAAGGTGCTGCTCGCACACATGACACCCACCCTGCGCGAGGGCCTGCTGGCGCGCCCGCTGCCCCGGTTCACCGACCGCACCGTCACCGCCGCGTCCATGCTGCGCGCCGAGTTGGAGGCGGTGGTCGAGCAGGGGTACGGCGCCACCGTGGAGGAGCTGGAGCTGGGGCTGGCGGCGGTCGCCGCACCGGTCCGCGCGCACGACGGCAAGGTGATCGCCGCGCTCAGCGTCTCGGGCCCGGTCTACCGGCTCAGCGCGGACCGGCTGCCGGAGCTGGCCGAGCGGACGGTGGCGGCGGCCGCCGAGTTGTCGCAGCGGATGGGTTTCGGGTTCTGAGGGGTCCGCCAGAGGCCCGGCGGGTCGCTGAGCGGGTCCCCCGCCTCCCGCGGCTTGCCCGCTCCTTCCGCAGCCGCGCCGGACGGGGCGGTCACGCCCGTCCACGGGCCCCGCCGGTTGACGGAGCCCCCAGGATGCTGTTGCTTATTACGCAACCGATCGCGCAGGAAGCGTCGGAGACGGGCCGAAAGTCAGCACGCACATGCCCGACTAATCGGACACTTCAGGCTATATCCGCGATGTTTGGCGTGATGCGCGCCACATTCAGTACTGAAACCCGAATGACCGCACAAGACCGGGGCAGGTGCCCCGTCCCTTGTCCGGTCAACAACCTGACTGGACATGGGGAGCCGGAAAAGAACTCCGGCCCGCACGACAAGGAGCAGCAACCCCATGCCCGAGCAGGACACTTACGACTACGTCGTCATCGGCGGCGGTACCGCCGGATCGGTGATCGCGTCACGGCTCACCGAGGACGAGCAGGTCAGCGTCGCGGTCATCGAAGGCGGACCCTCCGACGTGGACCGCCCCGACGTGCTGACGCTGCGCCGCTGGCTGGGCCTGCTCGGCGGCGACCTCGATTACGACTACCCGACGACCGAGCAGCCGCGCGGCAACTCCCACATCCGGCACAGCCGCGCCCGCGTCCTCGGCGGCTGCTCGTCCCACAACACGCTGATCAGCTTCAAGCCGCTGCCGTCCGACTGGGCGGAGTGGGTCGAGGCCGGCGCCGACGGCTGGGACGCCGCCACGATGGAGCCGTACTACGACCGGCTGCTGAACAACATCGTCGCGGTGGACGAGAAGGACCGGAACGCCATCGCCCGCGACTTCGTCGAGGCGGCCCGTGAGGCGACCGGTGTGCCGCGCGTCGAGGGCTTCAACAAGCAGCCGTTCCACGAGGGCGTCGGCTTCTTCGACCTGGCCTACCACCCCGAGAACAACAAGCGGTCCTCGGCGTCGGTGGCGTACCTGCACCCGTTCCTGGACCGCCCCAACCTCCACCTGATGCTGGAGACCTGGGCGTTCCGCCTGGAGACGGACGGCGACCGGGTGAGCGGCGTGCGGGTGCGCACGGCGGACGGCAGCGAGCGCACCGTCATGGCCGCGCGCGAGGTGATCGTCTGCGCGGGTGCCGTGGACACCCCGCGGTTGCTGCTGCTCTCGGGCATCGGCCCCAAGGAGGACCTGGCCGAACTCGGCATACCCGTCGTACAGGATCTGCCCGGTGTGGGCGAGAACCTGCTCGACCACCCCGAGTCGGTCATCGTGTGGGAGACGCACGGCCCGATCCCGGAGAACTCCGCGATGGACTCCGACGCCGGCCTGTTCGTGCGCCGGGACCCCGCCTCCGAGGGCCCCGACCTGATGTTCCACTTCTACCAGATCCCGTTCACCGACAACCCCGAGCGGCTCGGCTACCAGAAGCCCGCGCACGGGGTGTCGATGACGCCGAACATCCCCAAGCCCCGCAGCCGGGGCCGGCTCTACCTGACCAGCGCCGACCCGTCCGCGAAGCCGGCGCTCGACTTCCGCTACTTCACTGACGAGGACGACTACGACGGCCGCACCCTCGTCGACGGCATCCGCATCGCCCGCGAGATCGCGAAGACGCAGCCGCTGGCCGGCTGGCTCAAGCGCGAGGTGTGCCCCGGTCCCGACGTGACGAGCGACGAGGAGCTGAGCGAGTACGCCCGCAAGGTGGCGCACACCGTGTACCACCCGGCGGGCACCTGCCGGATCGGCGCCGCCGACGATCCGCTGGCCGTCGTCGACCCCGAGCTGCGTGTGCGAGGCCTGCGCGGCGTCCGGGTCGCGGACGCCTCCGTGTTCCCCACCATCCCCGCCGTCAATCCGATGATCGGCGTCCTCATGGTCGGCGAGAAGTGCGCCGACCTGCTCACTCGGCCGACGCACCCGGGAGTCGATGCCTGATGTCCAGTCCACTGTCCAAGGAAACCGCCCCGCGGCAGGCGCCCGCGACCGCCGAGGCGCCGCCCGTCTTCTCCGTACGCAACCTCTGGAAGGTCTTCGGCCCCAAGGCCGAGCGTGTGCCCGGCAGCGAGCTGGCCGACCTGCCCCCCGACGAGCTGCGCCGCCGCACCGGCTGCACCGTCGCCGTGCGCGACGTCTCCTTCGACGTACGCAAGGGCGAGGTCTTCGTCGTCATGGGCCTGTCCGGCTCCGGCAAGTCGACCCTGGTGCGCTGTCTGACCCGGCTGATCGAGCCGACCTCCGGCGCACTGGAGATCGACGGCGAGGACGTGCTGGCGATGGACAGGAACCGGCTGCGTGAACTGCGCCGGCACCGGGCCGCCATGGTCTTCCAGCACTTCGGCCTGCTGCCGCACCGCACGGTTCTCGACAACGTGGCGTACGGCCTGGAGATCCAGGGCCTGGGCAAGCTGGAGCGGCGCGCGCTGGCCATGAAGGTCGTCGCCAAGGTCGGTCTGGAGGGGATGGAACACCGGCGTCCCGCCCAGCTCTCCGGCGGTCAGCAGCAGCGCGTCGGACTGGCCCGTGCGCTCGCCGTGGACCCCGAAGTCCTGCTGTTCGACGAGCCGTTCAGCGCGCTCGACCCGCTGATCCGGCGCGACATGCAGGAGGAGGTGATCCGGCTGCACCGCGAGGAGGGCCGCACGATGGTCTTCATCACGCACGACCTGCAGGAGGCGCTGCGGCTCGGTGACCGCATCGCCCTGATGCGCGACGGTGAGATCGTCCAGTGCGGCACGCCGGAGGAGATCGTCGCCTCCCCCGCCGACGACTATGTGCGCGACTTCGTGCGCGACGTGCCCCGCGAGCAGGTCATCACGGTGCGCACCGCGATGCGTCCGGGAGACTGCGGCGGCAACGAACACCCCGGCGCGCTCGCTCCCGACACGGTCGTAGCGTCGGCGATCGAGACCGTGGCCCGCAGCGGCAGCGCCGCGTGTGTGGTGGAGGACGACCGCTGTCTCGGTGTCGTCGACCACGCCAACCTGCTGTCCGTCGTCGCAGGACTGGATCCCGAGCCGGCGGGGGTGAGATGACGATGAGCACCCTCGTACCGGAGAAGCAGGCCTCCGCACGCGGCGAGGCCTCGTCCGACGGCGCCCGGAGCGTCGCCACCCGATCGCTGCTGCGGCGCCGGCTCGCGGTGCTGCCCCCGGTCGGGCGGCGGCTGCTGGGCCTGGCGGTCGTCGCCGTCGTCCTGGTGCCGTTCGCGGCCGTGCTGTGGGGCAGCGGCTCGTGGCCGGGCGCCTTCGGCATCGACGTGTCCGGACCGCTGGACGACCTCAGCCAGTGGATCGTCGACAACCGGGACACCAGCCCGGTCTTCCTGTACTTCCTGCTGCACATCAGCAACACCACCGTCGAGGCCGTCGACGGCGTGTACTCCGCGCTGGACGCCCTCGGCTGGCCCGGTGTCACCGCGGCGGCCGTACTGCTGGCGTGGTGCGCCGCGGGCGCCGGCCGGGCCGGGGTGAAGGTGGCCGCCATCGCGCTCGGCGCCTTCGCCGGCTGCGGGCTGCTCGGCATGTGGGATCCGGCGATGATGACGCTGGCCCTGATGATCGTCGCGGTCGCCGTCTCCGCGGTGGTCGGCTTCCTGCTGGGCCTGGCGGCGGGCCTGTTCCCCCGGGTGGACCGGGCGCTGCGGCCCGTGCTGGACACCATGCAGGTGCTGCCGGCGTTCGCCTACCTGCTGCCGTTCGTGCTGGTCTTCGGCACCGGATCGCCCGCCGCGCTGCTGGCCACCGTCATCTACGCGGCCCCGCCGATGGCCCGGCTCACCTCGCTCGGACTGCGCGGCGCGGACCCGTACGTACTGGAGGCGTCGCTCTCCCTGGGCGCCGACTCCCGGCAGCAGTTGCTGAAGGCCCGGCTGCCGCTGGCGCGCAAGGAGCTGCTGCTCGGCCTGAACCAGACCATCATGATGGCGCTGTCCATGGTCGTCATCGCCTCGGTGATCGGCGCCGGCGGTCTCGGCGACGAGGTGTACTCGGCGCTGGCGACGGTCGACGTGGGCGCGGCGCTCGCCGCGGGCATCCCGATCGTGCTGATCGCCGTGTGGCTGGACCGCACGACGGAGGCCGCGGGCGAGCGGATCGGCGCGCCGGTCACGGCCGGACCGCGGCTGCTGCGCGGCGGGCCGGCCTGGGCGCTGGCCGCCGTGGGCACGGTCGTCGCGTTCGCCGCGGGCAAGGCCACGGGTGCGGCGCGCTGGCCCGAGGGCTGGACGCTGGACATCACCGGCTCCGTCAACTCATTCCAGGAGTGGACGGTCCACAACCTGCACTCCGGTGTGCCCGTGCTGGGCGGCACCAAGGTGTGGGCGTCGAACCTCACCTCCTGGATCCTCAACCCCTTGCGCGGCGCGTTGCAGGGTGCTCCCTGGTGGTCGCTGCTGCTGCTCGTCGCCGCCTTCGCCCTGCTGGTCGGCACCTGGCGGGCCGCGCTGGGCGCGACGGCCGCACTCGCCGTCACCGGGGTGCTGGGCGTGTGGCCCGAGACCCTGGACACGCTGTCGCAGGTACTGGCCGCCCTTGCGCTGACGCTGCTGCTGGGTGTCACCATCGGTGTGCTGGCGGCCCGGGCCGGCTGGCTGGAGCGGGCGCTGCGGCCCGTCCTCGACGTCCTGCAGACCATGCCGCAGTTCGTCTACCTCATCCCGGTCGTCGCCCTGTTCGGGGTGGGCCGCGCGGCCGCCATCACCGCGGCCGTCGCCTACGCCCTGCCCGCCGTGGTCCGCATCACCACGCAGGGCGTGAAGCAGACCGACCAGGCCGCGCTGGAGGCGGCCCGCTCGCTCGGCGCGACCGGCGCGCAGCAGCTGCGCCAGGTGCAGCTGCCGCTGGCCCGGCCCGCGCTGCTGCTGGCCGTCAACCAGGGCGTGGTGCTGGTCCTCGCCGTCGTCATCGTCGGCGGACTCGTCGGCGGCGGCGCGCTCGGCTACGACGTGGTGTACGGCCTGTCCCGCGGCGACCTGGGTGTCGGCCTGGTCGCGGGTGCCGCGATCGTCTGCCTCGGCCTGGTCCTGGACCGCGTCACGCAGCCGGCCGCGTCCCGGGACACCACCGACCGCTGAACCCCCGTCCCCCGTTCGTCCCCTTGTTTTACTCGGAAAGTTAGGAAATACCCCATGCGTCCCACCTCCATCAGAAACCGCCGTGTCCTGCGCACCTCGCTCGCCGTCGTCGCCGGTCTGACGCTGACCGCCGTGGCCGGCTGCGGGGCCGCCGACACCGGCAAGTCCACCAGCGCCGGCAGCACCGACACCCTCACCCTCACCGTCCCGTCCTGGGTGGGCGCCGAGGCCAACACGGCCGTCGCCAAGTACGTCCTGGAGTCGGAGCTCGGCTACACCGTCAAGACCAAGCAGATGGGCGAGGTCATCGCCTGGGACGCGCTGGGCAAGGGCACCATCGACGCCATCCTGGAGGACTGGGGCCACCCCGAGCAGGAGAAGCAGTACGTCGAGAAGCAGAAGTCCGTGGTCTCCGCGGGCGACCTCGGCGTCACCGGGCACATCGGCTGGTTCGTCCCCAAGTACTGGGCGGACGCCCACCCGGACGTGACGGACTACAAGAACCTCAACAAGTACGCCTCCCAGCTCAAGACGTCGGAGAGCGGCGGCAAGGGCCAACTCCTGGAGGGCTCGCCGGACTACGTCACCAACGACGACGCCATCATCAAGAACCTGGGCCTGGACCTGAAGACGGTCTACGCCGGTTCCGAGGCCGCGCAGATCACCCAGATCAAGCAGGACTACCAGGCCAAGAAGCCGTTCCTCACCTACTGGTGGACCCCGCAGTGGCTGAACGCCGAGGTGGACCTGGTCGAGGTCAAGCTGCCCGCGTACAAGGAGGGTTGCGACGCCGACCCGAAGAAGGTCGCCTGCGCCTACCCGCAGACCCCGCTGCAGAAGTACCTCAACGCGGACTTCGCCAAGGACGGCGGGAAGGCCGCCGAGTTCCTCAAGAAGTTCAAGTGGACGGCCGACCAGCAGAACGAGGTCGCCAAGATGATCGCGCAGGACAAGATGTCCGCGGACGCGGCGGCCAAGAAGTGGGTCGAGGCCAACCCCGACGTCGTCAAGTCCTGGCTGGCCTGAGCCGCCGGCCCCAGCAGCACCACTCACGCACCACAGGAAGGAACGGCACATGCCGGACCTGTTCATCGGCGGCTCCTGGACCGCCCCGCGCGACGGGCGGACCCGGGAGATCCGCTGTCCGGCCGACGGCAGCCTGGTCGCCGTCGTCGACGAGGCCGGCGGCAAGGACACCGTCGAGGCGATCGCCGCCGCCCGGCACGCCTTCGACCACGGCCCCTGGCCGCACGCCTCCGCCGCCGAGCGCGGCGACCTGCTGCTGCGGGTCGCCGACCTGATGGCCCGGGACCGGGCGGCGCTGGCCCGAGCCGAGTCCCTGGACACCGGCAAGCGCCTGGTGGAGAGCGAGTACGACGTCCACGACGTCATCGCCTGCTTCCGCTACTTCGGGCGGCTGGTGGCCACCGAGGCCGGCCGGGTGATCGACACCGGGGTGGCGAACGCGGACAGCCGGGTGGTGCACGAGCCGGTCGGGGTCTGCGGGCTGATCACGCCGTGGAACTACCCGCTGCTGCAGACGGCCTGGAAGGTGGCGCCCGCGCTGGGCGCGGGCAACACGTTCGTACTGAAGCCGAGCGAGCTGACCCCGCACACCGCGCTGCATCTGATGCGGCTGCTGGAGGAGGCCGGGCTGCCTGCGGGCGTGGCCAACCTCGTGCTGGGCGCGGGCCCGGAGGTGGGCGCACCGCTCGGCGACCATCCGGACGTCGACCTGGTGTCCTTCACCGGCGGGCTGCAGACCGGCCGTCACCTGATGGCCGCCGCGGCCGGGACGGTGAAGAAGGTCGCGCTGGAACTCGGCGGCAAGAACCCCAACGTGGTGTTCGCCGACGCCGACTTCGACACCGCCGTCGACATGGCGCTGACCGCGGTGTTCCTGCACTCCGGTCAGGTCTGCTCGGCCGGTGCGCGGCTGCTGGTCGAGGATTCGCTGCACGACCGGTTCGTCGACGAGGTGGTGCGCCGCGCCGAACAGATCCGTCTCGGCGGGCCGTTCGACGAGCGGGCGCAGACCGGGCCGCTGATCTCCGCCGCGCACCGCGACAAGGTCGAGGCGTACGTCGCCCGGGGTGTCGCGGAGGGCGCGGTGCTGCGGTGCGGCGGCGCCCGCCCGAGCGGTGACGCCTACGAGCAGGGCTTCTACTACCTGCCGACCGTCCTGGACGAGTGCTCCAGCGGCATGTCGGTCGTCCAGGAGGAGTCCTTCGGACCGGTGCTGACGGTGGAGCGGTTCACCGGCGAGGACGAGGCCGTACGGCTCGCCAACGACACCATCTACGGTCTGGCGGGCGCGGTGTTCACCGGTGACGAGGCGAAGGCGCACCGCGTCGCGGCCCGGCTGCGGCTCGGCACGGTGTGGATCAACGACTACCACCCGTACGTCCCGCAGGCGGAGTGGGGCGGCGTCAAGCAGTCCGGCACCGGGCGGGAGCTGGGACCGGCCGGTCTCGCGGAGTACCGCGAGACCAAGCACATCTGGCGCAACACCAGCCCCGCCCCGCAGGGCTGGTTCGACTGACGCGTCGCTGAGGCGCGGCGGGCTCACGCCTCCCGCGGCGCGGGTCTCTTGTACATCCGCGTCGCCGTGATCTCGCTGTGCACGGCTTCTCCGGCCGGGGCCTGCTGCGGCAGCCCCGGCCGGAGGTGTTCCTCCACGCTGATGTACTTCAGGCCCGCCCTGAGGTCGGCGTCGTTGCGCAACCGGATGACCAGCGGGAACTCCGCCAGGGCGGTGGTGTCGAACAGGCCGGTGGTGTACAGCAGCTGGACGCCCAGCGCGTCGGACACGGCCCGCTGCAGTTCCAGCAGGTACGTGGCGTTGGCCCTGCCGATCGGGTTGTCGAGGAACAGCGTGCCGGCGTGGCGGTGCTTGTCGCGGCCCCGGTCGTTGGAGCGCAGCGCGGCCATCGTGCAGTACAGGGCGATGGCCGCGGTGAGCAGCTGGCCGCCGGAGAACACATCGCCCATCTGGCCCACGGGCACCCGCTCGGCGCGCAGCACCGCGTCCGGCTTGAGGATCTCCACGGCGACGCCCTTGGGCTGCAGCGCGGCCGCGACCCCGCGCAGCAGCAGGGACATGCCGTCGCGGCGCAGGTCGGAGTTCTTCTTCACGGCCGCGCGGGTCGCCTCGTCGATGACCTCGCCGAGCCGTTCGGTGAGGGTGGCCTGGTCGGGCTCCTCGAAGCGGATGCGCAGGAACTCCTGCCCGGACCACTCCCCCAGTCCCTCGGGCAGCCGGGACAGCCGCTGTGCGGAACGCAGGGTGGCCAGCGCCGACTCCACCAGTCCGCGCAGCCGGTCGACGATCGAGTCGCGGTTGCGCTCCAGCTGCGCCAGCTCGTCGGTGAGGACCCGCAGGCGCGGTGCGAAGGCGTCGGCCCACTTCTGGGCGTGCTCGGGCAGCGCGGAGGCGGGCAGCTCGCGGATCTGCTGGCGCGCGGGTGTGCGGACCTGCTCGTAGCGCGTGGAGTTGGCGTGCCGGACGAGAACGTCACTCGCCTCCCGTACGGCGGCTTCGGCGGCGGACAGGTCGGCGGCGCAGCCGCGCAGCGAGCGGCGGGTCTCGGCGGCGGCCCTGCGGGCCTCCTCCAGAGTGCCCGGGTAGGGCTCCGGCTCCTCCTGGCCGTCCTCGGGCGTGTGCTCGCGCAGCAGGTCGCGGAGCATCGCCGCGACCTCGTCGAAGCCGCCGGCCGCGTCCTCGGCGGCCCGGTGGGCGTCCAGCAGCTCGGCATGCGCCTCCCGGGCCTGGGCCAACGCTTCGGTGCGGGAGGACAGTTCGGCGGTGGCGGTGCGCAGCAGCGCCTGGGCGTGCTCGGCGTCGCGCGGCTGCAGCTCCTCGGGCAGCTCGGTGTGCGCCTCGCCGTCCTCGGGCGCGTGCCGTTCGGCTTCGCCGCGCAGCCGTCCGAGCTGCTCGCTCGCGGTGGACATCCGGGTCTCCAGGAGCTGCACCAGCTCCTCCGCGCGCGCGGCGGCGGCCTGCCGGGACGGTCCGTCCGATCCGTCGGGCGACTGGAGCAGCTGCTCGGCGCGCGTGCGGACCTTGTTGCTGAGCCGGTCCAGTTCGGCACGGGCCGCGCTCTCGTCGCTCTCCGCGCGGGCCTGCTCGGCGCGCAGGTCGGCGCCGACGCCGACCTTCTCGTACACCTGGGAGGCAGCGCGGTAGGCCTCGCGCAGCGCGGGCAGGGACGCCTCCGGCGCGTCATCGCTCACCGGTACGTCGTCGGGGGCGCCGGCGATCTCGGTGCGCTCGGCGCGCAGCGCACGCGCGGTGCGGCGGGCGTCGTCGGCGGCACGCTGGGCGGCGCGGCGGTCCTCGTCGGCGGAGCGGGCCCGCTCCAGGTACGCCTGGGCGCGGGCCTCCGACTCTGCTGCCTCGTCGGCGAGTTCCCGGAGCCGGGCCTGCCAGCCGGCGCGTTCGCGCAACCGGAAGGCGAGTCCCGCGAGGGCGTCGGCGGCACGCCGGGCCTTCTGCGCGGCCTCCTGGCGCTCGTCGCGGACCTGGGCGGCCTCGGCGGCGGCCTCCTCGGCCTCCGCGCGCACGGTCCGTGCCTCGGCCAGTTCGGCCTCGGCCTCCTCGGCGAAGGCCCCGGCCTCCTCGGCGGCCTGGGCCAGCTCGGCCAGCCGGCCGGTGGGGCAGCCGGTGCGCCAGGAGGCGAGCCGGGCGGCCAGCTCGCGGTCCTTGCCGAGGCGCGCGGCGAGCCGGCGGATCTCCTCGTCGCGTGCCGTGGCCCTGGCGCGCAGCGCCTGCCGCTCCTCGTCGGCGGCGTGCTCGTCGTGCATGGCGGGGTTCGGCGGGACGAGGAACACCTCGGCGTCGCCGTCGTCGGACAGCGGCGCCGGGGTGGGGGCGAGCAGGGCGGCGGCCGTGCCGACCGCGACGGCCGAGCGCGGCAGGAGGGCGGCGTCACCGAGCGCGGCACGCGCGCGTGCGTGCGAGTCCGGGTCGGTGATGATCACGCCGTCGACCAGTTCCGGCCGGGCGGCGAGCACCCGGGCGTGGTCGGCGGGGTCGACGGCCTGGGCGAGGTAGCGCCAGCCGGGCAGGGCGGGGATGCCGTGCTCGCCGAGGAACTCGACGGTGGCCAGGACGTCGGGGCCCGGCGGCAGCAGGCCGCCGTCGCCGAGGGCGCCGAGGATGCGGGCGTCGTCGGCGGCGGCGGTGCGCAGCTCGAACAGCTGGCGTTCGGCGCCGGAGACGGCCTCGTCGAGGAGTTCGCGCAGTTCAGCGGCGCAGCGGTCCAGGTCCTCGGGGGTGAGGGCGCCGACGGGGGCGGTGGGGACCGGGCCCCCGGTCCGCCCACGGGCGCCGCTCGGGCCGGCATCGCCGCTCCGGCTGTCGGTGGCCGCTCCGACGGGTGCCTGTCCGTCGGTGGCCTGTGCTTCGGACGCCGGCCGGGGTGCGGGCACACTCGACCGCTCCGCGTCCGAGGTGCCCGGGAGGCTGAGGAGTTCCGCCAGGCGCTCCTCGGCCGCGAGCGCCTCGGCGGTGCGGCGTTCGCCCTCGTGGGCCCGGCGGGCGGCGGTGGCCGCGTCGGCGGCGCGGGCGGCGGTCAGTTCGGCGCGGGACTCGGCGGAGGCCGCCTCGCGGGCGTGCTCGCCGGCCCGGCGGGACGCCTCGCGTGCGGTGTCCCAGGCGGCGACCGCGGTCTTCTCGGCGTCGCTGGCGGCGAGGGCGGCCCGGGCGGGGTCGGCGTCGGGGGCGCTGTCGTCGAGCCAGCCCGCGCGGACCGCCTCCGCGGTCTCCTGCTCGACCTCGGCGAGCCGCTGGCGCAGATGCCCGATCTCGCTGCGGGCCCGCTGCGCCTCGGTGGCGGCGGCGGTGGCGTCCCGGTGGGCGGTCTCGCCGGCCTCCTGCAGGGCGGCGGAGCGCTCCTCCTCCTCGTTGGCGAGGTGTTCGGCGCTCTCGGCGGCCGACTGCAGGACGCGCACCAGGTCGGTGGCGGCCTTGGCGCGGGCCGCGAGGGCCGGGGCCGCGTCCCGTTCGGCCTCCTGGATCGCGGCGGCCACGCGTGCGACCCGGTCGGCGGCGGCGCGGTGGCGCAGCACGGCCTCGGCGGCCTGCCAGGCGGCGTGCAGGGTGCGCGCGTCGGCGAGTTCGCGCTTCTGCGCGGCGGCCGCCTTCTCGGCGGCGGCGAGCGCCAGCGAGGCGTGCCGGAAGGCGAGTTCGGCGGCGATCAGGGCGCTGCGCTCGCGGCCGCCCTCGGAGTGGGTGACGGCGTACGCGGCGGCGGTGACGCGCTGGGCGAGGTCGCCGGCACGGGCCCGTTCCCGCACGGCGCGTGCGGAGAGGCGGCGGGCCAGGGTGCGGGTGCGGCGCTCGGCCCCGGCGTGGACGTCACGCGCGCGTGCGCGGGCGTCGGCGGCCTCGACGATCCGCCCCAGCAGGTCCACCGATCCGGCGGTGAAGTCCCGTTCGGCGATGAGTTCGGCGCGCCGCCCGAGCTTGTTGCCGAAGCCGCTGACGAGGTCGGCGAGGCCGTCGGTGTCACGGGTGTCGGTGACCGCGCGGAGCAGCAGGTCGGTGAAGTCGGAGTCCTTCTTGACCGCGAAGAGGCCGGCCGCCTCGCCCTCGTCGGCGTTCATCTCCCGCTGGTAGCGGAAGAGTTCGGGGTCGAGGCCGAGTTCGCCGAGGTGCTCGGTCCAGCGCTCGTGGGTCTCCTCCCAGTGCACCTCCAGGTGCGGGTACGCCTTGCCGGCGTCGGTGAGGGCGTCCCGGAAGCCCTTCATGGTGCGGCGGCGGCCCTGGGCCCCGGAGGCTCCCTCGACGGGCGGCCGGACGGCAGTGGACTCGGCGACGGGCAGGTTGTCCAGGGTGAGACCGGGGCCGGGGCGGAAGGAGTACCAGGCCTCGGCGAACTTCCGCGGGTCGTTGGACACCTGACGGCCGCGCCACTCGCTGACCTTGCCGACGACGACGCACTCGCCGGTCTGCACGTGCTGCCACTCCAGGGCGACGTGCCCGCAGTCGTCGGCGAGCAGGAACTTGCGCAGCACACCGGAGCTGGCGCCGCCGAGGGTGTTGCGGTGGCCGGGCAGCATGACGGAGAAGATCAGCTTCAGCAGGACCGACTTGCCGCCGCCGTTCTCCAGGAAGAGCACGCCGGCGGGGGCGGGCCGGCGCGGCGGGCCGACCGGCTCGTCCTCGAAGAACTCCGCCTGGGTGGGGGCGGGGTCGCGCACGACGGCGCCGACGCCGCGCAGGTCAAGCACGGTGTCGGCGTAGCGTGCACCGGCGGGTCCGATGGAGTAGAGGCGGACCCGGGACAGCTCGTACATGGCGGACTCTCGTAAGTCTTCGGAAGGGTGCGGTGGTTCGGGAGCGGCGGCGGACGGAGCGGACCCGGTGGCCGGACCCGGCGGTCAGGAGTGGAACGGCAGCCCGGCGTCGGCCGCCAGCTCCAGGTCGTCGGTGTCCTCGGCGGGCAGCAGGGTCGGTGTGCCGTCCGTGACCGGGACGACGCCCAGCTCCAGCAGCTCGGCCATGGCGGCGCCGCCCGCCATGTCGCGGACCTGGAGCTGGTAGCGGGCGGTGGTGCGGTAGGTGCCGCCGTTGTCGTCGCCGGTGCGCTGGAGGAAGCCGGAGTCGGTGAGGAAGGCGACGGCCTTGCCGACGATGCCGGTGGTGGAGCCGGCGAGGCGGCGGGCGTCCTTGGTGGCGCCGGTGGCGCTGCGTCTGGCCCAGACGCGCCAGGCGGTCTCCAGGCCGGGCGCGCCGGTCGCCGGGTCGGTGTTCTCGCCCTGTTCCTCGGCGCGCTCCTCCAGGCGGCGGCAGGCCTGGCGGACGAAGGCGTCCACGCCGTTGACGCTGACCCGGCCGATGTAGCCGTCGTCGGCGAGGTCCTCGGGGCGGGGGAACGCCAGGGCGGCCACGGCGAGATGGGCGAGCCCGTGCAGGAACCGGTCGCCGCCGTCGGCGGAGGTACGACGCGCGTAGTCACCCATGCGGACGGCGAAGACCGAGTCCTCGGCGGCGGTGACGGCCATGCCCGCGCGCGGGGAGACCTCCAGCACGACGAGTCCGAGCCCGGCGGCCACCGCGTCGGCGAGCCGGGCGAACGGCGGGTCCTCACGGTAGCGGCGCAGCAGGTCGGAGTACTCCTGGTCGCGCGCGGGCTGCAGTCTGGGCTGCAGCCCGAAGGCGACGAGCCTGGCCGCGTCCGCGGCGTCGGCCGGGGTGACGGCGCTGCTCACCGGCGTGGCGGCGGCCTCCGGCTCACTCCATTCGACGTGCTCGGTCACGGTGTCGGCTCCTTGCCTCGGTGTCGCTCGGTCATGCTGCCTCGGTCCGGTCCGCCGCCATCCCCGCGGCGTCCAGCAGGGCGGTGCCGACGATCAGGTCGGCGCCGCCGAACTCGGGGTCGTCCAGCTCCGTCCCGTCGTCCACGGCGAACAGCAGCTTCTCCTCGCCCTGCCGGTAGGCCGTGCCGACCGGGGGGCTGGCGGCGTGGACGGCGAGCAGCGCGACCAGGTAGGGCAGGTCCGCATCGCGGTCGCGGGCCTCGGCGAGGAGCCCGGAGAGCCGGCGCGGTGCGTCGGCGGGCAGGTCGAGCAGTTCCATGGCGGCGGCCAGTTGCCCGTCGCTGAACCGGCTGTCGGCGGGGGTGGCGATGAGGTCCGGCTCGGGCATCTCGGCGCCCAGGTGCTCGCGCTCCTGCGGCGGGGTCAGCAGTAGGTCGACGAGGTCGCCGACCCGCACGGACACCGGCGTGCGCAGCCCGGTCCCGCGCGCGAAGAAGGCGTCGGTGACCCGGACGGCCCGTTCGAGAGTCAGCGGCAGCACGGGGGCGACGAGGTGCCCGTAGAGGTCCAGCCCCGCGGAGGTCATCGGGGTGGCGAACGCCTGCCGGTCCTGCTCGGCGCGGAAGAGCGGGCCGGCCTCCAGCAGGCGGGACTGCAGCTGGGTGTGGCGGCGGATGCAGTCCTTGACGATGTCGACGAGCTCGGCGGCGCGCCGCTTGTGCTCGGGGTCCTCGGACTCGTCGCGGGCCTTGCGGATGTTGGTGAGGATCGCGTTCTCGTGGCGGTAGCGGTCGGCGACGTGGTCGAGCGCCTCGGCGATCATGTCGGGGACGGTGTTGAGCCAGTCGACCGCGCGGACGTTGCGCCGGGTGGCCTCCAGGGCGCGGCGCAGGGTCTCGGAGTACTGCACGGTCCGGTAGCGCGCCTGCTCGGCGGCGAGCTGCGCGTCGGCGAGGCGCCCGCGCCGGATGAGCACCTCCAGCTTGACCTCGGCGGCGATCTGGGCGCTGGTGACATCGGTGTCGAGGGCGCCGACCAGCACGTTGACGGCCTCGTCGGTGGTGCGGAGGTAGACGGCGCCGCCGTAGCCGGGGACCTCCTCGATCAGCTTGAAGTCGTAGTCGCGGCGCACATAGCTGCCGTCCGGCGCGAAGGTGCCGTACACGGCGCGGAAGCCGCGGTCGACGCTGCCGACGTTGATCAGGTTCTCCAGGACCCAGCGCGCCACGCGCTCGTGCTCGGCGGCGGAGCGCCGCGGGGCCTGGGCGGCGATGCGGGGGATCAGCCGGGCGACGATCTGGTCGTGGTCGGCGCCGGTGTCGAAGTCCATGTTGAGGGTGACGAGGTCGATCGCCGCCAGGGCGATCTCCGCCATGCCGTACACCGAGTACTCACCGGCGAGATTGGCCTTGCGCGCGTCGAGGTCGTGGATCGGCGCGGTGCACGCGAGCGCGCGCAGCCGCCGCGCCAGGCCCTCGTCGGCGGCCGGGCCCACAGCGGGGCGCGGCCCCGCGCTGAGCTGGGGCGGAACACGGTCCGTCGGTGCAGGCGAAGTCACGGTGCACAGACTAGGTCCTCGGTCTGACATCAACCCAAAACGGTGCGGTGGGAAGGCGTCGGCGGTGCCCGCGCGGTCCGTGCGCACCGCCCGGTGGGTGGCCGTGCGGCCCGTTCTCTACGGGGCACCGTCGGCGACCCTGCGCCGGTACACCTCGACCACGCGGTCCAGCGAGTCGGCCAGGTACCCGGCCAGCAGCTTCTCCGCTTCGGCGCGGTCACCGGCCTGGAGGGCCCCGAGGATCTGCTGGTTGCGGGTGAGGTAGGGCTCGTGCAGCCGACGGGGGTCGTCCACGATGTGGAACGCGAGCCGCAGCTCGGCGAAGACGCTGCGCATGAGCTCGTCGGTGCGTTCGCTGCCGGCGAGGGCGACGAGTTCGCGGTGGAAGTGGATGTTGGCGGTACCCAGCGATTTCCAGTCACCTTCGGCGACCGCGCGCCGCCCTTCGGCGACGGCCGCGGCGAGCGCGGCGAGCTCGTAGGGCGGGTTCCCGAGCCCCCGTACGACGGCGCACTCGACCAGTGCGCGGGTGCGGTAGAGGTCCTCGACGTCGTCGATGGTCAGCACCCGCACGAACACCCCGCGGTTCAGCTCGTGGACGAGCAGCCGCTCGTGGGTGAGCAGCCGGAACGCCTCGCGCAGGGTGTTGCGGGAGACGCCGAGCGCTCCCCCGATGCTGTCCTCCGAGAGCCGGGTGCCGGGCGGGAAGAAGCCCTCGGCGACGCGGCTCCTGAGGATGTCCGCGACCCGTTCGGCCGTGCTGGTGCGGCCCAGGAGGGCGCGGTCGTCGGCCAGTCCCGCCAGCTGCTCTGCCATGCCCGGAATTCAAGCGCAGACAACGGGGCGAGACAACGGGGGTATTGAAGGATCGTTCAACGATCCTCTACCTTTCTCGGCACGGCACCGCCCCGGAACCCCAGCGCGGTGCCGCGGCTTTCGCACGGCACGGCTCAGTCATCGCACCCTCCGTCACCCCTCAGCGAGGTGCCTCCATGAGCACGACCCCTCCACGCCGACTCCTGTCACCGGCCCCGGCAGCTTCCCGCCCGACGCTCGACGACGGCCCGTTCGCCTGGCTGCGCGCCCTCGGACCGCGTGGCCGACGCGCCTTCGGCGGCGCGTTCGGCGGCTACGCACTGGACTCCTACGACTACTTCACGCTGCCGCTGAGCATGGTCGCGCTGGCTGCGTACTTCGGGCTGGACAGCGGTCGGACCGGCCTGTTCACCACGGTCACCCTGGTCGTCTCGGCGGTCGGCGGCGCCCTCGCGGGCATGCTGGCGGACCGGATCGGCCGGGTCCGGGCACTGATGATCACCGTGGTCACCTACGCGGTCTTCACCGTCGCCTGCGGCTTCGCGCCCGACTACGAGACGCTGCTGGTCTTCCGGGCCTTGCAGGGCCTGGGGTTCGGCGGCGAGTGGGCGGTGGGGGCGATCCTGGTCGCCGAGTACTCGAGCGCCCGGCACCGGGGGCGCACGCTGGGCGCGGTGCAGAGTGCCTGGGCCGTCGGCTGGGGGCTCGCGGTCGTCGCGTACACGGCTGTCTTCTCGTTGTTCGGCGACGACATGGCCTGGCGTGTGATGTTCTGGACCGGCGCGCTGCCCGCGCTGCTGGTGGTGTGGGTCCGGCGCCGGGTGCAGGACGCCCCACAGGCGGTCGCGGCGCGGGAGCGCAACGACCGCAACGAGGGCGGGGGGTCGTTCACCGCGATCTTCCGAGGACCGCTGCTGCGCACCACCGTCTTCGCCGGTCTGCTCTCCACGGGTGTGCAGGGCGGCTACTACACGCTGGCGACCTGGATCCCGACGTATCTGAAGAACGAGCGCCAGCTCTCGGTGGTGGGCACCGGGGGCTATCTCGCCTTCCTCATCTCGGGCGCCTTCCTCGGCTATCTGACCGGCGGCCACCTCACCGACCGTCTCGGGCGCCGCCGCAACATCTGGCTCTTCGCCGTCGCCTCGGCGCTGTGCGTCGTGGCCTACGGGAACATCCCCAGCGGCGCGGACACGGCGCTGCTCGTGCTCGGCTTCCCGCTCGGCTTCTGCATGTCGGCGATCTTCAGCGGCTTCGGGTCCTTCCTGAGCGAGCTGTACCCGACGGCCGTGCGCGGCACCGGCCAGGGCTTCACGTACAACACCGGGCGCGCCGTCGGGGCCGTCTTCCCCACCACGGTCGGCTTCGTGGCCGACAGCTGGGGCGTGGGCGGCGCCCTGGTCTTCGGCGCGATCGGCTACGGCGTCGCCGCCCTGGCGCTGCTCGGGCTGCCCGAGACGCGGGGCAAGGAGCTGGTGTGAACCGTACCGACGACCTCCCCGTCCTCTCTCCTCCTCGCCGAGCCGCCCACGCGCGCGTGGGCCGGGAACCGCCCCGGCCCGCTTCGGGGACGGTCTGACGGGCGCCACGGCCGGGGCCGCGACCTGCCACCCCAGGACCGAACCGACAAGAGAACCGATACGAGACACCGGAAGGGTCCATGACCGCGATCGATCTGAACGCCGACCTCGGCGAGGGCTTCGGCCGCTGGCGGCTGACCGACGACGAGGAGTTGCTGTCCGTCGTCACCAGCGCCAACGTGGCCTGCGGCTTCCACGCCGGGGACGCGGCCACCATGCGGCGGGTGTGCGAGCTGGCGGCCGGTCGGGGAGTGACGATCGGCGCTCAGGTCTCCTACCGGGACCTCGCGGGGTTCGGGCGGCGCGCCATGGACGTGCCTCCCGCCGAACTGACCGCCGAGGTGGCGTACCAGATCGGCGCCCTGGAGGTGTTCGCCCGGGCGGCGGGCGCGCGCGTGGCCTACGTCAAGCCGCACGGCGCCCTCTACAACCGCGTGGTGCACGACGAGGAGCAGGCCGGCGCCGTCGTCCACGGGGTGCTGCTCGCCGACGCGAGCCTGCCGGTGCTCGGGCTGCCCGGCTCCCGGCTGCTGGACCTGGCCGAAAAGGCGGGGCTGCCCGCCGTCCCGGAGGCCTTCGCGGACCGGGCCTACACCGCCGAGGGCACTCTGGTGCCCCGCGGCAGGGACGGCGCCGTGGTGGAGGACCCGGACACGGTGGTGGAGCGGTCGGTGCGCCTGGCCCGCGACCGTACGGTCGTCTCGCACACGGGGGCGCCCGTCGAGGTGCGCGCACGTTCCCTGTGCCTGCACGGCGACACCCCCGGCGCCGTGGACCTGGCCCGGCGGGTGCGGCGGCGGCTGGCGGAGTCCGGTGTGCGAGTGGAGGCGTTCGCATGAGCCGCCGGGTCCTGCCGGTCGGTGACGACGCGCTGCTCGTCGAGGTGGCCTCCGGTCCGGAGGCCCAGGCCCTGCACGCCGAGCTGCTGCGCCGCCGGGCGGCCGGCCTGTTGACGGCCCGTGAGATCGTCCCGGGGGCCCGTACGGTGCTGCTGGACGGCGTGCCGGACCCGGCCGCGGTCGCGGACGAGCTGACCACCGCCGAGGTGCCGCCCACCGCGGCCCCCGCTCCGGATGTCATGGAGATCCCGGTGCGTTACGACGGCCCGGACCTGGCCGAGGTCGCCGCGCACTGGGGTGTCGGCGAGCACGAGGTGGCCCGGCTGCACGCGGGGGCCGAGTTCCGCGTGGCCTTCTGCGGCTTCGCGCCCGGCTTCGGCTACCTGACCGGCCTGCCGCAGCGCTACGACGTGCCGCGCCGGGCCACCCCGCGCACCTGTGTGCCCGCGGGGTCGGTGGCCCTCGCCGGGCCGTACACCGGGGTGTACCCCCGTTCCTCCCCGGGCGGCTGGCTGCTCATCGGCACCACGGACGCGGTGCTGTGGGACCACGCGCGCGTGCCCGCCGCGCTGCTGGCGCCGGGCACCCGTGTGCGGTTCGTGCCCGACTCCGCGAAGGGCTCCGCATGAACGACCGTGCGCTCGCCGTCGTCCGCGCGGGTTCTCTGACCACCGTTCAGGACCGGGGCCGGTTCGGTCACGCGCATCTGGGTGTGCCGCGCTCCGGGGCGCTGGACGCGCCGGCCGCCGCGCTCGTCAACCGGCTGGTCGGGAACTCCCCGGACGCGGCCGTCCTGGAGACCACCCTGGACGGGTGCGCCCTGCGGCCCCGCTCCACCGTGAGCGTGGCGGTGGGCGGCGCGCCCTGCCCGGTCACGGTGGACGGCCGGCCCGCCGCGTGGGGCGCGCCCCTGCGGGTGCCTGCCGGGGCGGTGCTGGACATCGGCCGTGCCGTCGCCGGGGTCCGGACCTATGTGGCCGTCGGCGGCGGCGTCGCCGTCGAGCCGGTCCTCGGCAGCCGCTCCACGGACCTGCTGTCGGGACTGGGCCCCGCGCCTCTCGCAGTCGGCGCGGTCCTGCCGGTGGGGGACGCCCGCGCACCCCACGCGCGCGTGGACGTCGCCCCGCAGCCGGCACCCCCCACAGAACTCGTCCTGCGCGTCACACCGGGTCCGCGCGACGACTGGTTCACCCCCGAGTCCGTCCGCACCTTCCTCACGCGCGCCTACCGCGTCTCCCCGACGAGCAACCGCATCGGCCTGCGGACCGAGGGTCCGGCCCTGACGCGGGCCCGGACCGGCGAACTCGCCAGCGAGGGCACGGTGCTCGGCGCCGTCCAGGTGCCCCCGGACGGCCATCCGGTCGTCTTCCTGGCCGACCACCCGACCACGGGCGGCTACCCGGTGGTCGCGGTGGTCCACTCCGCCGACCTGGCGGCGGCGGCCCAGGCGGCACCGGGCACCCCGCTCCGCTTCACAGCCAGGGGCCGCCGGTGAACGGCCGGGAACCGCGCGGCACGCCCACGCCGCGCGGGGGCGGGGACCTTCGCGACGGGCCACGACCTCGCGGTGGCCGCCGACCGCCGCGTCAGCTCACCCCGGTGGGCGCAGGGCTCGGGAAGGCGGCCGCGTCGTGCGCCGTCAGGAACGCCTCGACGGCCGCCGTCCACCCGAACCGCTCCGCACGCGCGCGTGCGGCCGCACGCCGGGCGGCCTCCGGCTGGGCCAGGAGTGCCGCAACCCCGTCCGCGAAGGACGCTCCGCGGTCGGCCGCGGTGGCCCCCGCCGACCCGATCACCTCGGGCAGCGCGGAGGAGGCGCTCACCACGACGGGCGTGCCGCAGGCCATCGCCTCCAGCGCGGCGAGTCCGAAGGTCTCGGCGGGCCCGGGCGCCAGGCACACGTCGGCGGTCGCCTGCAGCGCGCCCAGCGCGGCCCGGTCGCGGACGTGTCCCAGGAAGGCGACCGGCAGCCCCCGCTCGCGGGCGCGCTGCTCCAGGCGCGGGCGCAGCGGTCCGTCCCCGGCGACGACCAGCACCGCCGGGACGCCCCGGACCCGCAGCACCTCCAGGGTGTCCAGCGCGGTGCCGGGGCGCTTCTCCACCGACAGCCGGGTGCAGGTCAGCAGCAGAACCTGTTCCGGACGGGCGTACCGGGCACGCAGGCCGGGATCGCGCAGGGCGGGGTGCCGCTCGGCCAGGTCGACGCCGAGCGGCGCGCGCACCAGGTTGCGGGCACCGATGCGCACGAACTCGCGGGCGGCGAACTCGGTGGTGCAGACCACGCGCGCGTACGCGTGGGCGGTACGGGCGTTGAGCGCGTCGGCGGCGCGCCGGGCCGCGGTCTCCGGCACGCCCCAGGTGCGCAGCACGCCGTCGGCGGTCTCGTGGGAGACCATCACGGCGGGAACCCGGGCGCGCCGCGCCCATCTCCCGGTCCAGCGCAGGGTCGTGCGGTCGGAGACCTCCAGCCGGTCGGGCGCCAGTTCGGTCAACAGGCGGGCGACGCGGTGCCGGTCCATCAGGACCCGGTAGCCGCCGGTGCCGGGCAGCAGCGGCCCGGGCAGGGTGATGACGCGGCCCTGTCCCATGTCGCGGTCGGTGTGCCGGTCGCCGGGGACGATCAGTACCGGGTCGTGGCCGGCGGCCCGGTAGCCCCGGCCGAGTTCGCGCAGGGCGGTGCGCAGGCCGCCGGAGGCCGGGGCGACGAAGTTGGCCAGGCGCACGATCCGCAGCCCGTGGGTCCTCATGCGGCCACCGCCGGGGTGCGGGCGGCGAGGACGTCGGCGTAGTGGCCGATGAGGCGGTCGCCGACGGCGGCCCAGGTGCGGCCCTCGACCGCGGCGCGGGCGGCGCTGCCGTAGGCGGTGCGGCGGGCGGGGTCGGCGGCCAGGGCCCGCACCGCGTCACGGACGGCGGCCGGGTCGCGCGGCGGGACCAGGAGCCCGGTGCGACCGTGGTCGACCAGGTCCAGGGGGCCGCCGGCGGCGGGGGCGACGACGGGCACCCCGCTGGCCATGGCCTCCTGCACGGTCTGGCAGAACGTCTCGAAGGGCCCCGTGTGCACGAAGACGTCCAGGGAGGCGAAGATCCGGGCGAGGTCGTCGCCGGTGCGACGGCCCAGGAAGGCGGCGCCGGGCAGCGCGCCGGACAGCTGCGGCCGGCTCGGACCGTCGCCCACGACGACGACCTTCACGCCGCCGAGCGCGCAGGCGCCGGACAGCAGCTCCACCTGCTTCTCGGGGGCTAGCCGGCCGATGTATCCGACGACGACCTCACCGTTGGGGGCGAGGGTGCGGCGCAGGTCCGTATCGCGGCGGTCGGGGTGGAAGCGGGCGGTGTCCACTCCGCGGGGCCACAGCCTCACGCGGGGCACGCCGTGCGCCCGGAGGTCGTGCAGGGCGGCACTGGAGGGCGCGAGGGTGAGGTCGGCGGCGGTGTGCACGGACCGGATGCGCCGCCAGGCGGCGGCCTCGCCGGCGCCCATGTAGGTGCGGGCGTAGCCGGCGAGGTCGGTCTGGTAGACGGCGACGGCGGGGAGGCCGAGCCGGGTGGCGGCCGCCATGCCGCGCACGCCGAGGACGAAGGGGCCGGCCAGGTGGACGAGGTCGGCCCGGTGCTCGGCGATGGCCGCGGCGACGCGCCGGCTGGGCAGGGCGACCCGGACCTGGGGATAGCCGGGGAGCGGGAGGGAGGGGACGCGGACGACGGGGCACGGCGGC
This sequence comes from Streptomyces sp. bgisy159, assembly GCF_057707805.1. NCBI lineage: Bacteria > Bacillati > Actinomycetota > Actinomycetes > Kitasatosporales > Streptomycetaceae > Streptomyces > Streptomyces sp. bgisy159. The sequence continues at coordinate 101,423 of NZ_JBYIQX010000016.1, read as the reverse complement.
TCGGTCTCGGTGCCGGGCCCGGTTGCGGCGCCCGTGGCCGGTGCGACGACCAGCGGGGAGTGACCGCGTTCTGCGAGGTGCCGGGCGGTCTGGAACGCGCAGTGGGCCACGCCGTTCACATCGGGGGGAAAGGATTCGGTCACGATGACGACACGCATAGGGGTGTTGTCGCCGGGCTGGACGTGCCCGCGTCAAAGTGGATCTGTCCGGAGGCCGAACGCCCCGTGAGCGTTGTTCCGGTTGTACCGCGTACCCGGGCAGGTCAGATGGTGTGCACACGCCGCTGGCCGGTGGGCCGTCCCCCGTTCACCCGGTGGCCCCACGATGGTCCGGACGCTCACATGGCGGTCGGATCCGGTCCGATGCGGCTGCGGACGGCGGTCTGGACCTCGGCCTCCTCGGCCGGGTCGGCGGCGAGCCGGCGCAGCCGTTCCACCACGCGGGCGTCGCCGGTCTCGGCGTGCCGGGCGGCGATCTCGCGGGTGGCTTCCTCACAGTCCCAGAGGCACTCGACGGCGAAGCCGGTGGCGAAGGACGGGTCGGTGGCGGCGAGCGCGCGGGCGCAGCGGCCGCGCAGATGGGAGGAGGCGGTCTCGCGGTAGATGTGACGCAGCACGGGGGCGGCGCAGCCGATGCCGAGGCGTCCGGCGCCGTCGACGAGGGTCCACAGTGTGGGCGCGTCGCAGCTCTCGCCGCGCACCGCCTCGCGCAGGGCGGCGAGGACCAGGTCGCTGTCCTGGACCCCACCGCGGCAGGCGAGGAGGCGGCCGGCGGCGGCCCCGAGGGCGTCGGGCCGGTGGGCCCAGCCGCGGGCGCGGTCGACGGCCGCGATGCCGCGCATGCGCTCGAAGGCGTCGACGGCGGCGTCCACCACGAGCGCAGAGCCGGTTGCCACGGCCTGTTCGATCAGGTCCAGGGCGTCCGGGTCGTTGCTGTCGGCGAGGTAGCGCAGAGCGGTGCACCGGGCGCCCTCGGCACCGTCCCTGGCCGCCCGGACGATCTCCGGGCGGTCCTCCGGACCGGCGACGGCGACGAGACACCGCGCGGCCGGGACGTGCAGCGCGGCACCGCGCTCGACGCCCTGCTGGGCCCACTCGAACACGGCGCGCACGCTCCACCCGGGCCGGGGCCCGGAGGGTCGCATCTGCCGTTGCCAGCGGTCGAAGCAGCCGGTCTCGTGCGCGGCACGAACCCGTGCGGCGATGTACTCGCGCGGGTCCTCGGCCCACAACCGCCAGGGCCGTGGCTCGAAGGCGTCGCGGACGACGGCTGCCAGCTCCGCCTCGCCCTCGGGGTCGGTGGCGAACCGGGCCAGCACGGGTGCGGCCAGGGCGCGCAGGCCGGCGTCGTCGTCGCGCAGGGCGAGTTCGTCGAGGGCCCAGGCCCAGTTGGACCCGGAGGCGGCGTACCGGCGCAGCAGTTCCAGGGCGTCCCGCCGGCCGTAGGAGGCGAGGTGGCCGAGGACCGCGAGGGCGAGGCCGGTGCGGGACTCCTCGGTGTCGAAGGCGTCCTCGACGTCGAAGAGGTGCGCCTCGATCTCGTCCAGCTCGCCGTCCAGGTCGAGGAAGAGCCGGGCGTAGTAGAGGGAGCGGTTCTCCAGCTGCCAGTCGTGGCGGGGGTCGCGCAGCACACAGTGGTTGAGGGCCGCGAGCGCTTCGGCTCGCGGGGCGGTGAGCGCGTGCAGTGTGCCGTCGCCGCGGCCCCGCTGCAGCAGGCCGAGCAGCGTACCGCTGGGCGCTATGAACGGATCGAACATGGGAAACAGCCTCACATCAAGCGTCGACGCAACCGGGGACGTGCACTACCTGGCCGCGTGACAACACGTCGGGGCGCCCGCCGTTTCCTGCTTGCTGTAAGCCATCTTCCTCTGCCTCTCGTCAGTGGCCCATGCGGACCGCATCACGGCCCGCGCGGTGCGGCAACACCTGCCCAGCCATCGCGTCCGTGAATCACGACGTCATGATGACTCGGCAGTTCCGCCCGCCGCGACCGAAATTTCCGGCGGCCCGTTACCGCCTCCCCCGTGGTCGTCGTCGTACCTGGTCAGAAAATGTGTTCTACGTGCCCAGGAGCGCCGGCTCAAGGTGCCGGGTCACTCCGCGCCGAACAGTTCCACTAGTTCGGCCTTGCCGAACATCCGGGCGGTGTCGACGGCCGACGGGGTACCCGCGGCCGGGTCCGCGCCACCCTCCAGCAGGGCCCGGATCACCTCCGCCTCCCCCTTGAAGACCGCCCCGGCGAGGGGAGTCTGGCCTCGGTCGTTGACCTGGTCGCCGTCGGCGCCGCGGGCGAGCAGCGCGCGCACCGCCCCGGCGTGCCCGTGGTAGGCGGCGAGCATCACCAGGGAGTCGCCGCGGTCGTTGGTGAGGTCGGCCGGAACGCCCGCGTCGACGTAGGCGACCAACTCGTCGGTCCGACCCTTGCGGGCGAGATCGAAGATCTTCGTCGCCAGCTCCACGACCTCGTGGTCGGGGGCTTCGCTCATCGGTCGGACCGCCTCTCCATGCAACCGTTCAGGTGAATCGCCAGGGTACTGGCTCGGGGCGCCACATGACCGGGGCCGCCCGAGGCAAAGATCACCACGAGTCGCGTTCGACGCAACTCCCCGGCTCGGCCCGGCCCCCGAATGCTGCGCCACCCGGGGGAAATATGCCGCATTTCACCCAGTTGCACCTTTTATCGTATAGATACATCCTGTGAGCCTGGAAGTACTCATGGTGACTGTCCCCACCAACCAGGAGAGCTCAAATGATCCTTTCCATCTCAGGCGTGGTCCTGCTCGGCATCATCGTCTTCCTGTTCTTCCGCAAGGACGGGCTGAAGGCGTCACACGCCATGGTCTCGGCCCTGTTCGGCTTCTACCTGGCCAGTACGGCCATCGCGCCGAGCATCAAGGCCGGCGGCGAAAGCCTGGCCGGTCTCCTCGGCGGCATCAGGTTCTGACGCCGCCCGCCGTCCGACCCGCCGTCCGACACTCCGTCCCGTCCGTTCGCACCACCAGGAGACAGCAGTGGCCAGGCGTCCCCTCCCCCGCATCCTGAGCACAGGCAGCGCCCAGATCGCCCGGAGCCGGGAACTGGCCCGGACGGCGGCCGACAGCGCCACCGACGTCCTCCATCCGCTGATCACGATCACCCGCGGGCTGCGCCGGCTGGCCTCGGCCGGGCGGCGCAAGTGGGCCGAGACCCCCAAGGACAAGCGCGGACCGCTGCTGTTCCTGGTGGCCTCGGTGATCCTGGTCGTGGCGCTCGTGCCGTACGGCCCGCTGCTCGCCGTCATCACCCTGATGGCGGCGGCGGCCTGGCAGGGCAGGGACCGCACCCCACCGGCCCCGGACGGGCCCGACGAGTCGCAGACCCAGCGGCTCCAGGCACTGTACGAGGCCCTGGTCCCGTACTTCTCCACCGCGGAGGACCCCGCCCCGCTGTACACCCACGGCGGTGAGTGGGAGAAGGCCTTCCCGACGTACGAGTTCGACGCCTCGGGGCGGATCACGCAGCTGGTGATCCGCTACCCGGCCTACTTCCCGGACGGCGAGGCGGCGGAGCGCGCGCGTGTCGAGCATCTGCTCGCCGCCAAGGCCGGCCGCGGCCGCGAGTACCTCGTCTCCTGGGACGAGGAGGGCAACGAGCTCACCCTCGGCGTCCTCGACCCGCTGCCCACCGACATCGCCGTCCAGCCGTTCGTCACCGCGCCGGGCGAGACGGTCCTCGGGTTCACCGACCCCACGCACGTACGGCGCACGCTCCCGCTCACCCACGGCGAGGAGCAGCGCGACATGCCGCCGGTGGTGTGGCGCACCGGCATCCGCTCCACCGAGCCGCACCTGCTGGTGGTGGGGCAGCCGGGCAGCGGCACCTCCACTCTGCTGCGCTCGATCGCGCTGCAGGCCCTGAGCCACGGCGACGTCCTCATCGTCGAGGGCGGCGGCACCGGCGAGTACGCCTGTCTGACCGGCCGCGACGGCGTCCTCGGCGTCGAGCTGGGACTCGCGGGGGTGCTGGCCAGCCTGGAGTGGGCGGCGCACGAGACGGAACGCCGGCTGATCGCCGCGAACCGGGCCCGGCAGGCGGGACAGGCGCCGCCGGACGACACCAAGCGGCCGCTGTGGATCGTGCTGGACCGGCCGACCTTCTTCACCCATCTCGCCGAGGCCGACGGCCACAAGGATCCCCAGGCGCTGCTCCAGGTACCGCTGCGGCACGGGCGGGCGGCGCATGTGACGGTGGTCGTGGCCGAGCAGTTCGACGGTCTCGACACCCTCAGCGACGCGGTACGGCAGCACACGCGCGCGCGTGCCGTGCTGGGGCCGGCCACGGCCGCGCAACTGGAGGCGGTGCTGGGTACCCGGCCGCACACCACGCCCGTCGACGACGTCCCGCCGGGACGCGGCTACGCGCGGCTGGGCTCCGGGCCGGTACACCGCCTGCAGGTGCCGGCCACGCCGGATCCGTACGACGACGCGACGAGCGAGGCGCACCGGCAAGCGGTGCTGGACCTGCTGCCGCCGCGGACGACCCCGGCGGACGAGGAGGGCGTCGCGGTGCCGGCCGAGGCCGAGGTCCGGGTGGCCGAGGCCGAGGTCCCGGTGGAGGCCGAGCCGGTCGCGGCCGAGACCTCCTGAGCCGGCGGGGGCGGGTCCGCTCACCTGGTCCCGTCGCCGACCCCCGCCGCCGAGGCGAGCCGGTGCCGCGACCGGCCCGCACCCCCCGCGGCGGAAACGACACCGAGCCTCGACCGGGCGGCGCACTCCCCCGCCCGCGCCCTGATGACGCGGTGAGGGGCGGGGCCGGGTGCGCGGCTCGGGAGGGACCTCCGCGCCGGTTCCGTCAGGCCACGAACGTGCGGGGCGTGTCCCCTCCGGTGGTGCCACCGTCGCGGACGAGCCGCGCCGCCGCGGCGAGGCGGGTGGCGGCCTCGTCGGCGACGGCACCGCCGACGGTGAACGGCAGCCGCACATAGCCCTCGAAAGCCCCGTCGACGCCGAAGCGGGGACCGGAGGGCACCCGCAGACCGACCCGCTCCCCCGCCTCCGCGAGCCGGGACCCGGACAGGCCCCCGGCCCGGACCCAGAGCGTCAGCCCGCCCTGCGGCACCGAGAACTCCCAGTCCGGCAGCTCCCGCCGGACCGCGGCGACCAGGGCGTCCCGGTTCTCCCGGGCCTGGGCGCGGCGCAGCCGCACCGCCTGCTCCCAGCCGCCGGTCGAGAACAGCCAGTTCACGGCGAGCTGCTCCAGCACGGGGGTGCCCAGATCGGCGTAGGCGCGCGCCGCGACCAGGCTGCGGATGACGTCCGGGGCCGCGCGCACCCACCCGATGCGCATCCCGGCCCAGAACGCCTTGCTCGCGGACCCGACGGTGATCACCGTCGACCCGGCGGGGTCGAAGCCGCAGACCGGCCGGGGCATCCGGACGTCGCCGTCGAGCCACAGCTCGCTCATCGTCTCGTCGGCGACCAGCACCGTCCCCGCCGAGCGGGCCGCCTCCACCAGCGCGCGCCGCTGGTCCTCCCCGGCGAGCGCGCCGGTGGGGTTGTGGAAGTCGGCGACGACGTACGCGATGCGGGGCGCGGCGTCCCGCAGGACCTGACGCCAGCGGTCCAGGTCCCAGCCGGCGAGCCCGCCGGCCATGGCGACGGGCACCAGGCGGGCGCCTGCCTCCCGCATGAGCTGCAGGATGTTCGCGTAGGACGGCGACTCCACGGCGATGCGCTCGCCCCGGCCGCCGAAGAGGTGGCAGATGGCGTCGATGGCGCCCATCGCCCCGGTCGTCACCATGATCTGCTCGGGCATCGTCGGAATCCCGCGCGCGGTGTACCGCTCGGCGATCATGGAGCGCAGGGCGGGCAGCCCGGCCGGATAGTCCCCGTGGGTGTGGGCGTACGGCGGCAGCTCCTCCAGCGCCCCCTGGACCGCGCGGGTCAACCACGGCTCCGGCGCGGGCAGCGCGGCACAACCGAGGTCGATCATCGACCCGAGCGCCTCCGGCGGCAGCGGCTCCAGGCCACGGGCCGGCAGCGGATTGCCCGCCGGTACGGCCGTCCAGCTGCCGGCGCCGCGCCGGGACTCCAGGAACCCCTCGGTGCGCAGCGCCTCGTAGGCGGCGGCGACGGTGGTCCGGCTCACCGAGAGGGCGAGGGCCAGTTCTCGTTCGGCGGGCAGCCGGGCGGCGACCGGCACCCGGCCCTCCAGCACCAGCAGTCGGATGCCGTCGGCGAGCGCCCGGTAGGCGGGCGGGCGGCGCGAGCCGGGGCCGGCCGGCCGCTCCTGCTGGGAGGTGAGCAGCCGGGCGAGCTGCGCGGCACCCACCGCCGAGGTCCACTGCGCCATGATTACCAGTCCACCTTCCTCGAATTGGCCATGGATGGCGTCCACCGCCAAGCCACAGAGTGACACGGGTCAGTCCACCGTCACCACTTGGGGGGCACTCTTGCCACGCCTGGCACTCTTCTCGTCGTCGCACCGTCACCGGCTCGGGCGACGACTGGTCCGCTTGTACGCCGGTCTCGCGCTGTACGGCGCCAGCACGGCCCTCCTCGTCGAGGCGGGACTCGGACTGGAGCCCTGGAACGTGCTCCACCAAGGGCTCGCGGAACGCACCGGGCTGACGATCGGCGTGGTGTCGATCGTGGTCGGCGCGGTGGTGCTGCTGCTGTGGATCCCGCTGCGCCAGCGCCCGGGCCTGGGCACGATCTCCAACGTCTTCGTCGTCGGCCTCTCCATGGACGGCACGCTGGCCCTGCTGCCGGACGCCCGTTCCCTGGCCCTACGGGTGCCCCTGCTGGTGGCCGGGATCGTCCTCAACGGCGTCGCCACGGGCCTCTACATCGCGGCCGCCTTCGGCGCGGGCCCGCGCGACGGCCTCATGACGGGGCTGCACCGGCGCACGGGCCGGTCGATCCGGCTGATGCGGACGGCCGTGGAGGTGGTGGTCGTGGCCACCGGCTTCCTGCTGGGCGGCACGATCGGCGTCGGCACGGTCCTCTACGCGGTGTCGATCGGCCCGCTCGCGCAGTTCTTCCTGCGGCTCTTCGCCGCCCCCGCGGCACCGGCCGGCAGCACGGTGGTTGCCGCCGGGTCACCGCCGCGGGCCATACTGCGTCGGTGACCACGCTGACCCGCCACCCGTACCTGGACCACCCGGGTCCCATCCCCTTCGCGCACCGCGGCGGGGCCGCGGACGGTCTGGAGAACACCGTGTCGCAGTTCCGGCGCGCGGTGGAGGCCGGATACCGCTACATCGAGACCGATGTGCACGCCACGCTCGACGGCAGACTGGTCGCCTTCCACGACGCGACGCTGGACCGGGTGACCGACGGTACGGGCCGCATCGCTGACCTGCCGTGGTCCGAGGTACGGCACGCGCGCGTGGCGGGCGCGGAACCCGTGCCGCTCCTGGAGGAGCTGCTGGAGACCTTCCCCGAGGTGCGCTGGAACGTCGACATCAAGGCGGAGCCGGCCCTGCACCCCCTGCTCAACCTGATCGCGCGGGCGGACGCCTGGGACCGGGTCTGCGTGGGCTCCTTCTCCGAGGCCCGAGTGTGCCGTGCCCAGCGCCTGGCGGGCCCCCGCCTGGCAACCTCGTACGGCACCCGGGGGGTGCTGGGGCTGCGGCTGCGCTCCTGGGGGGTGCCCGCCGCGCCGCGCCGGCCGGCGGTCGCTGCCCAGGTGCCCGAGGCCCAGTCGGGCGTGCAGGTCGTCGACCGCCGCTTCGTGCGCGCGGCCCACGCGCGCGGTCTGCAGGTGCACGTGTGGACGGTCAACGAAGCGGAGCGGATGCACCGGCTCCTCGATCTGGGAGTCGATGGCATCATGACCGATCACATCGACACGTTGCGCAAGGTCATGCAGGACCGGGGCGTCTGGGCCTGAGCCCCCGGCCCCTCGCGCGGGAGACGGGGAAGCGAGGGCGCGGTGGGCACCGGGACCGTACGGGCGACGGCGGCCGACGAGGCGGCCGGGCGGCTGCGTGAGCAGCGCGGCTGGTACTTCTACGACTGGGCCTGTTCCGTCTACTCGACCAGCGTGCTCACGGTGTTCCTGGGGCCGTACCTCACGTCGGTCGCCAAGGCCGCCGCCGACGCCGACGGGTATGTGCACCCCCTGGGTGTCCCGGTGCGCGCGGGCTCCTTCTTCGCGTACGCGGTGTCCTTGTCGGTGATCGTCGCCGTGCTGGTGATGCCGCTGGTGGGCGCGGCCGCCGACCGTACGGGCCGCAAGAAGCCTCTGCTGGGCGCCGCCGCCTACACGGGGGCCGCGGCCACGACGGGCATGTTCTTCCTCGGTGGCGAGCGCTATCTGCTGGGCGGGGTGCTGCTGGTCGTGGCGAACGCCGCCCAGTCGGTCGCGATGATGCTCTACAACTCCTATCTGCCCCAGATCGCCGCCCCAAAGGAGCGCGACGCGGTGTCCTCGCGGGGCTGGGCGTTCGGTTACGCGGCGGGTTCGCTGGTCCTGGTGGTCAATCTCGTCCTCTATCTCGCCCATGACTCCTTCGGCCTGTCGGAGTCGATGGCGGTGCGGGTGTGTCTCGCCTCGGCCGGTCTGTGGTGGGGCGGCTTCGCGCTGATCCCGCTGGCCCGGCTGCGCGACCGGCCGGCGGCGGCCCCGGAGGACGGCGGGGGCTCCGCCGCTCCGGCGGAACGGGCACCGGCCGGGGCGGCCGGACTGCGGCAGCTGGCGGCGACGTTCCGCGACATGCGCCGCCATCCGCTCACCCTCGCCTTCCTGCTGGCGTACCTCGTCTACAACGACGGCATCCAGACGGTGATCTCCCAGGCCTCCGTCTACGGCTCCGAGGAACTGGGCCTCGGCCAGTCCACGCTGATCGCGGCGGTCCTGCTCGTGCAGGTGCTGGCGGTGGCGGGCGCCCTGGGAATGGGGCGGCTGGCCCGCCGGTACGGCGCGAAGCGGACCGTCCTCGGCTCACTGGTCGCCTGGACGCTCACACTGGGCGCCGGCTACTTCCTGCCGGCCGGGGCCCCGGCCGGCTTCTTCGGGCTGGCCGCCGCGATCGGGCTGGTGCTCGGCGGCAGCCAGGCACTGTCCCGCTCGCTCTTCTCCCACCTGGTGCCGCCGGGCAAGGAGGCCGAGTACTTCTCGGCGTACGAGGTGAGCGACCGGGGCATGAGCTGGCTCGGGCCGCTGCTGTTCGGGCTCACCTACCAGCTGACCGGGAGCTACCGGGACGCGATCCTCTCGCTGGTGGCCTTCTTCGTGCTGGGGTTCCTGCTGCTGGCCCGGGTCCCGGTCCGGCGTGCGATCGGTGAGGCGGGCAACGCCGTGCCGGAAAGGATTTAGCACTCTTGGCGAAAGGGCGGTAGTGTACGCGTTTGGCCTGCCAGGCGTACCGTTACTGCGCGTCAATGATGCCGAATCGCTGGGTGACATCTCATTGCAGATGTGACAAACCGGGCGCCGGTGGGTACTGCACTGGTTGACAAGGCTGCGGCTACGACGGCGACGCATTGCCCGGAACGGGACTCGGAACGGGAATCTTTACCGCCGACCGGACGTTGACCGGATGACGACGACAGCGACACCTGTCCTGTGGGCGACAAGCCCGGGAGGCACGATTCATGAGTGAGCGAGCTCTTCGCGGCACGCGCCTCGTGGTGACCAGCTACGAGACGGACCGCGGCATCGACCTGGCTCCGCGCCAGGCCGTGGAGTACGCATGCGAGAAGGGGCACCGCTTCGAGATGCCCTTCTCGGTCGAGGCGGAGATCCCGCCGGAGTGGGAGTGCAAGGTCTGCGGGGCCCAGGCACTCCTGGTGGACGGCGACGGCCCTGAGGAGAAGAAGGCCAAGCCCGCGCGTACGCATTGGGACATGCTGATGGAGCGGCGCACCCGCGAGGAACTCGAAGAGGTCCTCGAGGAGCGACTGGCCGTTCTGCGGTCCGGGGCGATGAACCTGGCGGTGCATCCCCGGGACAGCCGCAAGTCCGCGTAGCGGGGACCGGCAAGCAACGCACGCACATGACCGCGGGCGCCGTACGAAAGGTACGGCGCCCGCGGTCTGTGGTGTGTCTGTCGCGCTGTGGTGTGTCGTGAAGCCCGCGCCAGGTCACCGAGTGCCGCGCGCGGTGTGCCGCACGGGTGGACGGGGGCTTGTCAGGAGATGGACGGGGGGCTTGTCACGAGGTGAGGGGTGGACGCGGCCCGGTCTCCCGCGAGGTGTCCCCGGGGCGGCCGTCCTCCCTGATCACCTCGCCCTGCACCACCTTGCCGCCCGGGCGGTACATCCGGGCCTGCTGGAACGCGTCACCCAGAGCGCCCTCCGCGGTGGCCTCGCGGAGCTTGCGGTCGACGGTCCGCTCGGCGTAGCCACCGACGGCCTTCTGGACCGGTGGGAGCAGCAGGAGCAGGCCGAAGGCGTCCGAGATCAGGCCGGGGAGCATCAGCAGGAGACCGCCGAGCATCATCAGGCCGTTGCCGCCGCCCCGGGTGGGGGCGGTGCCGCGCTGCAACGCCTCGTTGAGGTTGCGGAAGGCGCGGCGGCCCGCCCGCTTGATGACCAGGGAGCCGAGCAGCAGCCCGGCGACCAGCAGCAGGAAGACGGTCAGCCCGCCCGCCGCGCCCGCGACCACGGTCAGCAGCCAGATCTCCAGCACGAGCCACGCCGCGATCCCCAGGGGGAGGAACGTGCGCAGCCGGGAACGCCGGGGCCGGACGGGGTGCGGGCGGGGGTCAACGCCTGTCGTCATGCCTCCAGTGTGCATGGCGCCGGCTCAGAGCGGGATAAGGCTGCCGGGCGGGGCAGGGCTGCCGGCCGACAGGGCTAGGAGGTGGGCCGCCCCGGCTCGGCGGAACCCCTGCCGGTGATCTTGCCGACGCGCTCGCCCAGGCCCCACGCCGTGACCCTCCACAGCGCCTCCACGACGATGTCGCGGCTCATCTTGGAGTCGCCCAGCTCCCGCTCGACGAAGGTGATGGGGACCTCGACGACGTGGTATCCGGCCCGGACGGCCCGCCGGGCCAGATCGACCTGGAAGCAGTAGCCCTGCGAGGCGACCTCGTCGAGGCCGAGGCCCTCCAAGGTCTCGCGGCGGAAGGCGCGGTAGCCGCCGGTCACGTCGCGGATCGGCACGTCCAGCATCAGCCGTGAGTAGGTGCTGCCGCCGCGGGAGAGGAACTCGCGCGACCGGGGCCAGTTCACCACCCGGCCGCCGGGCACCCAGCGCGAACCCAGGACCAGGTCGGCGCCCTTGAGGGCGGTCAGCAGGCGGGGCAGTTCCTCCGGCTGGTGGGAGCCGTCGGCGTCCATCTCGATCAGCACGCCGTAGTCGTGCTCCAGGCCCCAGCGGAAGCCCGCGAGGTAGGCGGCGCCCAGGCCCTCCTTGCCCTCGCGGTGCAGCACGTGGACGTGCTCGTCCTCGGCGGCCAGTTCGTCGGCGAGCTTGCCGGTGCCGTCGGGGCTGTTGTCGTCGGCCACCAGCACGTGGACCTCGGGCACAGCCTCGCGCACCCGGCCGACGATGCGCTTGATGTTGTCCGCCTCGTTGTAGGTCGGGATGATCACCAAGGCCGTGCCGAGCGGGCCGAACTCTCTCCCCCGGTCCTGTGCCGCGAGGGTCCCGTCGCCGTCGTTCACTGCTGCCCCTTCATGTCCGTACGCAAGGATCCACCATAGTGGGCTTTCGTCTGCGCAGACGTGACGGGATGTTCGGAGGGTGGTGTCGTTTCCAGGAGAACGGGGTAGGCATCCCGGGTTCCGGACGGTAGGCCCGCGTGTGCGGCAGGCACGCGGACGCGCGGGCCGCGAACGGGGTCCGCGACCGCTGCGGAGGGGGCCCGGCGCCCTTCGGGCCGGCCCGGGACCCGCCGGCTGCGGGTCGACCGTGAGCCGTTGTCTACTGAGCGCCGGGCCCCACCCGGGTCGCACCTCCCCGTCCGGACGGGACCTTCCCTCGCCGCTGCGCCGGCGCTGTGCCTGGCTCCCGTGACGGTGCTCCGATGCGGCACACCGTCCCTGACCCAGCGGCGTCGCGACGAGTCCCGGAGGTCCCCCGGCGGGGTGTCCGGTGGTGGACTCGGCCGAACCTACCGGCCACCCGCCGCCGCCTGTCAACAACCGCCCCACCTGCGGATCTCTCTTAGATTCGCAGGTCAGCGCAGTGGCTCGGGAAGCCGCACGGCGCGTCGGGCGGAGTGCGGACGGGTGATCCGGCGCGCCCGCGGCGCCGGGTTCACGCGCCCGGCCGGGCGAACACGGTCCGGCCGCCCACGACCGTGCGCAGACAGACGGGGAGTTCGCCGCCGGGCGTGAGGTCGGGCAGGCCGGGCGTGCCGGAGCGCGGGTCGGTGGACCAGCGCGCCACCCGGTCGTCGGGGGCCTGCACGACCAGTTCGCCGACGCGCCAGACGGCGTAGTCCGCGGGCGCTCCGGGCACCAGGATCCCCGCGTCGTCCCGGCCGATCGCCCGCCATCCGCCGCGGGTGTGGGCGGTGAAGGCGGCCCGCACGGAGACGCGGTGCTCCGCGGTGCGGTGGAAGGCGGCGGCCCGCACCGTGCCCCAGGGGTCGAAGGGGGTGACCGGGCTGTCGGAGCCGAAGGCGAGCGGGACGCCGGCCCGCAGCAGGGCGGCGAACGGGTTCAGGGTCGCCGCCCGCCGGGCGCCCAGCCGGCGGGCGTACATGCCGTCCGCGCCGCCCCACAGCGCGTCGAAGGCGGGCTGTACGGACGCGGTCAGCCCCAGTTCGGCGAGCGCGGCGACGGTCTCGGGGGTGAGCATCTCGGCGTGCTCGACGCGGTGGCGGGCGGCCCGGACGCGGGCGAGCCCCACCTTCTCGGCGGCCGCCCGCACACCGTCGACGACCGCCGTGACGGCGGCGTCCCCGATGGCGTGGAAGCCCGCCTGCAACCCGGACTCGGTGCACGCCACCACATGGGCGGCGACCTCCGCGGCATCGAGGTAGGCCGTGCCGGTGTGGTCGGCGTCGCCGTACGGCGCGTGCAGACAGGCCGTGTGGGAGCCGAGGGCCCCGTCGACGAAGAGGTCGCCGGCCGCGCCCAGGGCGCCCAGCTCGCGCGCCTTCGCCACGTCCCGCTCGGCCCAGTAGCCGATCACCCGGGGGCCCGGCTCCCCGGCGGCCAGGCCGAGCAGGCCGGTGAAGTCGTCCTCGGAGGAGATCTCGGGCCCGCCGCACTCGTGCACCGATCCGATGCCGAGGGAGGCCGCGTGCACGAGTGCGGCGCGCTGCGCCTCGGTGCGCTGCCCCGCGGTGATCGCGCCGAGCGCGGCGGCGCGGACGGCGTGGTGGGCGTCAGCGGTGAGCGGGCCGTCGGTGGTGGTGGCGCCGGGGGCCATCGCCAGCAGGGCCGTGGTCACGACCGCCGAGTGCACGTCGATCCGCGACAGGTACAGCGGTCGGCCGCCGGCCGCCTCGTCGAGCTCCGCGCGCGTGGGCGGGCGGCCGCCGGGCCACCGGGAGGCGTCCCAGCCGTGGCCGAGCAGCACGCGGTCGTGCGGGCGGGCGGCGGCGAACTCCCGCACCCGGGCCAGAGCGGCCTCCAGGGACGGCACGTCCGACAGGTCCAGGCCGGTGAGCGCGAGCCCGGTGGCGGTGACGTGCACGTGGGCGTCGGTGAACGCGGGGGTGACCAGGGCGCCGTCCAGGTCGACCACCTCGTCGACGCCGTCCGCGAAGGCGTCGGCGGCGCCTTCGGAGCCGACCCAGGCGACGTGGCCCGCCTCCACGACCATCGCCGTCGCGAAGGGGTCGGCGGGGCTGTGCACCTCACCTCGACGGAGGAGGACGGTACGGGGGCCGGAGGCACGTTCACTCATGCCGGACAGTTTCTCGCGGCGCGGGAACGGCGTGGCGGCGGGGGCCGGGGACGGGGGCGGGGCCCTCCTCAGATCCGGGGCGGGCGCGCCTCGTACGGGGTCGACAGCACGACCGTCGTCCGGGTCGAGACGCCCGCCAGCGCGCGCAGCCGCCCCAGCAGCTCCTCCAGCTCGTGGGGGGTGGCCACACGGACCTTGAGGATGTAGTTCTCGTCGCCGGCCACGCTGTGGCACGCCTCGATCTCGGGAACGCCCGCGAGACGTTCGGCGATGTCGTCGGGGGCGCTGGGGTCGAACGGTTTCACCGAGATGAAGGCGGTCATGGGCAGCCCGACGGCCTCGGGGTCCACCACGGCCGCGTAGCCGCGGATGACACCCCGCTGTTCCAGTCGGCGCACCCGCTGGTGCACGGCCGACGTGGACAGGCCGGTGGCCCTGCCCAGGTCGGTGTAACTCATCCGCCCGTCCTTGACGAGCAGCTGCACGATCTGCCGGTCCAGCTCCTCCATGACGCAGAACCTACAGGGCGCCCGACCCCTCGTATACCTATGCAGGGCAGGTCATACACCTTTCCCGAGGGCGAGGCCGGGCGCACCTGCGACTGGCATGTGACGAACGCCACACCACTCGACCCCGCTCCGTGATGTTCCCGTGATTACCGCCGGAATCGCATGGGAAGTGCTTGCTGTGGTCGAGGCCGCAGCGCCTACACGGCCCAGCCCGAGGGGGAGAATCCCATGCAGAGTCTTAAGCGCCCTGGTCGCACCGCGCCCAAGCGGCTCCAGTCGGTCGTCGAACCCGAGCCGGAGGGCGTCGAACCCGACGCCGACGGATACGACGCCGACGAGCTCGACGCGTACGACACCTTCGAGATGTACCGGGTGATCTGCCCGGACTGCGCGCAGCCCATCGCCCTGCTGGCGGACGAGGAGGTCCTGCCGGAGCACGCGCTGTGCGCCTCGCCGTGGAACCCGTTCGGGCTCACGGTCTGCGCGGGCACGGGCCGCGCCGCCGTCGACGCCCGCCCCGCGGACGAGTCCGTCACGCCCCAGGAGCAGGAGACCGGCCTGCTGCTGACGCTCCCTCAGGGGCTCGACTGGCGCACCCAGCCGTTCTCGCACGTCGGCGGCCCGGGTTCGCGTCCGATGCGCGTGCCGACGATGCGGCGTCACGCCGCCTGAGCCCGCCGCGCACACACCCACCGCCTTCCTCGCCCCCGCGTCACGGCACCCGCAGACCGCCGTGGTGCGGGGCCGGCGCGGACCCGAGCCGGACCTGAGCCGGCCGGCCCGGCCCGGGGCCGGCCGCGAGCGGGCAACGGGCCTCCGGTGGGGCGACGACCGACCTCCGCGGCGTGCGCCGCCGGGACCCCCGGCGGGCGGGGGCGCTTCGCACGCGCGCCGGGGCACGACGGGAACGCACGCGCGACTCCGTGCGCCGGTGACCCACCCGCGATCGCACGCGTTTCCCCGGTATGACCCGTACCTACCCGGCGCCCGCACCGCACCGCCAACTCTTCGTCCCCGCGCCCGTGCACGCCGGGGCAGAATCGGTTCCGCACGCCCCGCGGTACCTCCCCGTGCCGCCGCGCGCCCCCCGGCACGCCCCGCCGCCGCCCCAGGATCCGCCGATCTACCGGGCTCTGATGCGTGCCTGGGCCGACCACGGACGCACCCTGCCCGGCCGACGCGACCCCGAGTGGGTGCGGCTGGTAGCCCCCTTGGTGCGGCCGGGGCAGTTCAGCGCGTCTGCGGACCCACTAGGTGACGGGCGATGACCATCCGCTGGATCTGGTTGGTGCCCTCCACGATCTGCAGCACCTTGGCCTCGCGCATGTAGCGCTCGACCGGGAAGTCAGCGGTGCAGCCGTAGCCGCCGAGGACCTGCACGGCGTCGGTGGTGACCCGCATCGCGGTGTCGGTGCAGTGCAGTTTGGCCATGGCGGCCTGCCGGGCGAACGGACGCCCGGCGTCCTTGAGCCGGGCCGCCGCCAGATAGAGGGCGCGCCCCGCCTCGATCTGGGTCGCCATGTCGGCGAGCAGGAAGCGCAGCCCCTGGAAGTCGGCCAGGGGCCGCCCGAACTGCCGCCGCTCGGCCGCGTACGCCACGGCCTCGTCGAGGGCGGCCTGCGCCAGGCCGACGGCGCAGGCCGCGATGCCGAGCCGGCCGGCGTCCAGCGCGGCCAGGGCGATCGTGAAGCCCTGGCCCTCCTCGCCGATGCGCCTGCCGTCGGGGACCCGTACCCGGTCCAGGTGGAGCTGGGCGGTGGGCGAGCCCTTCAGACCCATCTTCTTCTCCGGCGTCGCGGCCGTGAGGCCCGGGGCGTCGCCGGGCACCAGGAAGGCGGTGATGCCGCCCGGTCCCGCCCCGCCGGTGCGGGCCATGACCGTGCAGAAGTCGGCGATACCGCCATGGGTGATCCACGCCTTCGTGCCGCTGATCAGCCAGTCGTCGCCCTCGCGTTCCGCCCGGGTCCGCAGGGCCGCCGCGTCGGATCCGGCGGACGGCTCGGAGAGGCAGTAGGCGCCCAGGAGCCCGCCGCCGAGCATGCCCGGCAGGTATGCGGCCCGCTGTCGTTCGGTGCCGTACGCGGCGAGCGCGTAGGACGCCAGGCTGTGGACGCTGACGCCGAGCCCGACGGTGAGCCGGGCCAGCGCCAGTTCCTCCAGGACCTGCAGGTACACCTCGTACGGCTGGTCGCCGCCGCCCAGGGCGGAGTCGTACGGCAGACCGAGCAGTCCCGACTCCGACAGCAGGGTGAACAACTCGCGCGGGAACCGGCCCGCTTCCTCCTCCCGGGCCGCGTGCGGGGCGATCTCGCGGCGGGCGATGTCCCTGACCAGAGCGATCAGTTCACGGGCCTCGTCCGAGGGCAGCGGGCGGTCCACCGGCTTCGGGGCGCGGTCGGGCATGGCGGGGTCCTCCTTCCGGGCCGGCCGGCGGGGTGCGCGCTGTGAGTATGCCCGCGTGCCCGGCCCCCCGCACGGCGGCGGACGGCACCGTCGCCCGGCCACGGCCGCCTTCGCGGCAGCACGGTCCGGTCGGCGCCCGGGTCGGCGTCTTGCGGGGTTCGGAAATCAGCCGTTGCGGCGGGCCGGCACGGGGGCGGGGCAGGTGGGGTCCATCTCCTCCACGGCCCGCAGGGAGCCCCCCAGGGTCTTCACGAGCAGATCGCGCACGGTGTCGCGGGGCAGCTCGGGGCGGGCGATCCAGTCGAGGGTCGCTCCCTCCACACCGCACACCCAGGAGAGCAGACCGGTACGGGCGAGCGGGGGGATGTCGGTACGGCCGTACGCCCCCTCGGCGATGGTCGCGACGATCGCCTCGCGCACCCCGTCCCGGATGGCGTGCACCTCGGTGTCGAAGCCGACGCCGCCGCTGACGATCGTGCGGTAGGCGGCCTGGTTGTGCTCGGCGTAGCGCAGATAGCCGTCGATCGTGCGGTGGGCCCGGTCCACCTGGGGCAGCTCCCGCCCGCTCGCAGCGAAGGAGACCAGGTCGGCGACCGAGTCCTGGATGATCGCCAGGTAGTAGCCGCGCTTGGACTGGAAGTAGTAGTAGATCAGCCCCTTGGCGACGTGCGCCTGCTTGGCGATGTCGTCCATCGAGAGGGCGTCGTACGACGTGTCGGCGAACAACTTCCGCCCGATGGCGATGAGTTCGGCTCGGCGCGCCAGTGAGCGTTCGGTTCCGCGCGCTCGGGGGCGGACGGCGTCGCGCTGTTGCGGGATGTTCAATGTCGACCCTGGTCTCAACGGTCGGTGGGACCTCCGCAGTATGTCAGGTCATGCATGCGTCATGTCACATCTGTCACATGACTCGTCAGATGATCACATCAGTCCCCGTCGGGGTGGAGACGTCGCCCACGGGGGCCGGGTCAGCGCACACCCACCGCGGCCAAGGCCGTGCGCTGCTCCGCGGCCGGGTGCGCCGGGAAGTACAGGTAGCAGACACCGCCCGTGCCGGAGGCGACCTTGCCGCCGGCGGCGTACCGCTTGGTGCGCAGCCAGACGTTCTCGAACTCCCGCCGCCGGTAGACCCGGCGCACCGCCGCGTCGCGGGGCGCGGCCGGGTCGTTGACGACCACGTCGCCGTCGCCGGTGAAGCCGACCACCGTCATCAGGTGCCCGGCGGTGCCGTACCCCGCACCGGTCAGCTCCCCCTTCAGGAAGGACTGGGAGGTGATGACCGGGATCCCCGCCGCGATCAGCGTCTCCAGGTCGGTGAGTGAGGTGAGCCGGGTGACCACGCCCTGCAGGCCGTCGAAGGTGGCCGCGTACGCCGCGTTGAACGGCCAGTTGCCGCAGCCGCCGTACCGGTGGTCGTAGGTGTGCCGCGCGGCATGGCACACCTGCGGGTCCGCGTAGTCGGTGTCCACCCAGGCGAGTTGCTCCGCGGTGAGCCGGCCGCCCCAGTACTCGATCACCATCTGCGAGGAGGTCGGGCTGCACCACGCCTCTCCGCCGCCGTCGTACTCCGGGTACTGGCCCTTGTGGATCTCCTGCGAGTAGCGCGGCACCTTCAGCTCCCGCCCCACCCGGCCGGGACGGGTGGCGGGGACGGTGAAACGGTCGGGGATGTCGGAGCCCATCGCGCCCAGCCGCCGGACGGTGGGGGTGAGCCGGGTGCCGGGGCGGCGGTACAGGGTCAGCCGCAGCCGGTACGCCACCAGCCGGAGGCCCGCCGTGGCGTCGTCGAGGGACAGGGTGTCCGTCCAGACGGTGCTGCGGCCGTCGCTCTGTCCGGCGACGGAGGTCCGCCGGATGTCCCGGTCGCCGGACGCCCAGCGGCCCATCACGTACCACGGGGTGTCCCGGTCGTCGGAGTACGTCCCCTTCAACTCGACCTGGAGCCAGGTGCCGGCCGGGGTGTGCGCGTTCCAGGAGGCGATGATCTCCGTGGCGGGCACGGTGAGCCGATGCGCCGGCGCGGTCCAGGTCGCGTACTCCCAGGCCGCGGTGGTGCCGGTGTGCGGGTCGCGGTAGTCGGTGGTGCCGCGGGGCACGTCGACGACCAGGCCCGGGCGGCTGCCGGCGACGGCCCGGGTCCCGCGCGCGGTGCCGCCGCACCACTCCGGGTACGTCGTCCACGAACGGTGGTCGACGGGCCGGGTCCGGGCCGCGCCGAGGCGCCCGCCGTCCGCGGCGCCCGTCCAGAGGTCCGGATCGGCCCCGTCGCCGGCCGTGGCGCTCGTCCCCGAGTCCGGACCGGACCGGCCGGCGGCCGCCGCCGTGGCCGGGACGGCGGCGGCACCGCCCGCCGCCGCGGCCACGGCGACGGCCAGGAGACGGCGTCGGGACGGCTGAGGCTGTTCGGCTTCGCTCATGGGCGGGTGACTCCCAGGGTGTCGTCCGGAACGGGGGCCGGCGGTGCACGGCTCGCGCCCACTATGACCGCGCGGGTCCCCCGCCACCAGCACACCGCGCCCCGCACCACACGCATGGCCGACCCACCGCGGGCGCCACCCCCACCCGCCACCCGGCTCGGCTCCCGGCGCCGCCGCCCGCGCCGCGGCACCACCCGGCTCGGCTCCCCGTGCCGCCGCCCCGAGCGGCACCCTCTGCCGGAACCCCGTGCCGCTACCGCCCCGAGCGGCACCACCCGGCCGGAACCCCGAGGGCGTCGAGCCACCGCCCCCTCCGCTGTCCGGCCCCCACTAGACTGGCCTACTCCCCCTCGTCCCCCTCCCCCCAGGACCCCGCCATCGACCAGCTCGCCGCCCGGCTCCGCCGTCTCCCCCCGTCGTGCGGGCCGGTCCGTCTCGTCGGGGTCGACGGGCACGCCGGGTCGGGGAAGTCCACGTTCGCCGCGCTGCTCGCGGAGGCGCTGGGCGGGGCACCTGTCCTGCATCTCGACGACATCGCCAGCCACACCGAACTCTTCGCGTGGACCGAGCGGCTGCGGGCACAGGTGATCGAGCCGCTGCGCCGCGGCGAGACGGCGCGGTACACGCCGTACGACTGGCCGGCGCGCCGCTTCGGGCCGGCCCGGTCGCTGCCTCCGGCCCCCGTGGTCCTGGTGGAGGGCGTCGGCGCCGGCCGCCGGGAGCTGCGTCCGGGGCTGGCGTGCCTGCTGTGGATGGAGCTGTCGGCCGAGGAGTCGTGGGCCAGGGGCCGCGCCCGGGACGGGGAGGAGCAGCGGGAGTTCTGGGACGGGTGGGTCGAGGCGGAGCGCCGGCACTTCGCCGCTGACCCCTCGCGACCCCATGCCGACTTGCTGGTACGGCAGTTGAGGCGGGGTTATGTGATGCTGCCGGGACCCAGCGCGGCGGGCACACAGGGGGAAGATGTCACGCAGGGTGATGGGCCACCCGCGATGTGGTGAACTTGTGAAGACCCCTGCGGAAGAAGTTTCCCCGGTGCCTCGCCTTCGCTTGACCCGTGGCCCGGGCAGGACTTACGTTCTCAATGTGCGGCGAGGGAAGCCGCCCCCCTACGCGAAGCCCCCGGTTGTTCCCCCGTGACCGGGGGCTTCGTTCTGCCCGCGCGGCGTCCCTCGGGCCGGGAGACGGACGCGCGACGGCGTGATCCCGTCACCCAGGGTCACCACCGCCGGTTGCGCCCCCCTCTGCTCCCACCTCGTCGAACGTGCCGTGCGGCACCCTTCGGCGGGCGACACCCCCGCGGGTACGATGCCCTCGGTGCGACCTAGGGACGGCTGCTTCACGCCCGTCGCAACTCCGGTCCGCGGCACGGTTTGTGGGGGACGTGATGGACTTCGGCACGCGGGGCCCCGAGGCCCCGGCCGACCTCGCCTGGCTGCGAGGCGTGGACGCCTACACCATGGGCGCCTATCCGCAGGCCGAGGAGGAGTTCCGCGCCGCGGTGCGGATCGATCCGGGGATGGCCGACGGCTGGCTGGGACTGCATGCGCTGCGCGTGGACACCACCACCGCCCTGCTCCGGATGTTCCGCCATCGCGAACGCTTCGGCGAGCAGCGCGCCCGGCACCGCCGCACCCTCAACTCCTGGTACTGGCTGGGCTGGTGGGTGCAGCCGGTGCTGGAGAGCCCGCGCGATCTGCTGCTCGCGCACGCCTCCCACTGGCTCGACGGGCGCCACGTCCCGGAGTTGGACCGTGCGCTCGCCGGGCTGCCCCCGGTCGACTCCGACCACCAGGTCCGCTTCCTGCACGCCTGCCGGGCCTATCTGGTCAAGGACTGGGAGCAACTGGTCCGGCACACCGACCCGTTGCTCGACGACCCGCTGCTGGGGATCGAGGCGGGGCTGTTCGGGGGCATGGCCCGGGTCCGGCTGGAGATGTACGGGCAGGCCGAACCGCTGCTGTCGACCGCCCTGATGCGCTGCCGCAGCGAGCAGCCGCAGCGCAAGGAGCTGCGCTACTGGCTGGCCCGGGCCCACGAGGGCACCGGCCGGTCCGCCGCGGCGCTGCCGCTGTACCGGGCGGTGCACCGCGTCGACCCGGCCTTCATGGACACCTCGGCCCGGCTCGCGGCCATCGCCGAGGGCGACGGGTACGACGACCCCGCCGACCTCGCGGCGATCACCCTCACCGGCCTGGGACAGGACAACGTGGACGGGCCCGACACCCTCGACCCGCTGTTCGGCACCGAGGGCCGTGATCTCAGGCTGGGCGACCCCGCCGAACCGTCGGCCGGGGGGCCGCTGCCGGCGGTCACGGATCCGGCGGCGCGCCACAAGACCCCGGTCGCCTCGCCGTCACTGCCCGCCGGGCCGACCGACCCCGGCTTATTGGAGGAGGCGCTCGCCGAACTGGAGCGCATGGTGGGGCTGGAGCCGGTGAAACGGCAGGTCAAGGCACTGTCGGCACAGCTGAACATGGCGCGCCTGCGGGCCGGGCAGGGACTGCCGGTGCAGCCGCCCAAACGGCACTTCGTCTTCTCCGGCCCGTCCGGCACCGGCAAGACCACCGTGGCCCGCATCCTCGGCCGGGTCTTCTACGCGCTCGGGCTGCTCGGCGGCGACCACCTCGTGGAGGCGCAGCGGGCCGACCTGGTCGGCGAGTACCTCGGGCAGACGGCCGTGAAGGCCAACGAGCTGATCGACTCCGCGCTCGGCGGGGTCCTCTTCGTCGACGAGGCGTACTCCCTGTCGAACTCCGGCTACGGCAAGGGCGACGCGTACGGCGACGAGGCGCTGCAGGTGCTGCTGAAGCGGGCCGAGGACAACCGCGACCACCTGGTGGTGATCCTCGCCGGATACCCGGAGGGCATGGACCGGCTGCTCACCACGAACCCCGGGCTCTCCTCCCGCTTCACCACCCGCGTCGACTTCCCCTCCTACCGGCCGCTCGAACTGACCGAGATCGGCAAGGTGCTCGCCGCGGAGAACGGGGACGCGTGGGACGAGGAGGCACTGGACGAACTGCGGTCGATCGCGGGGCACGTCGTCGACCAGGGGTGGATCGACGAACTGGGCAACGGGCGGTTCCTGCGGACCCTGTACGAGAAGAGCTGTGCGTACCGGGACCTGCGCCTGTCGACGTATGCCGGGACCCTGTCCCGGGAGGACCTGGCGACGCTCCGGCTGCCGGACCTGATGCAGGCGTACGGGGAGGTGCTGAGCGGCCGGTCGCCGCAGGGTCCCCCAGCGGCGTGAGGGACCCCGCGGGCGGGGCGGCGGTGACACCGTGTCCCGCCCCCGCGGCCGCCGCTAGGCCATCGCCTCCTCCGGCTCCCCGCTCGCCCTCGGTTCCGTCAGCCGCACCTGCGGGAACTCCCGGTGGGCGGGGTCGCGGACCTCACCCACCAGCAGTTCCAACACGTCCTCCAGCGCGACCAGTCCGAGCACCTTGCCGCTCGCGTCGGCGACCTGCGCCAGGTGGGTGGCGGCCCGGCGCATCACCGTGAGCGCGTCGTCCAGCGGCAGCTCGGAGCGGAGGGTCGTCATCGGGCGCCACACGTGCTGCGGCACGGCCCGCTCGGAGTCCTCCAGGTCGAGTACGTCCTTCACGTGCAGGTAGCCCATGAAGGCGCCGTTCCCGGCGGCGACCGGGAAGCGGGAGTACCCGGTGCGGGCGGTCAGGGCGACGATCTCGCCCGGGGTGACCGACGGACTCACCGTGATCAGGGCCTCGCGTCCCAGGAGCACGTCGGTGACCGGGCGCGAGCCGAGTTCCAGCGCGTCCTCCAGCCGCTCCCGTTCCTCGGGGCCGAGGAGGCCTGCCTCGCCGGAGTCCTCCAGCAGCCGGTTGAGCTGCTCGCTGGTGACGACCGCCTCGACCTCGTCCTTGGGCTCGACGCGGAACAGCCGCAGGATGCCCTGGGCGCAGGCGCCGAGGGCGACGGTGATCGGCCGGCACAGACGGGCGAACCAGACGAGACCGGGGCTGAGCCACAGCGCGGCCTTCTCCGGGGCGGCCATGGCCAGGTTCTTCGGGACCATCTCGCCGATGACCAGGTGGAAGAAGACCACCGCGGCGAGCGCGACGACATAGCCCAGGGGGTGGATCATGCCGTGCGGCAGGTGGATCCACTCGAAGACCGGCTCCAGCAGGTGCGCGACGGTCGGCTCGGCGACCGCGCCCAGGGTCAGCGAGCAGACGGTGATGCCGAACTGGGCGGCGGCCATCATCTGCGGCAGCCGCTCCAGGCCGTACAGCACCTGGCGGGCGCGGGCGGTGCCGAGCGGTTCGATCTGGCTGCGGCGCACGGAGACGAGCGCGAACTCGGCTCCGACGAAGAACCCGTTGGCGAGGACCAGGAGCGCGGCGAAGAGCAGTTGCAGGACGCTCATCGGGCGACCTCCACGACGGCGCCGGTGCGCACCAGCCGGACCCGTTCGGCCCGGTAGTGGCCGACCCGGCGCACGGAGAGCCGCCAGCCGGGCAGTTCCACGCGGTCGCCGACGGCCGGGATCCGGCCGAGCAGGTCGGCGACGAGGCCGGCCACCGTCTCGTACGGCCCCTCCGGGACCTGGAGTCCTATGCGGAGCAGGATGTCGACGCGGCAGCTGCCGTCGACGTCCCAGGCAGGCCTGCCGTCCTCCGGCGGGGCGGGGGCGAGCTCGGGGGTGTCCAGGCCGTCGTGCTCGTCACGGACCTCGCCGACGATCTCCTCGACGATGTCCTCCAGGGTGACGACACCGGCCGTGCCGCCGTACTCGTCGACGACGACGGCGATGGGCTGCTCGCTGCGCAGCCGGGCCAGCAGGGGCTGGACCGGCAGCGTCTCGGGGACGAGCAGGGCCGGGCGGGCGATCCGGCCGACGGGGGTGCGCAGCCGGTCGTGGACGGGCACGGCGAGGGCGTCCTTGAGGTGGACCATGCCGGCGATCTCGTCGATCTTCTCCCGGTAGACGGGGAAGCGGGACAGACCGGTGGCGCGGGTCAGGTTGACCACGTCCTCGGCGGTCGCCGACGACTGCAGGGCGCTGACCTTCACCCGCGGGGTCATCACGTGCTGGGCGGTCAGCTCGGCCAGGGACAGGGTGCGCACGAACAGGTCGGCCGTGTCCTGTTCCAGTGCGCCCGCCTGGGCGGAGTGCCGGGCCAGGGAGACCAGCTCGCCGGGGGTGCGGGCGGAGGCCAGCTCCTCGGTGGGCTCCACGCCGAGCGCCCGGACGAGGCGGTTGGCGACGGCGTTCAGCGTGGCGATCACCGGGCGGAACAAGCGGGAGAAGACGTGCTGGGGGCCCGCCACGAAGCGGGCGACCTGCAGGGGGCGGGAGACCGCCCAGTTCTTCGGCACGAGTTCGCCGACCACCATCTGGACGGCGGAGGCCAGCAGCATGCCGATCACGACGGCGACCCCGGAGACGGCTCCCTCGGGCACGCCGATCGCGCGGAACGGGCCTCCCAGCAGGTCCGCGAGCGCCGGCTCGGCGAGCATGCCGACGACGAGGGAGGTGATGGTGATGCCGAGCTGGGTGCCGGAGAGCTGGAAGGAGAGTTCCTTCAGGGACTGCACGACCGTGCGGGCGCGCCGGTCGCCGTCGGCGGCGGCCTTCTCGGCCTCCGGACGCTCCACCGTGATCAGGCCGAACTCGGCGGCGACGAAGAAGCCGTTGGCGAGGATGAGCAGGAACGCGGCCGCGAGCAGCAGCAGGGGGACGCTCATGATGCCGCCGCCTCGGTATCTCGGGAGGGGGCGGCGCAGGTACTACAGGACGATCCGTCCATCGCTGGAGGGAGTCACTCCTCGGGTAGCAGGAAGCCTCTGAGGGCCGGACGGCACCTCAGGGGCGGAGGCGACGTCGTCGCCTCCGCCAACAGATTAATCAAGACAGGGCCCGTTGCGGCAGGGTGGACGCCCCGGAGTCAGCCCTGATCCTTCTCGGGGTCCCCGATGGCGTGGGCCTCGGCGAGGGCGCGCAGGGTGCGCGCGTCCTCGATCGCCCTGGCCCTGGCGATGCCCGGCTGGATGCCGAGCGCGGGCAGGCTGGTGCCGTCGCTGAGGTCGAGGAAGACCCAGGGGTCGCCGGGGCGCAGGTTGACCCGGAGGATCTCGGCCCAGTGCAGGCGCCGCCGGCCGGCGATGTTCACCACGGTGACGCCGGTGTCGTCGGCGACGACCTTGACGCGGGCGAGCAGGGCCAGCACGCCGAAGATCAGTGCTCCGGTGAGGATGAAGCTCAGCCGCTCCCCCGGGCCGAGCTGCTCCAGCAGAAGAGCGATCGCCGTGATGACGGCGAAGATCGCGGCACCGGCGGTGAGCAGGACGGCGCGGGTGCGGCCGGGCCGGAAGGTGACGGGCAGGGCGGGAAGCTCGGACATCGCTGCGGGGGTTCCTCAGAGGCGGCAGGCGTGGATGGCCGTGGTCAGGATGGCCCGCGCGCCGATGGCGTACAGGTCGTCCATGATCCGCTGCGCCTCCTTGGCGGGGACCATGGCACGCACGGCGACCCAGCCCTCGTTGTGCAGCGGGGAGACGGTCGGGGACTCCAGGCCGGGGGTGAGCGCGACGGCCTTCTCCAGCTGCTCGACCCGGCAGTCGTAGTCCATCATCACGTAGGTGCGGGCCACCAGGACGCCCTGGAGGCGGCGCAGGAACTGCTGCACCTTGGGCTCCTCGGCGTCCGCCCCGGTGCGGCGGACCACGATGGCCTCGGACCTCATGATCGGCTCGCCGAACACCTCAAGGCCGGCGTTGCGCAGGCTGGTGCCGGTCTCGACGACGTCCGCGATGACCTCGGCGACACCCAGCTCGATGGCGGTCTCCACCGCTCCGTCGAGGTGGACGACGGAGGCGTCCACGCCCTGGTCGGCGAGGTGCTTGGCGACGATGCCCTCGTAGGAGGTGGCGACCGTCCGGCCGGCGAGGTCCGTGATGCCGGTCGCGGTGCCCGGCTTGCCGGCGAAGCGGAAGGTGGAGCGGGCGAAGCCGAGCGGGAGGATCTCCTCGGCGTTGGCGCCGGAGTCGACCAGCAGGTCGCGGCCGGTGATGCCGATGTCGAGGCGGCCGGAGGAGACGTAGATCGCGATGTCGCGGGGCCGGAGGTAGAAGAACTCGACCTCGTTCTCCGGGTCGACGATCCGCAGCTCCTTGGACTCGCGGCGCTGCTGGTAGCCGGCCTCATGCAGCATCTCCGCCGCAGGGCCGGACAGGGAACCCTTGTTGGGGACGGCGATGCGCAGCATGAGGTCGGCTTCCTTCGCTCGGTTCGGGAGGGGAACGGGTGCGGCTTACAGGTGGGCGTAGACGTCGTCGAGGGAGATGCCGCGGGCGACCATCATCACCTGGACGTGGTACAGCAGCTGCGAGATCTCCTCGGCGGCCGCTTCCTTGCCCTCGTACTCGGCGGCCATCCAGACCTCGGCGGCCTCCTCGACGACCTTCTTGCCGATGGCGTGGACGCCCTTGCCGACCAGTTCGGCGGTGCGGGAGGTGGCGGGGTCGCCGTGGGTGGCCTTGTGCTGGAGCTCGGTGAAGAGCTCCTCGAACGTCTTATTGGACATGGTGACGCTCAGCCTATGCCACACCCGGGCTTCGTCAGCGCCAGGGTTCGGATACTGAACGCAGGGTGGCCGCGGTGGCCACCGCCGCCGTCACCGCCTCGTGGCCCTTGTCCTCGTTCGAGCCCGGCAGCCCGGCCCGGTCCAGCGCCTGTTCCTCGTTGTCACAGGTGAGCAGGCCGAAGCCGACGGGGACGCCGGTGTCGACGGAGACCTGGGTGAGGCCCTGGGTGACGCCCTGGCACACGTAGTCGAAGTGCGGGGTGCCGCCGCGGATGACGACGCCGAGCGCGACGATCGCGTCGTAGCCCCGCCCGGCCAGCACCTTGGCCACCACCGGCAGTTCCCAGCTGCCGGGGACGCGGAGCAGCGTCGGCTCGTCGATCCCCAGCTCGTGCAGGGCGCGCAGGGCGCCGTCGACCAGACCGTCCATCACCTTTTCGTGCCACTGCGCCGCGATGACGGCGACCCGCAGGTCACCCACATTGCGTACGGACAGTTCCGGTGCGCCCTTGCCGCTCACGTGTCTCCTTCGGTGCTGTGCTCTGCTGTGCTGTGCCGTGTTACTGGTTGCCGCAGGTGGACGCGGACGGGGCCGCGGGGGGCGCGGCGGGGGCCGGGTCCAGCCAGGGCAGGTCGTGTCCCATCCGGTCCCGCTTGGTGCGCAGGTAGCGGATGTTGTGCTCGTCGGCCCGGACGGGCATGGGCTCGCGGGCCAGGACCCTGATCCCGTGCCGCACGAGGGCGTCGGACTTGTCGGGGTTGTTGGTCATCAGCCGTACACCGCGCACGCCGAGGTCGGCGAGGATCTGGGCGCCGGCTCCGTAGTCGCGGGCGTCGGCGGGCAGGCCGAGCTCCAGGTTGGCGTCGAGGGTGTCGCGACCGCGCTCCTGCAGCTCGTACGCGCGCAGCTTGGACAGCAGGCCGATGCCGCGCCCCTCGTGTCCGCGCAGGTAGACGACGACGCCGCGGCCCTCGGCCTGGATGCGCTGCAGGGACGCGTCGAGCTGGGGGCCGCAGTCGCAGCGCAGGGAGTGGAAGACGTCGCCGGTGAGGCACTCGGAGTGCAGGCGGACCAGGACGTCCTGGCCGTCGGTGAGGTCGCCGTGGACCAGCGCGACGTGTTCGACGCCGTCGACGGTGGAGCGGTAGCCGTACGCGGTGAAGGCGCCGTGGGCGGTGGGCAGGTGGACCTCGGCCTCGCGCCGGACGGTGGGCTCGGCGCTGCGCCGGTAGGCGATCAGGTCCTCGATGGAGATGATCGTCAGCCCGTGCTTGCGGGCGAACGGGATCAGCTCGGGCAGCCGGAGCATCCGGCCGTCCTCGCCGGCGATCTCGACGATGGCGCCGGCCGGCCGCAGGCCCGCGAGGCGGGCGAGGTCGACGGCGGCCTCGGTGTGGCCGTCGCGGACCAGGACGCCGCCGGAGCGGGCGCGCAGCGGGAAGATGTGGCCGGGCCGCACCAGGTCGGCGGGCTCGGCGGTGCCGCTCGCCAGCAGCCGGAGGGTGGTGGCGCGGTCGGCGGCGGAGATGCCGGTGGTCACGCCGTGGGCGGCGCCGGCGTCGACGGAGACGGTGAACGCGGTCTTCATGGACTCGGTGTTGTCCGTGACCATCTGCGGCAGCTGGAGCCGGTCGAGTTCCTCGCCCTCCATGGGGGCGCAGATCAGTCCCCGGCACTCGCTCATCATGAAGGCGACGATCTCGGGTGTGACCTTCTCCGCCGCGACGACGAGGTCGCCCTCGTTCTCTCGGTCCTCGTCGTCGACGACGACGATGGGGCGGCCGGCCGCGATGTCGGCGATGGCCTGTTCCACGGGGTCGAGGCTGAGGTCCTCGAAGCCGTCGGTGTCGTAGAGAACGGATGCCGTGGTCATGCGGGGGCTCCTTCCAGAGCGGGCCGCGGGCTCCTGCGGGAGCGCAGCCACCAGTCGCGCATGCCCCACAGGACGAGCGCGCCGTAGATGACGTAGACGAAGCCGGAGAAGGCGTAGCCGTTGGCGAAGTTCAGGGGGACGCCGACCAGGTCGACCAGGAGCCAGGCGAACCAGAACTCGACCATGCCGCGCGCCTGGGCGTACATGGCGACGACGGTGCCGACGAAGATGTAGGCGTCGGGCCAGGGGTCCCAGGACAGGGACGGGTGGGCCTTGAAGAGGAGGGCGACGGCGACGGTGCCGGCGGCGGCCGCGGTGAGCATGGCGGCGCGCTCGGGCCAGGTGGCGAAGCGGGGGGCGATGTGGCCGTCGTCGGCCTGGCCCTTGTTCCGGTTCCACTGCCACCAGCCGTAGACGGCGACGACCGCCACGACGGCCTGCTTGCCCGCGCTGCCCGCGAGATGCCCGTAGAAGGCGGAGAAGAGGATGAGGCCGGACCAGAACTGCACCGGCCAGCTCCACACGGAGCGCCGCCAGCCGAGGGCCAGGGCGGCCAGGCCGAACAGGTTGCCGATCATGTCGGTCCAGAGGATGCCCTTGCCGAACAGGACGAAGGCCTCGGAGTTGAGGGAGTTCACTTCCCGGCCCCCGGGCCGGTGGTGAGCAGCCGCTCGACGTACTTGGCGACGATGTCCACTTCCAGGTTGACCGGGTCGCCGGGCTGCTTGCGGCCGAGCGTGGTCAGGGCGAGGGTGGTGGGGATGAGGCTGACCGTGAAGTGGTCGGTGCCGGCCTCGACGACGGTGAGGCTGATGCCGTCGACGGTGATGGAGCCCTTTTCGACGACGTAGCGGGCGAGGTCGGCGGGGAGGGAGATCTTCACGATCTCCCAGTGCTCGGAGGGGGTGCGGGCCAGCACCTGACCGGTGCCGTCGACGTGGCCCTGCACGATGTGGCCGCCGAGGCGGGCGCCGACGGCGGTGGGGCGTTCCAGGTTGACGCGGGAGCCGACGGTGAGCGCGCCGAGGCTGGAGCGCTTCAGGGTCTCCGCCATGACGTCGGCGGTGAACTCGTCGCCCTCGTGTTCGACGACCGTGAGACAGACACCGTTCACGGCGATGGAGTCGCCGTGCTTCGCGCCCTCGGTGACGACGGGGCCGCGCAGCCGGAAACGGGAGGCGTCGCCGAGGTTCTCGACGGCGGTGACCTCGCCCAGCTCTTCGACGATTCCGGTGAACACTTCCCGGGTCCTCCTGCCTCGTTCGGGCACGGACTCCGGGGCTGTCGATGACGACAGAAAGTACGGGCGACGACACCGGGGGCGACGCCGGACAGACTCGTCCGCGGACGAGTACCTGTTCGGCGGCGCGCACGCATGCCCGCCCGCCGCGCACTGCCTCCCATCCGGACTTTAACCGTCGGTCCAGGAATTTCACCTGGTCAACCGGTCACTGGACGTGACCGGGTCGCGGACTGTAACCGCCGGTTCGGACTTTCACCGACCCCGGAGTGCGCTGCTTCTTGTACAGGGCCAGTGTGCCACGACCGCCATGCGTCCATGCGGGTGAACCATGTGGAGTGGCTCACAGGAATCCGTCACCGAACCCCCCTCCCGCGATTGGTCCATACCTATTGACGCATTGGTCTAGTCCTCTCTAGGGTCTGCCCAACTTCCGTGGAGAGGAACCGACTTTGCTGTCCCCCACACCGCACCGCCATCGCACCAGACCCACCCTGCTCGCCGGTGCCGCCGCAGTCGCCGGACTGCTGCTGGCCGGCCTTCCGGCGACCGTGTCCCAGGCCGCCGACCAGTCGTCCTGCCGCCCCGACGGGCTGTACACCACGCCCGGGGTGGACGTCCCCTACTGCTCCGTCTACGACTCGGCCGGCCGGGAGAAGATGGGCGCCGACCACCAGCGCCGGGTCATCGGCTACTTCACCGGCTGGCGCACCGGCAAGGACGGCAAGCCCGCCTACCTGGCCTCGGACATCCCGTGGGACAAGGTCACCCACATCAACTACGCCTTCGCGCACGTCGACGGCGCCCACAAGATCTCCGTCGGCACCGACGGCCCTGCCAACGCGGCGACCGGCATGACCTGGCCCGGCGTGGCGGGCGCCGAGATGGACCCGCAACTCCCCTACCAGGGCCACTTCAACCTGCTCAACAAGTTCAAGAAGCAGCACCCCGACGTCAAGACGCTCATCTCGGTCGGCGGCTGGGCCGAGACCGGCGGCTACTTCGACGACGACGGCACGCGGGTGAACTCGGGCGGCTTCTACTCGACGGCCACCAACGCGGACGGCTCGGTCAACCAGGCCGCCATCGACACGTTCGCGGCATCCGCGGTCGACTTCGTCCGCACGTACGGTTTCAACGGCGTCGACATCGACTACGAGTACCCGACGACCATGAAGGACGCGGGCAACCCGCTCGACTGGTCGCTGTCCAACGCCCGGCGGGCCGGTCTGGTCAAGGGCTACGCCGCCCTGATGAAGACGCTGCGCGAGGAGCTGGACCGGGCGGGAGCGGCGGACGGCAGGCACTACCTGCTCACGGTCGCGGCGCCCTCGTCGGGCTATCTGCTGCGCGGCATGGAGACCTTCCAGGTCCAGAAGTACCTGGACTACGTCAACATCATGTCGTACGACCTGCACGGCGCCTGGAACGAGTACGTGGGGCCGAACGCGTCGCTCTTCGACGACGGCAAGGACGCCGAACTCGCCGCGGCCGGCGTCTACTCCACCTCCCAGTACGGCGGGATCGGCTATCTCAACACCGACTGGGCCTACCACTACTTCCGCGGCTCCATGCCGGCCGGACGGATCAACATCGGGCTCCCCTACTACACCCGGGGGTTCAAGAACGTCACGGGCGGCACGGACGGTCTGTGGGGCAAGGCCGCCACGACCATCTGCCCGGCCGGCTCCGGACTGACCAAGTGCGGGGACGGCGCGGTCGGCATCGACAACCTCTGGCACGACCTGGACACCGACGGCAAGGAGTCGCCGGCCGGTTCCAACCCGATGTGGCACGCCAAGAACCTGGAGAAGGGCATCGTCGGCGACTACATCACGCGCTACGGCTTCCCCGCCGGCACCGAACTGACCGGCACCTACACCCGCAAGTACGACGCCGCCCTGGTCGCGCCCTGGCTGTGGAACGCCGAGAAGAGGGTGTTCCTGTCCACCGAGGACGAGCAGTCGGTGAACGCCAAGGCGGACTACGTCGTCGACCGCGGCATCGGCGGCACGATGGTCTGGGAGCTGGCCGGCGACTACGCCTGGAACGCGGCCAAGGGCCAGTACGAGCAGGGGTCGACGCTGACGACGGCCATGTACGAGAAGTTCAGATTGGCCTCCCCGTACGGCGCGAAGCGGTCCACGATCGACCTGCCCGCCGAGGCGCTGGACATCGGCGTGGACTTCGGGCAGTTCCCGCTCGGCGACTCCAACTACCCGATCAGCCCGAAGCTGAGGATCACCAACAACACGTCGGTGACCCTGCCGGGCGGCACGGAGTTCCGGTTCGACTACGCCACCTCGGCGCCCGGCAACGCCAAGGACCAGTCGGGGTGGGGCACTTCGGTGCTCCGCAGCGACCACACCGGCAGCAACGTGGGCGGCCTGAAGGGCGACTACCACCGCGTCTCCCTGAAGCTGCCCGCGTGGCAGACGCTGGCGCCGGGCGCGTCGGTGGAGCTGGACTTCGTGTACTACCTGCCGGTGTCGACGCCGTCCAACTGGACGGTGACGTTCGGCGGGAGGACGTACGCCCTCGCCGGTGACCTGGCGCGCGGGACGACCGTGGTGGAGCCGGGCACGGGTGGCGGCCCGAGCCCCAGCCCGACCCCCTCGGGATCCACCGGCCCGTCCCCGAGCCCCTCGCCCTCCCCCTCGGGATCCACCGGCACCTGCGCGAACCCCGCTTGGGACGCCGTCACCGCCTACACCGGCGGGAATGTGGTGTCCCACAACGGGCACTCGTGGAAGGCCAAGTGGTGGACGAAGGGCGAGGAGCCCGGCACCACGGGCGAGTGGGGGGTGTGGCAGGACCTCGGGTCCTGCTGACACGGACCGGGCCCGGCGGCGGTGACGACGGCCCTTGCCCGCCGCCGGGCCCTCACGTTCTGGCAGGCTGAGTGCATGACAACAGGCCTCGCCGACGAGTTCCAGGCCCAACGCTCCCGGCTGTTCGCACTCGCCTACCGCATGCTGGGCTCCGCTGAGGAGGCGGAGGACACCGTGCAGGACGCCTGGCTCCGGTTCCACGGGGCCGACCGCGACGGCATCGAGCAGTTGGGCGCCTGGCTGGCGAAGGTCGTCACCAACCTCTGCCTCAACCGCCTCACCTCGGCGCGGGCACGGCGCGAGGCGTATGTCGGGCCGTGGCTGCCGGAGCCCGTGGCCACCGCCGACGGTGCCCTCGGCCCGCTGGAGTCGGCCGAACAGCGCGACGCCGTGTCCCTGGCGGTACTGGTGCTGCTGGAGCGGCTCACGCCGGTGGAGCGCGCGGTGTACGTGCTGCGGGAGGCGTTCGGGTACGGGCACCGGGAGATCGCCGGGCTGCTCGACCTGAGCGAGGCCAACTGCCGCCAGCTGTACCGGCGGGCGACGCAGCGGGTGGCGGCTCCCGAGACGCGCTTCACGCCGGCCCCGGACCGGCAGGCGGAGCTGGTGGAGAGTTTCCTGACGGCGGCCCGGGAGGGCGACCTGGCCGGCCTGGAGAAGCTGCTCGCCGGTGACGTGACCTGGTGGAGCGACGGCGGCGGCAAGGTCAAGGCGGCGCTGCGGCCGATCGAGGGCCGGGAGAAGGTGGTGCGCTTCACGACCGGCGTCTTCGAACGGTTCGCGGCCGGCTACGTCCTCACCGTCGCCGAGGTCAACGGGGCGCCGGCCGTCCTCGCCTGGAACGGGGAGGAGCTCTGGGGGGCGGTCACGTTCGTCTACCGGGACGAGACGATCGTCGGGCTGCGGGCCGTGGTCAACCCGGACAAGCTGGGGTTCGTGGGCCGGCAGCTCGGGAGGCCCTGAGCGGGCGGCGGGCCGGAGTGTCACATTCCGGCGGGCTGTCCGGTCCCAGCAGGTGAGGGACGCCCGTCCGGGACGTCCGGCAGCACGCACCACCCGAAGGGGCTGAACGCCATGACCACGATCCTGGTGACCGGCGGTACCGGAACACTCGGCCGGCTCGTCGCCGAGCGGCTGCGCGCGGACGGGCACGAGGTACGGGTGCTCAGCCGGCACAGTCGGCCGTACGCCGTCGACCTGCGCGAGGGCGGCACCGCGCTCGACGACGCCGTGGCGGGCGTGGACGCCGTCGTGCACTGCGCGTCCACCCCGCGCGGCGGTGACGAGCAGGCCGCCGCCCATCTGATCGCGGCGGCGCGGCGGGCCGGGGTGGGGCATCTGGTGTACATCTCGATCGTGGGGGTCGACCGGGTGCCGTTCGGCTACTACCGCACCAAGCTGGCCGTGGAGCGGCTGGTCGAGGAGTCCGGGCTCGGCTGGACGATCCTGCGCACGACGCAGTTCCACGATCTGCCGGTCACGCTGTTCCGGACGCTGGCCAGGCTGCCGGTGCTGCCGCTGCCCAAGGGGGTGCCGGACCAGCCGATCGAGGTCGCGGAGGTCGCCGACCGACTCGCGGAACTCGCCGTCGGCGCGCCCGCCGGCCGGGTGCCCGAGATGGGCGGCCCCGAGGTCCGCACCCTCGACTCCCTGGCCCGCTCCTACCTGCGCGCCACCGGCAAGCGCCGCCGCGTCGTCCGGATTCCCCTGTGGGGCGCGACCTACCGGGCGTTCCGCGCGGGCGGGCACCTGACGCCGCACGCGGTGGGCAAGGGCACGTTCGAGGAGTACCTGGCGCACGCCGAGGGGCGGGGGTAGCCGCGTCGGGCAGGTCGTGCGGGTCGGGGCCGTCGTGACGACGCGTCCGGGGTGGGCGTGCGCGGCCCAGCCGGCGTCGCCGCCGGGTCCGACGGCCGGGGCGCGCCCGGACGCGGAGCCGTGCCCGCGCCCGCCCCGCCGGTCGGCGGCGCGGGGCCGTTCCGGGGGCGCCGAGTGCGCGGCTGCCCGGACGCCCGGGCGCGGTCAGTGCTCGTGGGGAGCGACAAGGTGGTCCTGGGCGGACTCCCGCGCGGTGAGCAGGGCCCCGCGCAGAACGGCCGGGCCGCCCAGAGTGCTGTGGCGGACCTCGGTCGCCAGAGGCGCCATCCGGCGCAGCCGCTCCCCCACCCGGTCGGCCAGCTCGGCACCGCCCGCCTGGCCGACCTCTCCGCCGAGCACCACACACCCTGGGTCCAGGACGGCGACGACGGAGGCGACGCCGAGGACGATCCGGTCGGCGAGGACGTCCAGGAAGCGGGCGGCCGCCTCGCGTGCGGGCCCGCCAGGCGGACCGACCTCCTCCCCCGGGCCCGCCCCGTCACGGGCCCCGGTCCACGCGCCGCCTCCGATCGAACCCTCGGTGTCCGCCGTACCGTCTGCGCCCCTCACTCCACCGCCTCCGATCGAACCGCCGGCGTCGGTCAGGTCACCGCGGCCCGGCTCGCCCGCCCCCGCGCCGCTCACGGAGTGGCCCGCCGGGCCGCCCGGCCGGGCATCGTCGGGGCCCTGTACGCGCAACGCCTCGGTCGCCGATCGCACCGCGGCCGCCGCGGCAGGAGCGTCGTCCCCGGGCGGTGCCGCGACGCCGTGCTCCCGTGCCAGAGCGACGACCGCCGCCGACCCGGCCAACGAGTGGAAGCCGCCGTCGCAGTCCTTGGCCGAGGGCAGTCCGCGCGTGCCCGGGACCGGCAGGAAGCCGATCTCGCCGGTGCCGCCGGAGGCGCCGCGCCGCAGGGCGCCGTCGAGGACCACGGCCGCGCCGGTGCCGTGACCGAGCCAGAGGAGGACGAAGGTGTCGCGGTCGGTGGCCGCACCCTCGCGCTGTTCGGCGACGGCGGCGAGGTTGGTCTCGTTCTCGACCGTCACCCGGGCGTCGGAGAACCGCCCCTGAAGTGCCGCCACGAGGCGGCGGTGCCACTCCGGCAGGCCGGTGGAGTCGCGGAGTTCGCCGGTCGCGGGGTCGATCAGGCCGGGCGCCCCGATGCCGACCGTGTGCAGCGTCCCCGGCACCCCCGGCTCCCCCGCCACCACACCGGCCTCCTCCGCCGCGCGCTCGACGAGCGTCACCGCCTGTTCCACGGCGGGCCCGGTGCCGAGGTGCCCGCCGATGGGCCGGGACGCCTCCGCCAGCACCCGCCCCACCAGGTCGGACACCAGCACGGACACCCCCTCCGTGCGCACGTCCAGCGCCGCCAGACGCGCGCGGTCGGCGGCGATGCCGTAGAGCTTGGCGTTGGGTCCGCGCCGCTGCTCGCCCGCCTCGCCGACGACCCCGACGAGCCCGGCGGCGGTGAGGCGCTCGACGAGGTCGGCGACCGTCGGCCGGGACAGCCCGGTGAGCCGCTTGAGCTGCGCGGCCGTCAGGGGGCCCTCCTGCTGCAGCAGCCGCAGGGCGAGCCGGTCGTTCATGGCCCGGGCGGTGCTCGGGGACGCTGGCTTCGGTGCGGACATGCCGCGCATCCTCCCAGATCGGCGGGGCGTGCGACCCGGTGGCCACTTCACCGTCTATCTATCAGGCAAGGTCCCTGATAGTTTACGGCGGCACCACGGAACCCACGACAGGGCACCGGACGACACCGCAACACCTCGTCGCACGCACGTCACCGCGCGACAACACGACACCCACGACACGTCGACGGCGTAAGACGACGTCGACACCCGAGTCCGTCGGCCCGAAGACGGACCCGGACCACGGCACGGACCGCGACGCGGACCAGGGAGGGGCCGGAGAATGACGGAGATGGCTGACGAACAGCGCGACGTCGTGCGCGCCCGGTACGCCGTGGCGGCCGTGTTCGCCGTGCACGGAGCGGTCACGGGCTCGTTCGCCACCCGCGTGCCGTGGATCCAGGACCACGCCGGGGTGAGCGCGGGCCAGTTGGGCTTCGCGCTGGCCTTCACCGCGTTCGGCGCGTCCTGCGCGATGCCGCTGGCCGGCCGGATCACCCACCGCTTCGGCAGCCGGCCCGCACTGCGCGGGCTGCTGGCGCTGTGGACGCTGTCGCTGGTACTGCCGGCCCTGGCGCCGAACCTGGTGACGCTCTGCCTGGCCATGTTCACCTACGGCGCCACGGCCGGCATGGCCGACGTCGCCATGAACGCGCTCGGCGTCGAGGTCGAGCACCGGCTCGACCGGTCGATCATGTCGGGTCTGCACGGCATGTGGAGCGCGGGCGCGCTGCTCGGCTCGGCGGGCGGCACCCTGGCCGCGCACCTCGGCTCGGACGCCCGCCTGCACCACGTGCTGGCGGCGGCCGTGCTCACCCT
This sequence comes from Streptomyces sp. bgisy159, assembly GCF_057707805.1. NCBI lineage: Bacteria > Bacillati > Actinomycetota > Actinomycetes > Kitasatosporales > Streptomycetaceae > Streptomyces > Streptomyces sp. bgisy159. Next base: position 64,507 of record NZ_JBYIQX010000016.1, on the reverse strand, counting down.
GCTGGGCCTGCTGGCCTGCCGCTGGGCGCTGGACCTGCGGCCCACCGAGGACGAGGAGCCGCCGCCACGGTTCGCCCTGCCGCCCCGCTCGGCGCTGCTGATCGGCGCGGTGGGCTTCTGCGCGGTGTTCGCGGAGGGCGCCAGCCTGGACTGGTCCGCCGTCTACCTGGAGGACGAGCTCGGCACCTCGGCCGGCCTGGCCGCCGCCTGCACCACCGGGTTCATGCTCACCATGGCGGTGGCACGGATCGCCGGCGACGCGCTGGTGAACCGGTTCGGTCCGGTGCGCACGGTCCGCGCCGGCGGGGTGCTGGCCGTGCTCGGCGGAGTGCTGATCGTCGCCGGCGGTCACCCGGCACCGGCGATGGCCGGCTTCGCCCTGATGGGGCTCGGCATCGCCGTCGTGGTCCCGCTGTGCTTCGCCGCGGCCGGGCACAGCGGCCCCAACCCGAGCCAGGCCATCGCGGGCGTCGCGACGATCACGTACACCTCGGGGCTGATCGCGCCGAGTCTGATCGGCGGTGTGGCGCAGGCGACCAGCCTGATGGTGTCGTTCGGCGTGGTGACGGTGCTGGCGTGCGGGCTGGTGGTGTTCGCGGGTGTGCTGCGCGCCGACCGCGGCACCGGCGCGAAGATCAGTCCGCCGGCCGCAGCAGTGCCCGACCGGCAGCCCTGAAGGTGTCGCTCCAGGGCGCGGGGCGCAGGGTGGCCGGGTCCAGCCGGACCAGCACCCGGGTGCCGCGCGCGTATGTGGTGAGACCGTCCGCCGAGCAGAGCCGGAAGCCGTAGGTCAGCCCCGTCGTGCCCAGGCGCTCCAGCCAGAGGTGGACGGCGTAGGTGCCGGGGCTGGTCACGGGGACCTCGTAGGTGACGCGGAGTTCCTTGACCGCGTTGCAGGCGTCGCCGGCCGCCACCCAGTCCCCGTCGAAGCGGACGCCGTGCTCCTGCCACAGCTCGGTCCAGGCCCGCTCCACGAGCAGCGGGTAGCGGGCGTTGTGCAGCAGACCGAGCGCGTCCAGGTCGTCGAAGTGGACGGTGACGGGGATCAGCCGGCCGTACGACAGGGGGGCGGGGGCGATCGGGGCTTCGGCGGTCACGGTGGGGACTCCTGGGTGCATGGGACACGTACCGCCATCCTAAGCGGATGCTCACCCCGGGTTCCGACCCAGAAGGCTCCGGACTCGCACGCACGACCGAAAGCGAAACCGCACCAAGGATCTTGGCGTCCGCCGGGCCCTGCACCGCGACGGTCGCACCCCGCGCCCGCGGCCGTGGTCCGCCCCGACGAACGGCTCATCAGGTGGCCCTCGGAGGCCGGCCCAAGCACGCGTTCGCTCGTTTCGGGGAAGCGCCGGGGCCGTCGCCGTATCGCCCGGCGCGGGGCTGCGACCCTTCCTCCATGCCCCCCATGGAACAGTTGGAAGACAGCGGCCCCGACGTCGGCGCGGTGCTGTCCCGGATGCGTGCCCTGGACTCGGCACTGCCCGCGCGGGACGGGATCGCGGTCTTCAACCGCGTCTATCTCACCGTGACGCGGGAGGTCGGCCGGCACATCGACGACGGCCGGTTCACGGACGCGCGGGCCGCGAACACCCTCGGCGTGCGGTTCGCCGAACGGTACCTGAGAGCGGTGGACGCGGCGGCGGCCGGCCACCGGCCGCCGGCCTGCTGGCGGCCGCTGTTCCAGTTCCGCCGCCATCCCGGCATCCGTCCGCTGCAGTTCGCGCTGGCGGGCATCAACGCGCACATCGGCCACGACCTGGCGCTGTCCGTCGTCGACACCTGCCAGGCGCTGGACTGCGAACCGGTCGCGCTGGAGGACGAGTTCGAGCGGATCGGCGATCTCCTCGTCGCGCTGGAGGAACGGATCCGCGAGGACCTGATGCCGGGCCCCGACCTGTTGCAGATCGCCGACCCGCTCACCCACTTCCTCGGCTCCTGGAGCCTGGAGCGCGCCCGCGAGGCCGCCTGGTCGGCGGCCCGCGCCCTGTGGGCCCTGCGCCGGCTGCCGGAGCTCGCCGAGGAGTTCACCGAACGCCTCGACGCGGCCGTCGGCTTCGCGGGCCGCATGCTGCTGACGCCGCTGCCCCGCTAGCCGGGCCGGGTCCCTCCGGACCGGCTGGCGGGGCCGCGGAGGAGCCCGGGTCGGGTCGTCAGTCCTCGGGGAGTTCGACCGGCGCGATCTCGTCGTAGACGTCGCCCGGGCCGGGGTTGGACGGGTCGGTGGTGCCGCCGAGGTGGTGCATCACGCCCCAGACCGCGTTCAGCGCGGTCTGCACGGCTCCCTCGGCCCAGCCCGCGGTCCAGGAGATGTCGTCGCCGGCGAGGAAGATGCCGCGCTTGTCGTCGGGCAGCCGGTCCTGCATGAAGTGCGTGAACAGGCGCCGCTGGTAGCGGTAGTGGCCCGGCAGGTTGGCCTTGAAGGCGCCCATGAAGTAGGGCTCGTTCTCCCAGGAGACCGTCACCGGGTTACCGATGATGTGCCTGCGGATGTCGACCTTCGGGTAGATCTCGCCGAGCGACTTCAGCATGACCTCCATCCGCTCGTTCGCGGACAGCGGCAGCCACTTCAGGCTGTCGTCGCACCAGGTGTACGAGAGGCAGATGACGGCCGGCTGGTCGGGGCCGTTGTCCAGCAGGTAGGTGCCGCGGGTCATCCGGTCCGTCAGCGTCATCGACATGGTGTCCCGGCCCGTCGGGTTTCCCTGGTCGTCGACGGCCTCGTCCAGCCAGAACGGCCGGTCGACCGGCACGAACAGTTTGGACGACTCCATGTAGTGGGTGCGCTCGATCGCCGTCCAGTGGTCGATCGGGAACAGCGAGTCGTCGCACTCGATCTTGGACAGCAGCATCCAGGACTGGGCGGTGAAGATCGCCGCGGTGTAGGTGCGGATGTCGCCGTCGGCGTCGGTGACGGTGATCCGGTTGCCCGCGGTGCGGTGCAGCCGGGTCACGGCCGGGCGCGGCCGGCCGTCGGCGTGCAGCTTCGCCAGCGAGGTGCCGTGCGGCCAGTGCACGATCTTCGCGGGTTCGCGCTCCCACAGGCGCAGCGGCAGCTGCTGGGAGCCGCCGACGATGCCGCGGTGGTGGTCGTCGGCCTCGGTGTAGACGACGCGCAGGATCTCCAGGATGGAGTTGGGGAAGTCGGTGTCCCAGCCCCCGGTGCCGAAGCCGACCTGGCCGAAGATCTCACGGTGCCGGAACGACCGGAACGCCTCGGAGTCGCAGAGGAAGCCGTAGAACGTCTGGTTGTCGAGCTTCTCGACGAGCTTCGCCCAGATCTCGCGGATGCGCGGGACGTCGCGCTCGCGCATCGCGCGGTTCATGTCGGAGAAGTCGGCGCCCTCGTCGAGGCACTTGTTCCAGGCCTCGGCGACGTCCCGGTAGACCTGCGGGAGATCGTCGATCGTCTCCGCGTAGTGGCTCTCGCCCTTGAGGTCGACGACGGTCGAGGGGGTGGCCTCGGCCAGCGGGTTCGGGAAGGGCCTGGTCTCCAGGCCGACGAGGTCGATGTAGTGCTGCAGGGCGGTGGAGGACGGCGGGAAGCGCATCGCGCCCAGCTCGCAGTTGAGCGACTCGTCGCAGCCCTCGAAGCCGACGGTGCGCAGCCGCCCGCCGAGCTGGTCGGCCTCGTAGACGACCGGCTTGAGCCCCATCTTCATCAGCTCGTACGCCGCGACGACGCCGGACAGGCCGCCGCCGATGATCGCGACCTCGGTGCCGTGCGCGGTCGCGGGTATCTGTCCGAGGCCCGCCGGGTGGGCGAGGAAGTCGTCGTAGGCGTAGGGGAAGTCCGGGCCGAACATGGTGATCGGCGGCTGCTGCTCGTCGGCGTGCTCGACGGCGTTGGGCACCGTGGACGTCATGGGGTACGGACTCCTTGCGCGGGGTGGTTCGGGGAGTGGCGGGTGTCAGACCAGGGACCCGTACAGGGCGGGGCGGCGGTCCGCGAGGTACGGGTTCGCCTCACGGGAGGCGGCCAGCGAGACGGGGTCGGCGTCGGCGAACACCAGTTGCTCGGCGCGGCCGGCGCGGGTGCGGGCGATGCCGTCGGGGCCGGCCAGTGTGGACAGCCCGACGAACTCGAACTCCCCTTCCCGGCCCACGCGGTTGACGTAGGCGACGTACATCTGGTTCTCGAAGGCCCGCACCGGGATCATCGACTCGGCGACGAACTGGAACGGGTGCATCTGCGCGGTGGGCACCACCAGGAGGTCGGTGCCGGCCAGCGCGTGCGCGCGGACGTTCTCCGGGAACTCGACGTCGTAGCAGATCAGCAGGCCGACGGTCAGGCCGTTCAGCTCGGCCTGGACGACCTGCCGCTCGCCCGGCGCGAAGTGGTCCCGCTCGAAGCAGCCGAAGAGGTGGGTCTTGCGGTAGCCGGCGAGGCGGGTGCCGTCCGCCGAGACCAGCTGGACGGAGTTGTACACCGTCTCGCCGGCGCGCTCCGGGTAGCCGTACGCGACGGCCACACCGTGCCGGCCGGCGATCTCCGCGACCGCGTCGGCGGCGTCACCGTCGGCGGGCTCGGCCAGGCGGGCGATGTCGTCGCCGATCGCGTAGCCCGTCAGGAACATCTCCGGCGTGATCAGCAGTCCGGCGCCCGCGGCGGCAGCCCGGCCCGCGGCCTCGTCGAGCACCTTCAGGTTCTCGGCGGGTGAGCCGGGGCGGCCGGAGCTCTGCAGCAGGGCGGTGCGCATACGGGTTCCTCAGCGGGCGGAAGGGGGTTCGGGGGGCCACGTAGACGGTACGGTCGGCTGACCAGGCCGGACAAGGAGGAGCCGTTGCGCGCCGGTGAGGGAATCGTTGCGTGCGGGGGCCGACCGGCGGTGATTCGTTGTGCGGGGCACGGAGGGCTTTCCGGGAGCGGGCGGGCGAGGCCGCTCGCGCGGTTCCCCCGCGAGCGTCGGCCGCGGCGCGGGTGCCGGTTGGGCGGTCAGTCGTCGCCGGTCCGGTCGCGCGCCCCCGGGTGCGGGTGCGCCGCGGGCGGGCCGAGCGGTCCCCCTCCCCCCGGATGCGCGGGGGCCCGTGCGGCGCGTCGGGCGGTGAGCAGGAGGGCCGTGAGCAGGTAGGGCACGGCGAAGAGGGTGAAGACCGTGCCGTGGGATGCGGTGGTGCCCAGGGTGGCGTACACGCCGTAGACGGCCATCGTGACCAGTTCGGTGCCGAGGCCGGCGAGCGAGGTGAGGGTGGCGCGCGCGGCGCCCTCGATGCGTTGCTGCAGGCGGGCGTCGGCGAGGACGGTGGCGAGCTGGAAGCCGCCGAAGGCGACGGCGACGAGCACCATGCCGGCCGGTCGGCCCCAGGACGCGCCGGCGGCCAGGGCGACGGCACAGAGCGTGAGCAGCGCGGCGAGGCCCGGGCGGCCGAGGCGGGCCGCGGGGCCGGCCAGCAGACTGCCGACGCTGACCCCGGCCCAGATCACCACCAGCAGGTAGGGCACCGTGGCCGCCGCCACGCCGGTGTCCAGGGCCAGCAGCGGCGTGTACTCGTCGAGCGCTCCCCACACCGCCGCGACGGCCGGAACCAGCAGCAGGGCCCCACGTACCGAGCGGTCGCGCCGCGCCTCGCGCAGGCCGGCGCGCAGGGTCGCGGCCCAGCCGTCCTCGTCACCGCCGCGCACCGGCGCCCGCCGTTCCGGGAAGCGGGTGGCGACGGCCGCGGTCAGCAGACACGCGAGCACGCTCGCCGCGCCGACGAGCCGGTACCCGCCGAGCGCGAACGCCGGTCCGGCCAGCGCCATGGCCGCCATCACGGCGACCTGTCCGGCCGCCTGGGCCCGGCCCATGAGTCCGGCGTAGCGGCGGCTCTCACCGAGCCGGTCCAGTTCCTCGTAGACGAGGGCCTCCAGCGCACCGGAGCCCAGGGCGCCGCGCGCCCCCCACAGCACGAAGCCGAGCGCGAACGTCCCGTACGACGGAGCCAGCACCCACAGTCCGAAGCCGGCCGCCGTCAGCAGGGGGCCGAGCCACAGCAGCATGCGGCGCGAGAAGGCGTCGGCCCAGGCTCCGGAGGGGACCTCCAGGAGAACGCCGGTGAGCGACCAGAGGACGAAGAGGGAGGAGATCTGCCACAGAGTGAGGCCGGTGTCGGCGAACAGCAGCGCGTACACCGGGTAGAGCAGGACGAACTCGTCGAGGAACGCGTGCGCGTGGAGCGTGACGGCGAGCCGCCGGACGCCGTCGGAGGGCGCGCGCGTGGGTGAGAGAGTCATGGGGCCTTCCCGCGGGATCGGATCGGATGCCGGAGGTACGGCGTCCGAGGCGGTCCTCGGGAGGCGTGGCCGGTGGATCAATGTCGCCAGGTCATGGCACCGATGGTAGGCGGCCCGGGGCGTCCGCGCGGGAGATTCCCACGGCGGGCCGTGGCGGGCGGGGTCCGCCGGGAGAACGAGGTCTTCCGGGCGTCTCCTCCCCCGCGCGGCCACCTCTGTCGGCCCGCCGCAGGAAGCCGGCGCTGATGAGGGCGGGCGAGGATACCGAGCGAAGCCGTTTTCCGGTCCGTCTGCCGAAAGGTGCCGTCATGGACACCGCCGAGATCCCTGTCCTGCCCTTCGTCGACGCGCACACCACGGTCGTCGCGGCCGGACCGGACGCCGTGTGGCGGGCCCTCGCCGAGGTGGTGGACCGTGGGTTCCGGAGCCCGCGTTCCGTCGCCGTCGCCCGTCTGCTCGGCTGCGCGGACCGCGTCGCCACCGGCCCCCGGCCGCCGGTTCCGGGATCGGCGCTGCCCGGGTTCCGCGTGGCCGGCGCGGTACCGGGTCGGGAGCTGACGCTCGTCGGCCGTCACCGCTTCTCGGCGTACGCCCTGATCTTCCACCTGGAAGCGGCGGGGGCGGGGCGCACACTCCTGCGGGCCGAGACGCGGGCGGTCTTCCCCGGGCCGCTGGGCCGGCTCTACCGGCTGCTGGTGATCGGGACGCGCGGGCATGTGCTGGCGGTGCGGCGCCTGCTGGCCGAGGTCCGCCGGCACGCGGAGTGAGCCCGGCGCGCGGAACGCGCGCGGTGACGGTTGCCGCTCCGCGCGGTACGGCCCGGCTCAGCGGGTGGCACACGGCCCACGGGAGGGGGCTCGGCACCGCTCACCAGCTCGGCACGGTGCACCGCCCCCGGCCCTGCGCTGCCGGCCCGCGCGGCACCCGGCCCATGCGGCGAGCAGCCCCCCGCGACGGCCGGCCCGCTCAGGTGGGCGAGCCGGAGGAGTAGCGGCGCAGCAGCGGTGAGAGCACCAGCACGGACCTGGTGCGCTCCACGAACGGCTCACCGGCGATGCGCTCCAGCACCCGTTCGAAGTGCCGCATGTCGGCGGCGAAGACCTGGGCGACGGCGTCCGCGTCCCCGGTGACGGTCGACGCGGACACCACCTCCTGGTAGCGCTCCAGGCCCCGCTGGATGGTCTCCGGCGAGGTGTTGCGCCGGCAGTAGATCTCGACGAACCCCTCGGTCTCCCAGCCGAGCGCCGCCGGGTCGACGCGGACGGTGAAGCCGGTGATGGCGCCGGTCGCCCGCAGCCTGTCCACGCGCCGCTTGACGGCGGGCGCGGACAGGCCGACCATCTGCCCGATGTCCGCGTAGGAGCGGCGGGCGTCCTCGGCGAGGGCGTGCACGATGCGTTCGTCGAGATCGTTCAGCACGGTGGGTCGATCACTTCTCAGATGTTCGCGAGTCGGGAACGGCGGTGGCCGTACACGAAGTAGAACACGAGCCCGACGGCCATCCAGACACCGAAGACCACCCAGGTGACGGCGGAGAGGCTGGCCATCATCCAGACGCAGAAGGCGAAGCCCACCGCCGGCAGCAGGGGCGACAGCGGCACCCGGAAGGTGCGCGGCATCTCCGGGCGGGTCCGGCGCAGCACCACGACGGCCACGTTGACGAGCGCGAAGGCGAACAGCGTGCCGATGCTGGTGGCGTCGGCGAGCTGGCCCAGCGGAACGGCCGCCGCGAGCACTCCGCAGAACAGGGACACGATGACCGTGTTGTGCCGGGGCGCACCCGTCTTCGGGTGGACCTTGCCGAACACCTTGGGCACCAGGCCGTCGCGGGACATCGCGAAGAGGATGCGGGTCTGGCCGTACAGCACGGTCAGCACGACGCTGGCGATGGCGACGACCGCGCACAGGGCGAGCACGGTGCCCCAGACCGTCTGGCCGGTGACCTCGCTCATGATCTTGGCGAGGGCGGCCTCGGAGTCGCCGAACCGCTGCCAGGGCTGGGCGCCGACGGCGACGGCCGCGACGAGGACGTACAGCGCGGTCACGATGACCAGCGAGAGCATGATCGCGCGGGGCAGGTCGCGCTGCGCGTTCTTCGCCTCCTCACCGGCGGTGGAGGCGGCGTCGAAACCGATGTACGAGAAGAACAGCGTCGCACCGGCCGCGCTGACGCCGGCCATGCCCAGCGGCATGAAGTGGTCGTAGTTGCCGGAGCGGAAGCCCTGCACGCCGATCGCGCAGAACAGCACCAGCGCGGCGATCTTCACGACGACCATGACGGTGTTGGCGCGGGCGGACTCGCGGGCGCCGCCGAGCAGGAAGGCCATGGCGAGCAGGACCACGATCAGCGCGGGCAGGTTGAAGACACCGCCGTCACCGGGCGGCGCGGACAGCGCGTCGGGGATGGTGACACCGATCGTGCCGTCGAGCAGCTCGTTGAGGTACTCGCCCCAGCCGACGGCGACGGCGGCCACCGACACGCCGTACTCCAGGACCAGGCACCAGCCGCAGATCCAGGCGATCAGCTCGCCCATCGTTGCGTATGCGTACGAGTAGGAGGAGCCGGCGACGGGGATGGTGCCGGCCAGTTCCGCGTAGGACAGGGCCGAGAACAGGGCGGTCAGACCGGCGATGACGAAGGACAGGGTGACCGCCGGGCCGGCCTTGGGCACGGCCTCGCCGAGCACCACGAAGATGCCGGTGCCGAGGGTGGCGCCGATGCTGATCATCGTGAGCTGCCACAGCCCCAGGGAGCGCCGCAGGGACCCTCCCTCCCCCTGGCCACCCTCGGCGACCAGGCGTTCCACGGGCTTGCGGCGCATGAGGCGGGCGCCGATCCCGGGGGACGGCGGGGTGGACAGGGGGCGCTGCTGCGGGGGTGCGCCTTGGTCGAGCACGCGCTGACTCCTTCGTCGCTGCGGTCGGGCGACGGGGACCGGTGGACACTGCGGGAACCCACCGAGCGGGGTCCCCGCCACGCCACGTACAGCGCAGAACCCTATGAGCTGGGACGTTGCCCCTGTAATGCAGCAACCTTGCGCGTATCCGCATGATCATTGCGTTCATCGCCAGGTCGCGGACATTCGTTGCACGGGGGCGATGGAGCGTTGCGGATGCCGACGGACCGGACGCCGGACGAGACCAGGGCGTCCGTCCCGGACACGCCGACGGCCCCCGTCCTCCACCGGAGCGGGAGGGACGGGGGCCGACGGGAGGAGCGGAGGCCGCCTCGGAGGGACTGGCCCTCTCGGGACGGACAGAGGCCGTCGCGGAGGGTCAGTTCCAGCTGGCGTGCAGGGGCTTGCCCTCGGCGTAGCCGGCGGCGCTCTGGATGCCGACCACGGCCTTCTCGGCGAACTCCTCGAGGGAGCCGGCCCCGGCGTAGGTGCAGGACGAGCGGACGCCCGCGATGATCGAGTCGATCAGGTCCTCGACGCCGGGGCGGGCCGGGTCGAGGAACATGCGGGAGGTGGAGATGCCCTCCTCGAACAGGGCCTTGCGGGCGCGGTCGTAGGCCGACTCCTCGGACGTGCGGTTGCGCACCGCGCGGGCGGACGCCATGCCGAAGGACTCCTTGTACGCACGGCCCTGGGCGTCGTGCTGGAGGTCGCCCGGCGACTCGTAGGTGCCCGCGAACCAGGAGCCGATCATGACGTTGGAGGCCCCGGCGGCCAGTGCCATGGCGACGTCGCGCGGGTGCCGGACACCGCCGTCGGCCCAGACGTGCTTGCCGTACTTCCTCGCCTCGGCAGCGCACTCCAGCACCGCGGAGAACTGCGGCCGGCCGACGCCCGTCATCATCCGGGTGGTGCACATGGCGCCCGGGCCGACCCCGACCTTGATGATGTCCGCACCCGCGTCGACCAGGTCCTTGACGCCTTCGGCGGAGACGATGTTGCCGGCGACGATCGGCACCTGCGGGTCGAGCGCCCGGACCACCTTGACGGCGCTGATCATCGACTCCTGGTGGCCGTGCGCCGTGTCGATGACGAGGGTGTCGACGCCCGCGTCGAGCAGTTGCTTGGCCTTGCCCGCCACGTCGCCGTTGATGCCGACGGCGGCGGCGACGCGCAGCCTGCCGTTCCGGTCGACGGCCGGCGTGTAGAGGGTGGCGCGCAGGGCGCCCTTGCGGGTGAGGATGCCGGCGAGCCTGCCGTTCTCGTCCACGGCCGGGGCGTAGCGCCGGTTGGCGGTGTCGAGGGTGTTGAAGGCCTCGCGGGGGTCCATGCCGGCGTCGATCAGCAGCAGGTCCTTGGACATGACCACTTCGAGCTGGGTGAAGCGGTCGACGCCGCTGAGGTCCCGGTCGGTGACCACGCCGACGGGCCGGCCGTCCTCGTCCACCACGACACCGGCGTTGTGCGCGCGCTTGGGCAGCAGGGCCAGCGCGTCGGCGACGGTCTGGTGCGGGGCGAGCACGATGGGGGTGTCGAGGACGAGGTGGCGGCTCTTGACCCAGGCAATCACCTCGGTGATCACCTCGAGGGGGATGTCCTGCGGGATCACGACGAGTCCGCCGCGCCGCGCGACGGTCTCCGCCATCCGCCGCCCGGCGATGGCCGTCATGTTGGCGACGACCAGCGGGATCGTGGTCCCCGTGCCGTCCGGGGAGGAGAGGTCCACGCCCTGACGCGAGCCGACCGCGGAGCGGCTCGGCACCATGAAGACGTCGTCGTACGTCAGGTCGTAGGCGGGCTGGATGTCGTTGAGGAAACGCACGTGCTGCACATCCCAGTCGATCAGAGGTGACCCCCTGACAGGTGTGCCAGGGGGAAAAGAGCACGTACTTCAGTGTCCCATGGCCAGGGGCCCGGCATACCCCGTCATAACATCCAGGCTGGTCAGGACCCCTCTAGGAGGAACCTCCAAGGGCCGGCGCCACCGAACGGCCGCGATGTCGCCCCGTCCGCCCGGGACCCGCGCGGTCGCGGCGGAGCGGCCGGACCCGCCGGGGAGCGGGTCGGCCCCCGTACCACGTCCCGCCGGCCCCGCAGGCCGTACCGCGTCCCGCCGGCCAGCCCGGCCCCCGTACCGCGTCCCGTCGGCCCGCCCGGCAGGACGGGGCCGCACCGGAGCGCCCGGCGGTCGAAGCGCGGCAGCGCGCCGGCGGTGCTGCCACGGCCCGTCCGGTCCAGCGGAACCCATCACACACCGTCAGGCGCCGTCCGGGTCAGCCCGGTTGAGCGCGGGACGGGGGGTCGAGCCGGCCGCCATCAGGAAGTCGGCGGCGGAGGTGTCCGTCACCAGGCTGGTGACGAGCCCCGACCGCAGGACGGCGTCGATCGCGGGAGCCTTGCGCTGCCCGCCCGCGATCGCGACGACCTCCGGAACACGGCGGAGCTGCTCCGCCTTCACGGTGATGCAGCGCTCCCCCAGGTCCCGCCCGATCCGGCGTCCTTCGGCGTCGAAGAGGTGCGCGGCCATCTCGGCGGCGACACCGAGCGAGGCGTAGTGCGCCCGTTCCTCGTCGCTGAGCATGTCGTGCACCGTCGAGATGCCCGGCTCCCAGGAGCCGATGGAGACGCAGGCGACCGTGACCTTGTCGAAGTACTCGAAGGCCCGGGCGATCCCGGTCTGGTGGCGCAGGGCGGCCGCGGTGGCGGCGTCCGGCAGCAGCATCGGCGCGTAGATGGGGTGGGCGTCCCCGCCGGACACCTGGGCGGCGCGGCGCACGGCCTCGACCGAGCCGCGCTCGGAGGTCCCGGCGTCGTACACGCCCGTCAGCTGCACGACCGTGCAGGGCGGCAGCCGGTCCAGCGCCGCCGCCATGTGGATGGTGGACCGGCCCCAGGCCAGCCCGAGCACGTCCCCCTCGTTGACCAGCTCGCCGAGCAGGTCGGCGGCCACCTCCCCCAGGTTCTCCGGATCCGGGGTCTCCTCCGCCTCGGCCGGGGACTCCACCACGACGGCGTGCCGGAGACCGTAGCGGGCGCGGAGCGCGTCGGAGCGCTCCGCGTCCAGTTCGGCCGGCACGCGGATCTCGATCCGTACGAGATCCCGTTCCAGGGCCGTCTCCAGCACCCGCGCCACCTTGAACCGGCTGACGCCGAACTCCTCCGCGATCTGGATCTTGGATTTGCCCTCTAGGTAGAAGCGGCGGGCCATGGCCGCCGCCTGCACCAGCTCAGCGGGTCCCATCCGCATGGCTGACCGGCCCGCCGACATACCCGACACGGCGATCTCCTCACTGCTGTTCACATTCTGGATTCGCCGTTCATCCTCGCAGATTCGGCGCCGTCGATCAGCCCTGGTGGGAGCCGTTCACTTTGCTGTGGCTCAGTGGTCGCACGCCCAGCTCGCCCCGGCGGTCGCCGCCTCCGCCCGCGCGCGCAGGGCGCGCACCGCCTCCGCCGGGTCCTCGGCACCGTACACGGCGGAGCCGGCGACGAAGACGTCCGCGCCCGCCTCGGCGCACCGCTCGATCGTCGAGGCGGAGACCCCGCCGTCCACCTGGAGCCACAGCTGCAGGCCGTGCTTGCTGATCAACTCGCGGGTACGGCGGATCTTCGGAAGCATGATGTCGAGGAACGCCTGGCCTCCGAATCCGGGCTCGACCGTCATGATCAGCAGCATGTCGAGTTCGGGGAGGAGGTCCTCGTACGGCTCGATGGGCGTCGCGGGCTTCAGGGCCATGGAGGCGCGCGCGCCCTTCGCCCGGATCTCCCGGGCCAGCCGCACGGGAGCGGCGGCGGCCTCGACGTGGAAGGTGACAGAGGAGGCACCGGCTTCCACGTACTGCGGAGCCCAGCGGTCGGGGGCCTCGATCATCAGGTGGCAGTCCAGCGGGGTGTCCGTCGCGCGGGCCAGTGATTCCACGACCGGAACGCCGAGCGTGAGGTTCGGGACGAAATGGTTGTCCATCACGTCGACGTGGAGCATGTCGGCTCCGGCGACCGCCGTCGCCTCGTCCGCGAGGCGGGCGAAGTCGGCGGACAGGATGCTGGGGTTGATCTGCGCGGCCATGTGCCAAGCCTGCCATGTCCCCGAGGGGTCCGACGCATCGGGCTCCGGCGGTACTGTCGTGCGGCGACCGCGGGTCGTCGGTGGCCTGGCGCACCGGCGCACCGGAGCCGCGCGTGTCCCGGTCCCGCGCCCCTCCCAGGGAGTTGCTCATGAGGCGTCTTGAGGCGTGGAAGCAGGCTTCGGTCGGGTTCGTGTGCGGGCGGCGGTCGAAGTGGGTCGTCGTCGGGTTGTGGGTGGTGGTGCTGCTCGTCGCGGCGCCTTTCGGGGCGAAACTGAACGACGCGCAGGACAACGACGCGCAGTCGTGGCTGCCGGGGTCCGCGGAGTCCACCCAGGTGCTGGAGGCGTCCGAGGAGTTCCGGCCGGAGCAGATCCCGGCGGTGGTGGTGTACGCCCGCGACAGCGGCCTCACCGCCGCGGACCGGGCGCGGATCGCCGAGGACGTACGGCAGCTGCGGACCCTGGAGGACCACGGCGTGCGCGGCGACGAGACCCGCGGCCCGGTCTTCGACCGGCCCGCCGATCCGCGCGCCGCCCAGGTCTTCGTACCGATCACCATGGACGCCAGCGGCTGGCAGCGCATCGCCCCCGCCGTCGACTCCATCCGCGCCGAGGTCGACGACGGCGCGCCCGGGTTGTCCGTGCACATCACCGGACCGGGCGGTACGTCCGCGGACTTCGCCGAGGCGTTCGAGGGCATCGACTCCACGCTGCTGTTCGCCGCGATGGGCGTGGTGATCGTGATGCTGCTGATCACCTACCGCAGTCCCACGCTGCTGCTGGTGCCGCTGCTCGGGGTGGTGGCCGCCCTGTTCACCGCGCAGGCGCTGATCTACCTCCTCGCCCGGCACGGCGGCCTGACCGTCAACGGCCAGAGTGCGGGCATCCTCACGGTGCTGGTCTTCGGCGCGGGCACCGACTACGCGCTGCTGCTGGTCGCCCGTTACCGAGAGGAACTGCGCCGCCACGAGGACCGGCACGAGGCGATGCGGCTGGCGCTGCACCGGGCGGGTCCCGCGGTGCTCGCCTCGGGCCTCACGGTCGTGCTGAGCATGCTCGTCCTGCTGGTGGCCGAGATGAACTCCACGCGCGGTCTCGGTCCCGTCGCGGCCATCGGCGTGACCGTCGCCCTGCTGGCCATGCTCACGCTGTTCCCGGCGCTGCTGCTGGTCTTCGGCCGCTGGATCTTCTGGCCGGTGGTACCGCACTACGGGACACCCGACCCCACGGAGCGCGGGCTGTGGGCGCGCATGGGCCGCCGGATCGCCCGCCGCCCGCGTCTGGTGTGGGGTGTCACGGCGGCGGCCCTGGCGGCGCTGTCCCTCGGTCTGTTCCAGCTGCGGGCGGAGGGCATCCGCAACGCCGACGCCTTCACCGACAAGCCCGACTCGATCGTCGGCCAGGAGGTGTCCGCGCGGTACTTTCCGGCCGGCACCGGCGATCCGCTGGTCATCGTCTCCGACGTCGGCAAGGCCGAGCGGGTGGGCCGTGTGGTGGCCGCGGATCCGGGCGTCGTGCCGAGCAGCATCCGGGTGCCGCCGGGTGCGGCGCCGGAGCACGACGGCCGGGTGCTCCTGGAGGCGACCCTGACCGACCCCGCCGACAGCGCCGCCGCGAAGGCGACCGTGGACCGGGTGCGCGACGCCGTGCACGCCGTGCCCGGCGCCGACGCCCAGGTCGGCGGCGGCACGGCGGCCCTGCTGGACATGGACAGGGCCCAGACCCACGACAACTATCTGGTCATCCCGCTCGTCCTGGCGGTGGTGCTGCTGGTGCTCGCGGTCCTGCTGCGCGCCCTGGTGGCCCCGTTGCTGCTGATCGGCACGGTCATGCTGTCCCTGGCGACGGCGCTGGGGCTGAGTGCGCTCGCCTTCCGGTACGTCTTCGACTACGCGGGCGAGGACGTGGCCTTCCCGCTGTTCGTCTTCGTGTTCCTGGTGGCCCTGGGCATCGACTACAACATCTTCCTGACCACCCGGATCCGTGAGGAGGCGATCCGCCAGGGCACCCGGCCGGGCGTGGTGACCGGGCTCGCCGCCACCGGCGCGGTGATCACCTCGGCGGGCCTGGTCCTGGCGGGCACCTTCGCCGCCCTCGGCACGCTGCCCATGGTCGGTTTCGCGGAGATCGGCTTCGCGGTCGCCCTCGGTGTCCTGCTCGACACCTTCATCATCCGCTCGGTCCTGGTCACGGCCCTCTTCCTGGACACCGGGAAGAAGGTGTGGTGGCCCCACCCGCTGGCACGGCGCGACGGGGCCGCCCGGCAGGACGCCCGGCAGGACGCCTGACAGGCGCCGCCACCAGGGCCTTCACCCGGTCGAGCACCCGGCGCGCCGGTCACCACCCTCCCCGGACAGAACACCTAGCCGGTCCGCCGGATCAGCGCCAGGTACATCGCGTCGGTCCCGTGGAGGTGCGGCCACAGCTGCACGTCGGGGCCCTCCCCCAGCTCCGGCACGCCCGGCAGCAGGGGCCGCGCGTCGATCAGGTCGGTCCCGGGGTACTGCTTGAGCACGTCCGCGACGACGGCCCGGGTCTCCGCGAGGTGGGGCGAGCAGGTGGCGTACCCGACGACGCCGCCGACCCGTACGGCCTCCAGTGCGGAGCGCAGCAGGCCGCGCTGCAGCGGGGCGAACCCGTCGAGGTCCTCCGGCCGGCGCCGCCATCTGGCCTCGGGCCGCCTGCGCAGTGCGCCGAGCCCGGTGCAGGGCACGTCCACCAGCACTCGGTCGAAGGAGCCGGGCCGCCACGGCGGGCGGGTGCCGTCGGCGGCGATGACCTGGTAGGGCCCCGGGTTCCCGGCGAGGGCCCGCGCGACCAGTCCCGCCCGGTGCGGCTGCTTCTCCGAGGCGAGCAGGGTGGCCCCGCGCGCGGCGGCGAGTGCTCCCAGCAGCGCCGCCTTGCCGCCGGGCCCCGCACACCCGTCGAGCCATCGCTCGTCGGGCCCTTCGAGGGGCGCGTCGGCCAGGGCCAGGGCCACCAGCTGGCTGCCCTCGTCCTGGACGCCGGCCCGGCCCTGCCGTACGGCCTCGACGGCGCCGGGCTCGCCGCCCTCGGTGAGCCGTACCGCGTACGGGGACCAGCGGCCGGGGGCAGCGGCGTCCTCGTCCAGCAGTTCTTCGGGGGTGGCGCGGCCGGGACGGGCGACCAGGGTCACCTCGGGCCGCTCGTTGTCCGCCGCCAGCAGCTTCTCGATGCCGGCCCGGCCGCCGCCGAGGGAGTCCCACAGCGCGGAGACGACCCAGCGGGGGTGCGAGTGGACGACGGCGAGGTGCTCCTCGGGGTCCTCGTCGTAGGGCGGCGCGACCCGGGCCAGCCAGCCGTCGAGGTCGTCCTGGGCGATCTTGCGCAGTACGGCGTTGACGAACTTGGCGCGCCCGTCCCCGAGCACCACCCGCGCCAGTTCCACGGTCGCGGAGACGGCGGCGTGGGCCGGGATCCGCGTCCCGAGCAGCTGGTGCGCCCCGAGGCCGAGCACGTCCAGCACCGGCGGGTCGACCTCCCGCAGGGGCCGGTCGACGCAGGCGGCGATGATCGCGTCGTACGTCCCCTGCCGCCGGAGCGTGCCGTACACCAGCTCGGTGGCCAGCGCCGCGTCCCGGCCGTCGAACCGCTCGGGGCCCTCCTGCTCGCGTGCCTTGCGCAGCAGCGGCGGCAGCACGAGGTTGGCGTAGGCGTCCCGCTCGTCCACCGCGCGCAGCGCCTCGAAGGCGAGGATGCGCACGGGGTCCTTCTGGGGCCGGCGGTAGGGCTTGCCGGGGCGGCGGGGACGGCGGGACTGATCGCTCACGAAAAAGGTGCTCCGGATCGCAGAACGGACTGGGCACCCAGCGTACGCCGGGCCTCGCGTGCCCCGTCGCGGTGCCCTGGCCCGCGCTCGCCCCACCGGAGCACAGGCGGGTCGCCGGCCCTAGCTGCCGACGTGCTCGCCCTCGGCGATGCGCACGCCGCGCGCCCAGTCGGCGGCCCGCATCGGCTTCTTGCCCTGCGCCTGCACCCACACCAGCTCCACGGCGTACGACCCGGTGCCGGCATGGACGCTGTTCTTGCCGACGGCGAGCTGCCCGGGAGCGAGGTCGGTCCGCTCGGGGACCGGGGTGACCTGGATCAGCTTGAGCCGCTCGCCGCGGAAGACGGTCCAGGCGCCGGGGGCCGGAGTGCAGCCGCGTACCACCCGGTCGACGCGCAGCGCCGGGGCTGTCCAGTCGACCTGGGCGTCCTCGACGGTGATCTTGGGGGCGAGGCTGATGCCCTCGCCCGGCTGCGGTACCGCCTTCAGGGAGCCGTCCTCGATGCCGTCCATGGTGGCGGCGAGCAGTCCGGCACCGGCGAAGGCGAGCCGGGTCAGCAGGTCGCCGCTGGTGTCGGTGGGCCGGATCTCCTCGGTGACGGTGCCGTAGACGGGCCCGGAGTCCAGACCCTCCTCGATGAGGAAGGTGGAGGCGCCGGTGATCTCGTCGCCCGCCATGAGGGAGTGCTGCACGGGCGCGGCTCCGCGCCAGGCGGGCAGCAGCGAGAAGTGCAGGTTCACCCAGCCGTGCGCGGGGATGTCCAGGGCGACCCGGGGCAGCAGGGCCCCGTAGGCGACGACGGGGCAGCAGTCCGGCGCGATCTCCCCGAGCCGCTCCAGGAAACCGGGGTCGCGCGGCCGGGCGGGCTTGAGCACCTCGATCCCGGCCTCCTCCGCCCGCTGCGCCACGGGCGACGCGATGAGCCGACGGCCCCGCCCCGCGGGAGCGTCGGGACGGGTGACGACGGCGGCCACCTCGTGCCGCCCGGAGGCGATCAGAGCGTCCAGAGCGGGAACGGCGACCTCGGGGGTACCGGCGAAGACAAGCTTCATGGAAGAGCACGGGCCTCTCGGACGGAAGGACGACGGGCGACACACCAGTTTATGATCCCCGGCACACGACCGGGGCCCCGGCCGGAGCCGGGAGGCACCGACCGGCGCCGGGAGGCCTCGTGGGGATGCCCGGCCGGGGGGCGTATGCATATGCCCATACGCCCCCTACCGTGACCAACACGAGCGGACGGGCGTTGGTCAAGAAAGAGTTGACCTCTTTCTCCCAACGCCGGTTCGAGAGGCTTGTTCATGGCCGACCACGCAACCCACGACGCCCAGGCCCGGGCCAGCCTGCACTTGCTGGTGCGGGACATCGAGCGGGTCCGCCGGCAGGTGGACGCGCTGCGTACCCTCACCGCCCAGCTGGGCAACGTCTACCGCCCGCGCCGCTCCGGCCCGTCCACGGGCTTCGTCGTCTACGGACGCGCGCCCGCTCCCACCGTCCGTCTCGCCCAGGAGCTGCGGGACAGCGTCGAAACCCTGGTCACCGCGGCGGTGGACTTCGACCGCTCGCTCGGCTTCTCGTGGGACGCCGTGGGCTCGGCCCTGGGCGTCACCAAGCAGGCGGTGCACCGGCGTTACGGCGCCCGGCGTGCCGCGGCCCAGGCGCCGGCCGAGCCGGACCGGACCGCGGAGCCGTCCAGCGCCCGCACGGTCAACGTGGGCACCGGCATCTCTCCGGTCCCCACCGTCCCCGCGGCCCGCTCCATGCCCACCCAGCCGACGGCGGGCAGCCCGGCCCTGCGCGACGACGTCAGGCCGACCGCGCTCCCCGGCCCCCGCAACGGCTGACCCGAGCAGTCCCCGACCTCACCCGCCCTCCCGGCTGACCGGGAGGGCGGTCCCCTCCCGGCTGACCGGGAGGGCGGTCCCCTCCCGGGCGCCCACCGCGAGAAACGCCCTCCCCGCCGAAGGGGATGCTGCGCCCGAAGTGCCCGCACCGGACCGGGAACCCACGCTCGAGACACTCCCGCCGGCCCCGGCGCACCAGCGCATGCACGGGCCGCAGCACCTGCACCTCCAGACACCCGCACCGGCAGCGGCACCTGCACCCGCACCGGCCGCAGCACTCGCATCCCAGACACACCCGCACCGGCCCGGCGCCTGCGCCCCCCACACCGGCAGCAGCACCCGGACCCCGGACACCCGCCCCGGGCCACACGACCGGCCGGAGACGCCGCACGGGCTCCAACCCCTGTGCCGGCGGCGCCCACGCCGCCACCGGTGCCGTCGCCCGCCCCCGAGCCGGGAACCGCCACTCCGGGACGGAAACCGCCACTCCGGCCACCACCCGCCCCGGCACCGCCGCCCGCCCCCGCCCCGTCACCCGATGTCCGGCGGATCCACCCGCACCCACACCCGCGCCGCCTCACCCCCGGCACCCGCACCCGCACCGGAACCCGCGGCCGGTGTCCCCGCACCGGTACCGGCACCCGCGGACCACCCGCCCCGACGACCACCCCCGACGCCCGTGTCGGCGCTCCGGACGCCGGCCGTGGGGCCTCCGCCTCCCCGGGCCGTGCGGGCCGCCTGAGCGGCCTTCAGGGCGGCGGCCAGGGCGGCGCCCCGTCCCGGTGGCACACGGATCAGGGCGCGCTCCCACTGTTCGCCGGGGGGCGGGGCGCCGGGCCGCCGGGGCCGGCCGGCCGGAGTGACCGGGAGCGGGACCGGCCCCAGCACCTCCGCCTCGGGCGGCAGCTCCACGGTGTCGAGGAACCCGGCGACCGCGTCCCCGGCCCCCGACACCGCCGCCATCCGCGAGACGGGTGGAAAGCCGAGCTCGGCGCGGTCCGCCAGCTCGCGCACCGCGTGTCCTACCGGATCCCAGCGCACCAGCGCCTGCACCGGCCGCAGCGTCGGCTCGGCCACCACCACCACGTTCCCGCCGGCGTCCTGCGGCCGGACCAGGGCTGCGGCCGCGATCCACCGGCGCAGCGCGTCCTCCCCGGCCCGCAGGTCGGGCCGTCCGAGCATGGCCCAGCCGTCCAGCAGCAGGGCCGCCGCGTACCCGCCCTCGGCCACGGGCTCCGCTCCGGGAGTGCTGACGACCAGCGCGGGGGTGTCCGGCACGGTGTCCAGCACGTGCTCCCGTCCCGAGGTGCGCACCGGCACGGCCGGGAAGGCGCGCCCCAGTTCCTCGGCGGTGCGCCGCGCGCCCACGATCTGGGCCCGCAGCCGGAAGGCCCCGCATTCCGGGCAGTGCCAGTCCGACTCCCCGCGTCCGCACCAGCCGCACGCCAGGGCGCCCGCGTCCCGTGCCTCCAGCGGGCCGGAGCAGTGCCGGCACCGGGCCGGCTCCCGGCAGCGGGCGCAGGCCATGCGCGGCACGTAGCCCCGCCGGGGCACCTGCACCAGCACCGGCCCGCCGCGCAGCCCGTCCCGGACCGCCTGCCAGGCCAGGGTCGGCAGCCGGGCGGCACGCGCCGCCTCGTCCCGCGCCAGGTCCTGGTCGCCGACCGTGCGCACCAGCGGGGCGGCCCGCCGGATCTCGTCCCGTGAGGCGACCAGCGGCCGCGCCCACCCGCTCTCCACCAGTTGGGCGGCCTCGACGGTGCAGCTCCAGCCGCCCGCCAGGAAGGCGCAGCCGTCCTGTGCGGCCCGCAGCAGCAGCACGTCGCGAGCGTGGGGCTGCGGCGCGTGCGGCTCGCTGTGGCTGTCGTCGCCGTCGTCCCACACGACGACCAGTCCGAGGTCGCGGACGGGCGCGAACATGGCGGCCCGGGTGCCCACGACCGCCCGCACCGACCCCCGTCGCACCGCGAGCCACTCCCGGTAGCGCTTCTCGGGCCCGGCGTCGGCGGTCAGCAGCGCGTGCCGCCCCTCCCCCAGCAGCGCCGTGAGGGCGGCGTCGACCCGCGCCGCGGCCCGCCCGTCCGGCACGACGACGAGCGCGCCGCGTCCCGAGGCCAGCGTGGCGGCGACAGTGCGGGCCAGTTCGTCGCTCCACCGCGGCCCGGGCAGCGCGTGCCACACGGCGCGCGGCGCGCCGCCCGAGGCGAGCGATTCGAGGAACGCCGTGCCGTGTTCGTACCGCGCCCAGGAGCCCGGTTGCGGAGCGGGCGGCGGCGGCAGCGGTGCGGGGGAGGGCCGCTGCTCGGCCCGTGCGTTGCGCGGCGGTACGGCCAGTTGCAGCACGTCGGCGAGGCTGCCGGCGTAGCGGTCGGCGACGGCGCGGGTGAGGCGCAGCAGCTCGGGGCCGAGCACCGGTTCGGGTGAGACCACCTGGGCGAGCGCGGCGAGCGGTCCGGAGTAGTCGCTCTCGGCGATCCGCTCGACGAGGAACCCGTCGATGAGCCCACCGCCCTCGCGCCGGCCTTCGCGGACGCGGTGCCGGCCGGCCCCGAACCGTACCCGTACCCGTACCCCCGGCTGCGCGTCGGCGTCCAGTTCGGCCGGCACTGCGTAGTCGAAGTAGCGGTCGAGGTGGAGTACGCCCTTGTCGACGAGCACCCGGGCCACCGGGAGCCGCTCCGCCAGCGCGGCCCCCCGCCAGGTGCGCGGCTTGGCGCGGGGTGCCTTGGCCTTGCGCAGGCTCTCCCGGATCAGCGCGAGCTGCTCGGGCGGCGCCCCGTCCGCGCCGTCACCGGTGCCGTTGTCGCTGCTCACGCTTGCATTCTTACCAAACGCCACTGACATCGGGTGCCGGGCGGAGCGGGCCGTGGAACGCCGAGGCCCGGCACCCCGAAGAGTGCCGGGCCTGCGAGGCTGCGGGGCCTAGAGTCCGGCGGCCTGGCGCAGGGCCTCCACGCGGTCCGTGGTCTCCCAGGTGAAGTCGGGCAGCTCACGGCCGAAGTGGCCGTAGGCGGCGGTCTGTGCGTAGATCGGGCGGAGCAGGTCGAGGTCGCGGATGATCGCGGCCGGGCGGAGGTCGAAGACCTCGTCGATGGCCTTCTCGATCTTCTCGGGGTCGACCTTGTGGGTGCCGAAGGTCTCGACGAACAGGCCGACGGGCTCGGCCTTGCCGATCGCGTAGGCGACCTGGACCTCACAGCGGGAGGCCAGGCCCGCCGCCACCACGTTCTTGGCGACCCAGCGCATGGCGTACGCCGCCGAGCGGTCCACCTTGGACGGGTCCTTGCCGGAGAAGGCGCCGCCGCCGTGGCGGGCCATACCGCCGTAGGTGTCGATAATGATCTTGCGGCCGGTCAGGCCGGCGTCACCCATCGGGCCGCCGATCTCGAAGCGGCCGGTCGGGTTGACCAGCAGGCGGTAGTCGTCGGTGTCGAGCTTGATGCCCTCGTCGAGCAGCGCCTTCAGCTCCGGTTCCACGACGAACTCGCGGATGTCGGGGGCCAGCAGCGAGTCCAGGTCGATGTCGCTGGCGTGCTGGGAGGAGACCACGACCGTGTCGAGGCGGACCGCCTTGTCACCGTCGTACTCGATGGTGACCTGGGTCTTGCCGTCGGGGCGCAGGTAGGGGATCGTGCCGTTCTTGCGCACGTCCGACAGGCGCTTGGACAGGCGGTGCGCCAGGAAGATCGGCAGCGGCATCAGGGTGGGCGTCTCGTCGGTGGCGTAGCCGAACATCAGGCCCTGGTCACCGGCGCCCTGCTGGTCCAGCTCGTCTCCCTGGTCCCCTCGGGAGGCACCTTCGACGCGCGCCTCGTAGGCGGCGTCGACGCCCTGCGCGATGTCCGGGGACTGCGCGCCGATGGACACCGACACGCCGCAGGAGGCGCCGTCGAAGCCCTTCTTGGAGGAGTCGTAGCCGATGTCGAGGACCTTGTTGCGCACCAGCGTCGCGATGTCCGCGTACGCCTTGGTCGTGACCTCGCCGGCCACGTGCACCAGACCGGTGGTGATCAGCGTCTCGACGGCGACCCGGGAGGTCGGGTCCTCGCGCAGAAGCGCGTCGAGAATGGTGTCGCTGATCTGGTCAGCGATCTTGTCGGGGTGACCCTCGGTCACGGACTCCGAGGTGAACAGGCGACGGGACACAACGCTCCCTGTGGTTGCAGCGGCTGCTGGCTGATCATTGGCGGACGCGACGGAGGCTGCGCCCGGCGTCGTCCGGGAACAGTTTATCGGTCGTGCCCGACCACGGGTCCCCCTGTCTCGCCTCTCGGGAGCGCTGTGACCTGCGGCACGGGCATTGTGTCAATGCTGTCTGCCGTTGGCCAGGGCCGCCACACCGAAAGCGGTGAGACCGGGGGGATCCTCGGAGCCGCATCAAAAGGTCACCCCAGCCGCCGTGTCACCAGGTCCCACACGATTTCGGCCAGGGCCTCCTTGGGTCCGTGCGGCACGGGGGTCTCGGTGCCGTCGGCGCCCAGGACGACCGCCTCGTTGTCCTCGGCGCCGAAGGTCCTGCGCTCCCCCACCTCGTTCACCACCAGCAGATCGCAGCCCTTGCGCTCCAGCTTGCGCCGCCCGTTGGCGAGCACGTCGTCGGTCTCGGCGGCGAAGCCGACGACGACCTGGCCGGGGCGGGCACGGTCGGCCGAGAGCTCCGCGAGGATGTCCGGATTCCGCACCAGAACGATCGGCTCCGGCTCTTCGCCGTCCCTCTTCTTGATCTTTCCGGTGGCGTAGACGGCGGGGCGGAAGTCGGCGACGGCGGCGGCCATCACCACCGCGTCGGCGTCGGCGGCGGCCTTGAGGACGGACTCGCGCAGTTGCACGGCGGTGCCGACCTGGACCACGTCGACCCCGGCCGGATCGGGCAGGCCGGTGTTGGCCGCGATCAGCGTGACCCGGGCGCCGCGGGCGGCGGCGGTGCGGGCGAGGGCGTAGCCCTGCTTGCCGGAGGAGCGGTTGCCGAGGAAGCGCACGGGATCGAGGGGTTCCCTGGTGCCGCCTGCGCTGACCACGACGTGCCGGCCGGTGAGGTCGGGTCGGCGGACTCCCCGGGCGAGGACCCGGCGGCAGGTGTCGAAGATCTCGGCCGGGTCGGGCAGCCGGCCCTTGCCGGTGTCGACGCCGGTGAGCCGGCCGACCGCCGGCTCGATCACCAGGGCACCGCGGCGGCGCAGCGTCGCCACGTTCTCCTGGGTGGCCGAGTGCTCCCACATCTCGGTGTGCATGGCGGGGGCGAAGACGACCGGGCAGCGGGCCGTGAGCAGGGTGTTGGTCAGCAGGTCGTCGGCGATGCCGTGGGCGGCCCGGGCGAGCGTGTCGGCGGTCGCCGGGGCGACGACGACCAGGTCGGCGTGCTGGCCGATCCGCACGTGCGGCACCTGGTGGACATCGTCCCAGACCTCCGTCGAGACGGGGTTGCCGGACAGGGCCGACCAGGTGGCCGCTCCGACGAAGTGGAGCGCCGAGGCGGTGGGCACGACGCGTACATCATGACCGGACTCGGTGAATCTGCGCAGCAGCTCGCACGCCTTGTAGGCGGCGATTCCGCCGCTGACCCCCAGAACGACCTTCGGCTTGGCCACCGTCTCTCCCCGGCCTCGGAAACATACGACTCCACTACACACCACAGGCCCGGCAGTCGCGCTGCCGGGCCTGTGGAAAAAGCTACTGCGAGCCGATCGTATTACTGCACCGGGCCCTCGATGGCCTCGGACGTCAGCAGACCCGCGTTGATCTCCCGCAGGGCGATCGAGAGCGGCTTCTCGTGGACGTGGGTGTCGACGAGCGGACCGACGTACTCGAGGAGGCCCTCGCCGAGCTGCGAGTAGTACGCGTTGATCTGGCGGGCCCGCTTGGCCGCGTAGATCACGAGGCTGTACTTCGAGTCGGTGGCCTCGAGGAGCTCGTCGATCGGCGGGTTGATGATGCCCTCGGGCGCGGAGATGGAAGAGGACACGCTCTACCTTCCGATGGGTGGGAAAAGATCGATCGTGATCACATGCTCGCGATCACACAACATCCATCAAGGCTAGCAGCTCGCGCGCCACATCCTCGACGGAGGTGTTGACCAGGGTCTCGTCGAACTCCGGCTCGGCCGCCAGCTCGACCTTGGCCGCGTCCAGACGGCGCTCGATGACCTCGGGCGCCTCGGTGCCCCGCCCGGTGAGTCTGCGCACGAGCTCTTCCCAGGAGGGAGGGGCCAGGAACACCAGCTGGGCCTCGGGCATGGACTCGCGGACCTGCCGTGCGCCCTGGAGGTCGATCTCCAGCAGGACCGGCTCACCTGCCTCCAGCCGTTCCAGCACGGCACGGCGGGGCGTGCCGTAGCGGTTGCCGGCGAACTCGGCCCACTCCAGCAGCTCGCCGTTGGCGATCAGCTTGTCCATCTCGTCGTCCGTGACGAAGAAGTAGTGGACTCCGTGCCGCTCGCCGGGGCGGGGCTTGCGGGTCGTCGCCGACACCGAGAGCCAGACCTCGGGGTGTTCCTTGCGCATATGGGCGACGACCGTGCTCTTGCCGACCCCGGAGGGGCCGGAGAGCACGGTCAGCCGCGGACGTTCACTCATGCAGCGATTATTCCAGCAATCCCGGAGTGCCCGGGACTCCCTTCCCGGCAGTGCCCGGGATCAGGAACCGGTGCTGCCGAACTCACGCTCCAGGGAGGCGATCTGGTTGGAGCCGAGGCCGCGCACGCGCCGGCTCTCGGAGATGCCGAGTCGCTCCATGATCTGCTTGGCGCGGACCTTGCCCACGCCCGGCAGGG
The DNA here is from genome assembly GCF_057707805.1 of Streptomyces sp. bgisy159. NCBI lineage: Bacteria > Bacillati > Actinomycetota > Actinomycetes > Kitasatosporales > Streptomycetaceae > Streptomyces > Streptomyces sp. bgisy159. Next base: position 38,926 of record NZ_JBYIQX010000016.1, on the reverse strand, counting down.
ACTCCAGCAGGGCGGAGACCTTCATCTTGCCGATGACGTCGTTCTCCTGGCCCTGCTTGATGACCTCGTGCAGGGAGGCGCCGGAGTGCTTGAGTCGATTCTTGACCTCGGCCCGCTCCCGGCGAGCCGCGGCGGCCTTTTCGAGCGCGGCTGCGCGCTGTTCGGGGGTAAGGGGCGGAAGAGCCACGCCTACGTCACCTCGGATGTCGAACTGTCGGATACGGACCGGTGAGGAACCTAGTCGCCCCACACCTGGGGAGCCACGAGCAACACGCTTGCCCGCCGACTCACGTCGGAGACTAGCGGTCAAGTCCGCCAGAGTCAGCGAGAACAGAGGAAAAGTCCTGGTCAGCCTCCGTCAGGACGGACATTTAAGACATATTGCCCCGGATTTGAGGGTGTATTCAGACTCGGGTCACCACGAGGCCGCCCGTCCGCCGGCCCGAGCGGCCGGTCGAACGGGCGGTCGAAGGGGTCAGGCGGACGCCACCGCGTCCCGCACCTCGTCGGCGAACCGGTCCGCGGCGTCACGCAGAGCGACCACGTCGGGACCGTGCCGCAGCACACCGCGGCTGACGTTCGGCACCACGTTGCGCACGGCCGCGCCGAAGACCCGGGGCAGATCGGCCGCCGTCGCCCCCTGGGCGCCGATACCGGGCGCCAGCAGAGGTCCGTTGATGTCCAGGTCGTACGACGACAGGTCACCCAGCGTGGCGCCCACCACCGCGCCGAAGGACCCCAGGGGCCGGTCGTCCCCGTTCTCGGCGGCCAGATGACGCAGCACGGTCGCGCCCACGTCCGGGCCGCCGCGGTCGTCCCCGCGCACCGCGTGCTGCACCTCGCCGCCCTCCGGGTTGGAGGTCAGCGCCAGCACGAACAACCCGGCGCCGGTCTCGCGCGCCAGCGACACCGCCGGTGCCAGTGATCCGTAGCCGAGGTACGGGGAGACCGTCAGCGCGTCCGAGAAGAGCGGGGCGTCCTCACGCAGGAAGGCCTCGGCGTACGCGGCCATGGTCGAGCCGATGTCGCCGCGCTTGGCGTCCATCACGACCAGCGCGCCGGCCGAGCGGGCCTGGGCGACCGACTCCTCCAGCACGGCCACGCCCCGGGAGCCGAAGCGCTCGAAGAAGGCGCTCTGCGGCTTGAGCACGGCGACCCGGTCGGCCAGCGCCTCCACGACGGTGCGGCTGAACCGCTCCAGGCCGGCCACGTCGTCGTCCAGGCCCCACTGGGCCAGCAGGGAGGCGTGCGGGTCGATGCCCACGCACAGCGGCCCACGCTCGTCCATGGCACGGCGCAGCCGGGCACCGAAGGGTTCCAGGACCGTCCTGCCGGTCATCGGGGCTTCCTCACGTCGGCGCCGACCGCGTCGGCGAGGGTGGCGTACGGGCTGTTGCGCAGGCGCGCGGCCAGGCCCTTGTGGACGGCGCGGCCCCAGAAGGGACCCTCGTAGACGAACGCGCTGTAGCCCTGGACCAGCGTGGCGCCCGCCAGGATGCGCTGCCAGGCGTCCTCGGCGTTCTCGACGCCGCCGACGCCCACCAGGGTGATGCGGTCGCCCACGCGCGCGTACAGGCGGCGCAGGACCTCCAGGGAGCGCTCCTTGAGCGGGGCGCCGGACAGCCCGCCGGCCTCCTTCACCAGCGCGGGGTCGGAGGACAGTCCGAGCCCCTCGCGCGCGATGGTGGTGTTGGTGGCGATGATGCCGTCCAGCCCGAGTTCGACGGCCAGGTCGGCGACGGCGTCGACGTCCTCGTCGGCCAGGTCGGGAGCGATCTTCACCAGGAGCGGGACGCGGCGGCCGGGGACCGCGCGGTCGGCCGCCTCGCGCACGGCCGTCAGCAGCGGCCGCAGCGCCTCGGTCGCCTGCAGGTCGCGCAGGCCCGGCGTGTTGGGCGAGGACACGTTGACGACCAGGTAGTCGGCGTACGGTGCCAGCCGCTCGGCCGACTTCACGTAGTCCCCGACGGCCTCCGCCTCGGGGACGACCTTGGTCTTGCCGATGTTGACGCCCACGACGGTGCGGAAGACGGGCGTACGGCCGGCCAGACGGGCGGCGACCGCCAGTGAGCCGTCGTTGTTGAAGCCCATGCGGTTGATCAGCGCCCGGTCGGCGACCAGGCGGAACAGCCGCTGCCTGGGGTTGCCGGGCTGCGGCTCGCCGGTGACCGTGCCGATCTCGACGTGGTCGAAGCCCAGCATGGACATGCCGTCGATGGCGACGGCGTTCTTGTCGAAGCCGGCGGCGAGCCCGAAGGGACCGTGCATGCGCAGGCCGAACGCCTCGGTGCGCAGTTCCCGGTAGCGGGGGGCCAGCGCGGCCGCGACGAAGGTGCGCAGCACGGGGACGCGGGCGGCCAGCCGGATCCAGCGGAAGGCGAGGTGGTGGGCCCGCTCCGGGTCCATCCGCCGGAAGACCAGGCGGAAGAAGAGCTTGTACATCAGTATGTCCTCGTCGAAAAGCTGTGGGAGAGCCTCATGAAGAGGGGGACACCGTTTCCGGTGTCCCCCTCTTCGGCTGCTAGTCGCGGGCCGCGGTCAGGTGTTCCGCGTGTTCCTGGAGTGAACGGACGCCCACCTCGCCGCGGTTCAGGGCGTCGATGCCCTGGACGGCGGCGGCGAGCGCCTGGACCGTGGTCAGGCACGGCACCGAGCGGGCGACGGCCGCCGTACGGATCTCGTAGCCGTCGAGGCGGCCTCCGGTGCCGTACGGGGTGTTGACGATGAGGTCGACCTCGCCGTCGTGGATGAGCTGGACGATGGTCCGCTCACCGTTGGGTCCGGTGCCCTCGGACTGCTTGCGCACCACGGTGGCGTTGAGGCCGTTGCGCTTGAGGACCTCGGCGGTGCCCGAGGTGGCGAGCAGTTCGAAGCCGTGGGCGACCAGCTCGCGCGCCGGGAAGATCATCGACCGCTTGTCGCGGTTGGCGACCGAGATGAAGGCCCGGCCCTTGGTCGGCAGCGCGCCGTAGGCGCCGGCCTGCGACTTGGCGTACGCCGTGCCGAAGACCGAGTCGATGCCCATGACCTCGCCGGTGGAGCGCATCTCCGGGCCGAGGACGGTGTCCACGCCGCGGCCGGAGGTGTCCCGGAAGCGGCTCCAGGGCATCACGGCCTCCTTGACGGAGATCGGCGCGTCCAGCGGCAGCTCGCCGCCGTCGCCGCTCTTCGGCAGCAGGCCCTCCTCGCGCAGCTGGGCGATGGTGGCGCCGAGCGAGATCCGGGCGGCGGCCTTGGCCAGCGGCACCGCGGTCGCCTTGGAGGTGAAGGGCACGGTGCGCGAGGCGCGCGGGTTGGCCTCCAGCACGTACAGGATGTCGCCGGCCATCGCGAACTGGATGTTGATCAGGCCGCGCACCCCGACGCCCTTGGCGATCGCCTCGGTGGAGGTGCGCAGGCGCTTGATGTCGAAGCCGCCCAGGGTGATCGGGGGCAGCGCGCACGCCGAGTCGCCGGAGTGGATGCCGGCCTCCTCGATGTGCTCCATGACGCCGCCGAGGTACAGCTCCTCGCCGTCGTACAGGGCGTCGACGTCGATCTCGATGGCGTCGTCCAGGAAGCGGTCGACGAGCACCGGACGGGTGGGGCTGATCTCGGTCGACTCGGCGATGTAGGCGGCCAGGCGGGTCTCGTCGTAGACGATCTCCATGCCGCGCCCGCCGAGGACGTACGACGGGCGGACCAGCACCGGGTAGCCGATCTCGTCGGCGATCGCCTTGGCCTCGGCGAAGGTGGTGGCGGTGCCGTGCTTGGGCGCCGGCAGACCGGCCTCCTTCAGCACCCGGCCGAAGGCACCCCGGTCCTCGGCCGCGTGGATGGCCTCGGGCGAGGTGCCGACGATCGGCACGCCGTTGTCCTTCAGCGCCTGGGCGAGACCCAGCGGGGTCTGGCCGCCCAGCTGCACGATCACGCCCGCGATCGGGCCGGCCTTGGCCTCCGCGTGGACGATCTCCAGCACGTCCTCCAGCGTCAGCGGCTCGAAGTAGAGCCGGTCGGAGGTGTCGTAGTCGGTGGAGACGGTCTCCGGGTTGCAGTTGACCATCACCGTCTCGTACCCGGCGTCGGACAGCGCGAAGGAGGCGTGCACGCAGGAGTAGTCGAACTCGATGCCCTGGCCGATGCGGTTCGGGCCGGAGCCGAGGATGATGACGGCCGGCTTCTCGCGCGGCTCGACCTCGCTCTCCTCGTCGTAGGAGGAGTAGAAGTACGGCGTCTGCGCGGCGAACTCGGCGGCGCAGGTGTCGACCGTCTTGTAGACCGGCCGGATGCCGAGGGCGTGCCGCACCTCGCGCACCACGTCCTCGCGCAGGCCGCGGATCTCGGCGATCTGCTGGTCGGAGAAGCCGTGCCGCTTGGCCTCGGCGAGCAGCTCGGGGGTCAGCTCGGCGGCCGCCGCGAGGTCGTCGGCGAGCTCCTTGATGAGGAACAGCTGGTCGACGAACCACGGGTCGATCTTGGTGGCCTCGAAGACCTCCTCGGGGGTGGCGCCCGCGCGGATGGCCTGCATGACGGCGTTGATGCGCCCGTCGGTGGGCCGGACGGCCTCGCGCAGCAGCTCTTCCTTGTCCCCGCCGGAGCCGGGCTCGCCGACGAAGGTGAACTGGCTGCCCTTCTTCTCCAGGGAGCGCAGCGCCTTCTGGAAGGCCTCGGTGAAGTTGCGGCCGATGGCCATGGCCTCGCCGACCGACTTCATGGTGGTGGTCAGGGTGGAGTCGGCCTGCGGGAACTTCTCGAAGGCGAACCGGGGCGCCTTGACGACCACGTAGTCGAGCGTGGGCTCGAAGGAGGCCGGGGTCTCGCGGGTGATGTCGTTGGGGATCTCGTCGAGGGTGTAGCCCACGGCGAGCTTGGCGGCGATCTTGGCGATCGGGAAGCCGGTCGCCTTGGAGGCCAGCGCCGAGGAACGCGACACGCGCGGGTTCATCTCGATGACGATCACGCGGCCGTCCTCGGGGTCGACCGCGAACTGGATGTTGCAGCCGCCCGTGTCGACGCCGACCTCGCGGATGATCGCGATGCCGACGTCGCGCAGTACCTGGTACTCGCGGTCGGTCAGCGTCATCGCGGGCGCGACGGTGATCGAGTCGCCGGTGTGCACGCCCATGGGGTCGAAGTTCTCGATGGAGCAGACGACCACGACGTTGTCGTGCTTGTCGCGCATGAGCTCCAGCTCGTACTCCTTCCAGCCGAGGATGGACTCCTCCAGGAGGACCTCGGTGGTCGGGGAGAGCGTGAGGCCCTGGCCGGCGATGCGGCGCAGCTCGTCCTCGTCGTGGGCGAAGCCGGAGCCGGCGCCGCCCATGGTGAAGGAGGGCCGCACGACGACCGGGTAGCCGCCGAGCTGCTCGACACCGGCGAGCACCTCGTCCATGGAGTGGCAGATGACGGAGCGGGCGGACTCGCCGTGCCCGGTCTTCTTGCGGACCTCCTCCACGACCTCCTTGAACCGGTCGCGGTCCTCGCCCTTGTGGATCGCCTCGACGTTGGCGCCGATCAGCTCGACGCCGTACTTGGCCAGGACACCGTTCTCGTGCAGCGAGATGGCGGTGTTCAGGGCGGTCTGGCCGCCCAGGGTGGGCAGCAGGGCGTCGGGGCGCTCCTTGGCGATGATCTTCTCGACGAATTCCGGGGTGATCGGCTCGACGTAGGTCGCGTCGGCGATCTCCGGGTCGGTCATGATCGTCGCCGGGTTGGAGTTGACCAGGATGACGCGCAGGCCCTCGGCCTTGAGCACGCGGCACGCCTGGGTGCCGGAGTAGTCGAACTCGGCGGCCTGGCCGATGACGATCGGGCCGGAGCCGATGACCAGGACGGACTGGATATCGGTGCGCTTAGGCACGCTGGCCCTCCATCAGGGATACGAAGCGGTCGAACAGGTAGGCGGCGTCGTGCGGGCCGGCTGCCGCTTCGGGGTGGTACTGGACGGAGAAGGCCGGCTGGTCGAGCAGCCGCAGCCCCTCCACGACGTCGTCGTTGAGGCAGACGTGGGACACCTCGGCGCGGCCGAAGGGCGTCTCGCTGACCTGGTCGAGCGGCGCGTCCACGGCGAAGCCGTGGTTGTGGGCGGTGACCTCGACCTTGCCGGTGGTGCGGTCCTGGACCGGCTGGTTGATGCCGCGGTGGCCGTACTTCAGCTTGTAGGTGCCGAAGCCGAGGGCGCGGCCGAGGATCTGGTTGCCGAAGCAGATGCCGAACAGGGGCGTCCCGCGCTCCAGGACGGCCCGCATCAGCGCGACGGGGCCGTCGGCGGTGGCGGGGTCGCCGGGTCCGTTGGAGAAGAACACTCCGTCCGGGTTCACGGCGTACACGTCGTCCGCGGTGGCGGTCGCGGGGAGCACGTGGACCTCGATGCCGCGCTCGGCCATGCGGTGCGGGGTCATGCCCTTGATGCCGAGGTCGACGGCGGCGACCGTGAACCTCTTCTCGCCGACCGCGGGGACGACGTAGGCCTCCCGGGTGGCGACCTCCTCGTAGAGGCTCGCGCCCTTCATGTGGGGCTGGGCCTGCACGCGCGCGAGGAGCTCGCTCTCGGCGGCGACGGCCTCGCCGGAGAAGATCCCGGCGCGCATCGATCCGCGCTCGCGCAGGTGGCGGGTCAGGGCGCGGGTGTCGATGCCGCTGATGCCGACGACGTCCTGGCGGACCAGTTCGTCGTCCAGGGAGCGCTCGGCGCGCCAGTTGGACGGCACGCGCGCGGGATCGCGCACCACGTAGCCGGAGACCCAGATGCGGCGCGACTCGTCGTCCTCGTCGTTCCAGCCGGTGTTGCCGATCTGCGGAGCGGTCGCGACGACGATCTGGCGGGCGTAGGACGGGTCGGTGAGGGTCTCCTGGTAGCCGGTCATGCCGGTGGAGAACACCGCTTCGCCGAAGGTCTCCCCCACGGCCCCGTAGGAACGGCCGCGGAAGACCCGGCCGTCCTCCAGGACGAGTACGGCGGGAGCCACCTTCTGCCTCTGCGAGGCGGATCCCCTGGTGGAGGTCGTCATCGTTCGGCGCCTTCCGTAGATTCCGTCTTGTTGTCGATCATGGAGTTGATGGCGTCGACCCACTCGGTGTGCTCGGCCGCGTGGTCCGAGCGGAAACCGGAGTCGATCAGCTTGCCGCCGTGGGCCCAGGTGACCACGAGCAGTCCGCCCTCGGTCAGGACCTTGCCGGCGATGCCCTTGTCGAGCCGGGCCTCGCGCAGCGCGGCCGCGGGGACGAAGAAGTCGCGTGCTCCGGGGCGTACGACGTCCAGTCCCGCGTCCGTCAGGGTGAGCTCGGCCCGGCTGCGGGTGCCCAGGCCGTGCGCCACGATGCGGTCGAGCCACTGCCCTGCGGTGGTGGAGCCGTGGTAGCGGCCGGTCGTGCTCAGTCTCGCCTCGCCGGGCTCGGCGGGCGCGGCGGGCAGGTCCGGAAGGTCGCCCTGGAGCGTTCCCCGCCATTTCCAGCCCTCGCGCATCAGCCAGTACACGAGCGCGACGAACAGGGCGAGTCCGACGACCCAGCCCAGGCGGGCGGCCCAGTCGGTCACTTCGGCCGATTCCTTCTCGGCCGCCAGCAGGAGTGCAGCAGATGTCACGTGAGCTTCCCGTCGACGAGCGTGGCCTTGCCCCGGAGCCACGTGTGCGTCACACGGCCCGGCAGCTCACGCCCCTCGTACGGGGTGTTGCGGCTGCGCGAGGCGAAGCCCGCGGGGTCCACCTGGCCACGGTATGCCGTGTCGACGAGCGTGAGGTTGGCGGGCTCACCAGCCGAGACGGGACGGCCGTGGCCCCGGGCCCGGCCGATCTCGGCGGGCTTGAAGGACATGCGGTCGGCGACCTGGGCCCAGTCCAGCAGGCCCGTCTCGACCATGGTCGCCTGGACCACTGACAGCGCCGTCTCCAGGCCGACCATGCCCATGGCGGCGGCGGCCCACTCGCAGTCCTTGTCCTCGTGCGGGTGCGGGGCGTGGTCGGTGGCGACGATGTCGATCGTGCCGTCGGCGAGGGCCTCGCGCAGCGCGAGCACGTCGCGTTCGGTGCGCAGCGGCGGGTTGACCTTGTAGACCGGGTTGTAGGTGCGCACCAGCTCGTCGGTGAGGAGGAGGTGGTGCGGGGTGACCTCGGCGGTGACGTCGATGCCGCGGGACTTCGCCCAGCGCACGATCTCGACCGACCCCGCGGTCGACAGGTGGCAGATGTGGACGCGGGAGCCGACGTGCTCGGCGAGCAGGACGTCCCGGGCGATGATCGACTCCTCGGCCACCGCGGGCCAGCCGCCGAGACCCAGCTCGGCGGAGACGACGCCCTCGTTCATCTGGGCGCCCTCGGTCAGCCGCGGCTCCTGCGCGTGCTGGGCGACGACCCCGCCGAAGGCCTTCACGTACTCCAGCGCCCGGCGCATGATCACCGCGTCGTCGACGCACTTGCCGTCGTCGGAGAAGACGGTCACGCCGGCCGCCGACTCGTGCATGGCACCCAGCTCGGCGAGCTTGCGCCCCTCCAGGCCGACGGTGACGGCGCCGATGGGCTGCACGTCGCAGTAGCCGTGCTGCTGGCCGAGCCGGTAGACCTGCTCGACGACGCCGGCGGTGTCGGCTACGGGGAAGGTGTTGGCCATGGCGAAGACGGCGGTGTAGCCGCCGGAGGCGGCGGCGCGGGTGCCGGTGAGGACGGTCTCGGAGTCCTCGCGGCCCGGTTCGCGCAGATGGGTGTGCAGGTCGACCAGGCCGGGCAGCAGCACCTTGCCGTCGGCCTCGACGACCTCGGCGCCGTCCCCGCTCAGCCCGGTGCCCACCTCGGCGATGGTGTCCCCGTCGATGAGCACGTCCTGCGGCGCGCCCCCGAGCACCTTGGCACCACGGATCAGGGTCTTGCTCATGGGGTCACTTCTCCTCGGGACGGTTCGGGGTCACGGCGGGGACGTTCTTCGAGTCGATCACGGCGCCGCCGAGCAGCAGGTACAGGACCGCCATCCGGATGGACACGCCGTTGGCGACCTGCTCGACGACGGTGCAGCGGTCGGAGTCGGCGACCTCGGCGGTGATCTCCATGCCGCGCACCATCGGGCCGGGGTGCATCACGATGGCGTGCTCGGGCAGCCGGGCCATGCGGTCGCCGTCCAGGCCGTAGCGGCGGGAGTACTCGCGCTCGGTGGGGAAGAAGGCGGCGTTCATGCGCTCGCGCTGGACCCGCAGCATCATCACCGCGTCGCACTTGGGCAGCGTGGAGTCGAGGTCGTAGGAGACCTCGCACGGCCAGGTCTCGACGCCGACCGGTACCAGGGTGGGCGGGGCGACGAGGGTGACCTCGGCGCCGAGGGTGTGCAGCAGGTCGACGTTGGAGCGGGCGACCCGGCTGTGCAGGATGTCGCCGACGACGGTGACGCGCCGGCCGGCCAGGTCCTGGCCGAGGCCGGCGTCCCGTCCGACCAGCCGGCGCCGCATGGTGAAGGCGTCCAGCAGGGCCTGGGTGGGGTGCTGGTGGGTGCCGTCGCCCGCGTTGACGACGGCGGCGTCGATCCAGCCGGAGTTGGCGAGGCGGTAGGGGGCTCCGGAGGCGCCGTGCCGGATGACGACGGCGTCGACGCCCATGGCCTCCAGCGTCTGCGCGGTGTCCTTCAGGGACTCGCCCTTGGAGACGCTGGACCCCTTGGCGGAGAAGTTGATGACGTCCGCGGACAGGCGCTTCTCGGCGGCCTCGAAGGAGATGCGCGTGCGGGTGGAGTCCTCGAAGAAGAGGTTGACGATCGTGCGGCCGCGCAGGGTCGGCAGTTTCTTGATGGGCCGGTCGGCCACCCGGGCCATCTCCTCGGCGGTGTCGAGGATCAGGACGGCGTCGTCGCGGGTGAGGTCGGCGGCCGAGATGAGATGACGCTGCATCTGTCAGGCTCCGTAAGGCAGTTCATTCGGGAGATTCGGGGCATGCCGGGGCGCGTGACGGCATGCGGCGGCGGCCGCACGCGCGGGAGGCTGCTACTGGGCGGCCGGCTTCACACCGAGCAGCACGGTGTCACGACCGTCCTCCTCGGCGAGCTGGACCTTGACCGTCTCCCGCAGCGACGTGGGGAGGTTCTTGCCGACGTAGTCGGCGCGGATGGGCAGTTCGCGGTGGCCGCGGTCGACCAGGACGGCGAGCTGCACGGCACGCGGGCGCCCGATGTCGTTCAGCGCGTCGAGGGCGGCGCGGATGGTGCGGCCGGAGAACAGCACGTCGTCGACGAGGACGACCAGCTTGCCGTCGATGCCGTCACCGGGGATCTCGGTGCGGGCCAGCGCGCGCGGCGGCTGCAGACGCAGGTCGTCGCGGTACATCGTGATGTCGAGAGACCCGACGGGCACCTTGCGGTCGGTGACCTGTTCGAGCTTGGCGGCGAGCCGCTGGGCGAGGAACACGCCCCGGGTCGGAATGCCGAGGAGTACCACGTCGTCGGCGCCCTTGGCGCGCTCGACGATCTCGTGGGCGATGCGGGTCAGTACCCGCGCGATGTCGGGGCCTTCGAGAACGGGCCTCGCGTCGGACGCTTGCGGATCAGCGTGCTTGTCCATACGAAACGGACCTCCTTCTCCGCCTCACGGGACGGACCTTAAAGGACGTCGGGATTGCGCCACCCACGGTATCAGGCGCACGGCACCCGCCGGATCCAGCCCCCGACACTCGCACGGTCACCCGTTCGGGCCCGCACGATCACACCCCTGGCGTAACCGGCCACCGCCGGCACGGAAGAGTCGGTGTGGACCATTCGGCTTGACGCAGAAGAATCACGCTGCGTAACCTCACAATGAGTTACCAGCCGCGCGGCGTGGATCGACAAGCATGGATCGACACCAGCCGCGTCGACACAGTGCCGGGGAGCTATATGTCCAGCGAATACGCCAAACAGCTCGGGGCCAAGCTCCGGGCGATCCGCACCCAGCAGGGCCTTTCCCTCCACGGTGTCGAGGAGAAGTCCCAGGGACGCTGGAAGGCGGTCGTGGTCGGTTCGTACGAGCGCGGCGACCGCGCCGTGACCGTGCAGCGCCTCGCCGAGCTGGCGGACTTCTACGGCGTTCCGGTGCAGGAGCTGCTGCCGGGCACCACCCCGGGCGGCGCCGCCGAGCCTCCGCCGAAGCTGGTGCTGGACCTGGAGCGGCTGGCCCACGTGCCGGTCGAGAAGGCGGGTCCCCTGCAGCGCTACGCGGCGACGATCCAGTCCCAGCGCGGCGACTACAACGGCAAGGTGCTCTCGATCCGCCAGGACGACCTGCGCACCCTCGCCGTGATCTACGACCAGTCGCCGTCGGTCCTCACCGAGCAGCTGATCAGCTGGGGCGTACTGGACGCGGACGCGCGCCGGGCCGTCTCCCACGAGGAGGTCTGACCGCCGAGCGGTTGAGCAGAAACGTACCGTCGGGGTGGTCACTCAGGCCTCTTCGCGGCGAAGCGTCGGCTTGAGTTCCTTCAGCCGGCCCAGCAGGCCGTTGACGAACGAGGGCGACTCGTCCGTGGAGAACTCCTTCGCCAGCTGCACCGTCTCGTCGAGGACGACGGCGTCCGGGGTCTCGTCGACCCAGATCAGCTCGTAGGCCCCGAGGCGCAGCAGGTTGCGGTCGACGACCGGCATGCGGTCCAGCGTCCATCCCACCGAGTACTGGGCGATCAGCTCGTCGATGCGCCGCGCGTGCTCGGCGTAGCCCTCGACCAGCTGCATCGTGAACTCGCTCACCGGCGGCTGCCGGGTGTCGTTCCTCGACAGCCGGACCCAGTCCGCGAGGACGGTCAGGACGTCGGCGCCGCGCTGGTCGCCCTCGAAGAGGATCTGGAAGGCGCGCTTGCGGGCCGTGTTCCGGGCAGCCACGGTTAGCTGTTCACCCGGCCGAGGTAGTCGCTGGTACGGGTGTCGACCTTGATCTTCTCACCGGTGGTGATGAAGAGCGGAACCTGGATCTGGTGGCCGGTCTCCAGGGTGGCGGGCTTGGTGCCACCGGTGGAGCGGTCGCCCTGGACGCCGGGCTCGGTCTCCTGGATGGTCAGCTCGACGGCGGCCGGCAGCTCGACGAAGAGCACCTCGCCCTCGTGCTGCGCGACGGTGGCGGTGAAGCCCTCGACGAGGAAGTTGGCGGCGTCGCCGACGGCCTTGCGGTCGACCATCAGCTGGTCGTAGGTCTCCATGTCCATGAAGACGAAGTAGTCGCCGTCCATGTACGAGAACTGCATGTCGCGCTTGTCGACAGTGGCCGTCTCGACCTTGACACCGGCGTTGAAGGTCTTGTCGACGACCTTGCCGGAGAGCACGTTCTTGAGCTTGGTGCGCACGAAGGCCGGGCCCTTGCCGGGCTTGACGTGCTGGAACTCGACGACGGACCAGAGCTGGCCGCCTTCGAGCTTGAGCACCATGCCGTTCTTGAGGTCGTTCGTGGAAGCCACGGTTGCGGAATCTCCTGGACTGACGTGGACGACCCCGGGGCCCGCACTGCCGACGGCGCCGGGGGTGTACGGGTGCGTTCCCGCGTCGTTCGGTGCGTGCTCTCGGTCGGCCGGGGGTAGGTCCTCGTAGCGGAGCTACCAGGGCCTTCGGCCGGTGCGGCGAGAGTGCGTGCCGGGCGGCGCGGGGATGTGCCTGTACTTCCCCGGATCCTAGAGCGCGAGCAGCTCCTTGGTCGTGATGGTGAGTAGCTCGGGTCCGCCGTCCGCCTCGGGGCGGACGACGAGCGTGTCATCGATCCGGACACCGCCCCGTCCCGGGAGGTGGACCCCCGGTTCGACGGTGACCGGCACGCAAGCGTCCAGTTTACCCATGGCCGCGGGGGCCAACTGCGGGTCCTCGTCGATTTCGAGTCCCACCCCGTGCCCGGTCAGTACCGGCAGGGCCGCCCCGTACCCCGCGGAGTCCAGCACATGCCGGGCGGCGCGGTCCACGTCACGGCAGGCCGCGCCGGGCGCCAGCGCCTCGCGGCCGGCCCGCTGAGCGGCGAAGACCAGGTCGTAGAGCTCGATCTGCCAGTCGGCGGGGGCCGTTCCGATGACGAACGTACGGCCGATCTCGCAGCGGTAGCCGCGGTACGTCGCACCCAGGCAGACGGAGAGGAAATCCCCCTCCTCCACCCGGCGGTCGGTGGGCCGGTGGCCGCGGCGGCCGGAGTTCGGGCCGGTGCCGACGGAGGTCGCGAAGGCCGGGCCGTCCGCGCCGTGGTCGACCAGGCGGCGCTCCAGCTCCAGCGCGAGATGGCGTTCGGTGCGGCCGACGAGGATCGACTCCAGCAGTTCCCCGAGCGCCTGGTCGGCGATCTCGGCGCCGATGCGCAGGCAGGAGATCTCCTCCTCGTCCTTGACCACCCGCAGCTGCTCCACCGCCTGGCCCAGGTCGGCCAGGCGCAGCCGTGGGGCGACCGAGCGCAGGGCGCGGTGGCGGGCGACCGTGAGGTGGTGCTCCTCGACCGCCAGGGAGTCGAGGTCCCGCCCGGCGAGCAGGCCGGCCGCGGCGACCGCCGGGTCGCCGCCGGCACCGGGCAGGGTGTGCACGGGGAGGTTGTCGTCGGGGCGGCCGTCGAGGCCGCGGGCGTCCGGGGGTCCGGTGCAGACCAGGACGTCCTCGTCGGCGGTGAGCAGCAGGGCGGCGCCCTCGGGGGCCGCGCCGGCCAGGTATCTGACGTTGGCGGGGCGCGAGACGAGCGCTGCCGCGCTGCCGGCCGCGGTGCAGCGTTCTTTCAGCCGGGCTCGGCGGGATGCGTACATCTCTGACATGTGTCGAGCGTAGGAGCCGTGGGCGATTTGTGCCGGTTGGGAAGGGCCGGTGGTGTTCCGGCACTCCGTCGGTCGGGGTGTGGGGGCGACCGGTGGCACCGAGCCTCGCAGGTGGGACCGTTTCTGCTCGTCACCACTTCGGGGGGCTGGCGATGGCCCTCGCCAATACCTCGTCCAGCACCCGGGCCGTCGCGGGCACGTCCATCTGGGAGTTGTCGATGATGGGGAGGCCCGAGCCGTACCAGCCGGCCATGCGGCCGTGGATGCGGGCGACCTCCTCGTCGGTGAGGCGGCGGTTGCCGGAGCGTTCCGCGTTGCGCTCCAGGACGACTTCCAGCCCGGGGAGCAGGACCACGGGGAGCAGACCGGGACCCACATGGCGTTTCCAGCCGCCGAGGCCGACGGCGGGCCGGTCGGGGAAGATCGCGTCGTCGAGAATGCAGGAGATGCCGTTGGCGAGGAAGTTGCGCGCTGCGAAGCCGCAGGTGCGTCGGGCCAGGCGGTACTGCGCCTCGGAGTGGTCGTTCCAGCCGCGCTGGGGGTCGGCGAAGCCGGAGCGGACCCACTCGCGGACGTCGTCGAGGCTGACGTGTGCGGTGGGCACCCGGCGGTGGTCGGCCCAGTACTTGGCGACGCTGGTCTTGCCGGCCCCCGCGGGGCCGATGAGCAGGACCGCCAGCGTGGTGGTCGCCGGGTCGGGGGCGGCCGGGGCGGGGGGTGCGCTGGGCATGCCGACCGGGCCGCCGGGCGGCAGCGGGAGGTGACCGGTGGTCTCGGGCGGCGGGGGTCCCTGCGCGGCCGGGTGGTGGACGACGGGCGGCACCGGGGGGTGCGGGCCGGGCTGGTGCGGGGCCGGGGGCGGCGGGGGCTGCGGCGCGGGCGGAACGGGGCCGCGCGGGGCGCCCGCGAACCCCGGCGGCGGGGCGTGGGCGGGCCGGGGCTGGATGCCCGGCTGGTGCGGACCCGGGTGGTGTGCGGCCGAGGACCAGTCGGCGGCCGGCCCGCGCCCCGGCTGATGGGGCGGCGGCAGCGGAGAACCCACTGCGTGCTGCATCCGGTGCCACTCCGTCTCGTCGTACTCGGCTCGCCGCAGGCGTCGGCAGTGCGGGACTCTCCCGCCTCCCACAGCGTAAAGGGCGCCGGAGACGCCCCTGTCGGAACCGTACCTTCCCAGGCCGTCGAATGATGAACGGCCAAAGGAGGCCGGAAGTGCCCCCGGTGAGGGGTGAGTTCGGGCGGCCGGGCCGCGCGGGCCCGGCCGCCCGGTGGCTGTGCGGTCCGCCGTCCTACTGGCCGACCTCGCCGTACGCGGCGAGGAGGACGGCCGGGTCGGGACCCTCCAGCACGGTCGGCTTGGCCAGGCCGTCCAGCACGATGAAGCGCAGCAGGTCGCCGCGCGACTTCTTGTCGACCTTCATCGTCTCCACCAGCTTGGGCCACTGGTCGTAGCGGTAGTGCAGGGGCAGCCCGACCGCTTCGAGGATCGTGCGGTGGCGGTCGGCGGTGGCGTCGTCCAGCCGGCCCGCGAGCCGGCCGAGTTCGGCGGCGAAGTGCATGCCGACGGCGACCGCGGCGCCGTGCCGCCAGCTGTAGCGCTCGTTCTTCTCGATGGCGTGGGCCAGGGTGTGCCCGTAGTTGAGGATCTCCCGCAGCCCGGATTCCTTCAGGTCCGAGGAGACGACGTCCGCCTTGACCCGGATGGAGCGTTCGATCAGCTCGGCCGTGTGCGGGCCGGCGGGGGTCCGGGCGGCCTCGGGGTCGGCCTCGATGAGGTCAAGGATCACCGGGTCGGCGATGAAACCGGCCTTGATGATCTCGGCGAGCCCGGAGACGTAGTCGTGGACCGGGAGGGAGTCCAGCGCGGCCAGGTCGCACAGCACCCCGGCCGGCGGGTGGAAGGCGCCGACGAGATTCTTGCCCTCGGCGGTGTTGATGCCGGTCTTGCCGCCGACGGCCGCGTCCACCATCGCCAGCACGGTGGTGGGGACGGCGATCCAGCGGACCCCGCGCAGCCAGGTGGCGGCGACGAAGCCCGCCAGGTCGGTGGTGGCGCCGCCGCCGACGCCCACGACGACGTCGGTGCGGGTGAACCCGGACTGGCCGAGCGCCTTCCAGCAGTAGGCGGCGACCTCGGCGGTCTTGGCCTCCTCCGCGTTGGGCACCTGGATGGCGACGGCCTCGTAGCCCTGCTCGGCGAGGTCGGCGCGCAGCGCCTCGCCGGTCTCCGCGAGCGCCTCGGGGTGGATGACCGCGACCCGCTTGGCCCGGTCGCCGATCAGTCCGGCCAGCTCACCCAGCAGCTGACGCCCCACCAGTACGTCGTAGGGGTCGCTGCCCGCGCTGCCGCCGACGTGGATCCGCGTCACCGACTCGCTCATGCTTCCTTCAACTCCAGTGCGTCCAGGACGGCCCGGGTGACATCCTCGGGGGTGCGGCCGTCCGTGGCCACCACGGCCGTGGCGACCTGCTCGTACAGATGGCGGCGGGCCTCCATGAGTTCCCGCCACTGCTTGCGCGGGTTGACCGCGAGGAGCGGGCGGGCCACGCCCAGGCCGGTGCGCCGGACGGCCTCCTCGACGTCCATCGAGAGGTAGACGACCCGGCGGCCGGCGAGCAGCGCGCGGGTGTCGGCGTCCAGGACGGCTCCGCCGCCGAGCGCCAGCACCCCGTCGTGCCCGGCGAGGGCCTCCCGCACGGCTTCCTTCTCCAGGGCCCGGAAGGCGGGCTCGCCCTCCTCCACGAAGATGTCGGACACGGGCCGCCCCTGCGCGACGACGATGTCGTCGTCGGTGTCGCGGTAGCCCACGCCCAGACGCTCGGCGAGGAGCCGGCCCACGGTGGACTTGCCCACGCCCATCGGGCCGACGAGGACGATCAGCGGACCGCTCACCGGATGTGCAGGTGGTCGAGGTAGGAGGTGACGTTGCGGCGGGTCTCGGCCACGCTGTCGCCGCCGAACTTCTCCGCCACCGCGTCGGCCAGCACGAGCGCGACCATGGCCTCGGCGACGATGCCGGCGGCCGGCACGGCGGAGACGTCGGAGCGCTGGTGGTGGGCCTGGGCCTCTTCCCCGGTGGTGACGTCCACGGTCCTCAGCGCGCGCGGGACGGTCGCGATCGGCTTCATCGCGGCGCGCACGCGCAGCAGTTCGCCGGTGCTGAGGCCGCCCTCGGTACCGCCCGCGCGGCCGGAGACGCGCCGGATGCCCTCGGGGGTGCCCACGATCTCGTCGTGCGCCTTGGAACCGGGCACCCGCGCCAGCTCGAAGCCGTCGCCGACCTCGACGCCCTTGATCGCCTGGATGCCCATGAGGGCGCCGGCGAGACGGGCGTCCAGCTTGCGGTCCCAGTGCACGTGCGACCCCAGGCCGACCGGGACGCCGTACGCCAGGACCTCGACCACGCCACCGAGGGTGTCGCCGTCCTTGTGGGCCTGGTCGACCTCGGCGACCATCGCCTTGGACGTGTCGGCGTCCAGGCAGCGCAGCGGGTCGGCGTCCAGCTTCTCGACGTCGGCCGGCGTCGGGTACACCCCCTGCGGGGCCTTCACCGAGCACAGCTCGACGACGTGGCTGACGATCTCGATGCCGGCCGTCTCCTTCAGGTACGACCGGGCGACGGCGCCGAGCGCCACGCGGGCCGCGGTCTCCCGGGCGGAGGCGCGTTCCAGGATCGGGCGGGCCTCGTCGAAGCCGTACTTCTGCATGCCGGCGAGGTCGGCGTGACCGGGCCGGGGGCGGGTCAGCGGGGCGTTGCGGGCCAGGTTCTCCAGCACGTCGGGGTCGACCGGGTCGGCCGCCATGACCTGCTCCCACTTCGGCCACTCGGTGTTGCCCACCATGATCGCGACCGGGGAGCCCAGGGTGCGTCCGTGCCGGACGCCGCCGAGGAAGGTCACCTCGTCCCGCTCGAACTTCATCCGCGCACCGCGTCCGTAGCCGAGCCGGCGCCTCGCGAGATGGTCCGCCACCATGTCGGTGGTGATCGGCACGCCGGCGGGAAGGCCCTCCAGCGTCGCGACGAGTGCGGGCCCGTGGGACTCCCCCGCGGTCAGCCAACGCAACCTGCTCAACGGTGCTCCTCCGTGTCCTCGCGTACGGCAACGGCTCGACCGGGCGTCGGCCCGGGTCCGTCTCCTACGATCCTCCCATGTCCGGCACGCCCTCCGGCCTCCGGTCCACAAAGCGGACGGCGGTCCGGCCGGCGCCCCGCGTTGCGGCAGCCGTGAGCGGTCCTCAGCGGGCGGCGAGCGCCTGCTCGCCCGCCTTGCGCATGACCTCGACCGGTGCGGGGGCGCGGCCGGTCATCTGCTCGACCTGGAGCACCGCCTGGTGCACCAGGAGATCGAGGCCGCTGACGACCGCGCCGCCGTACATGGACCAGCGGGCGGCGAGTGCGGTGGGCCACGGGTCGTACAGCACGTCGAAGAGGGTGGCGGGGCGTTCCGGCACGGCGTGGGCGAGGGCGTCGGTGGTGCCGGCCGGGGTGGTGGCGATCACCAGCGGCGCGCGCAGCGCCTCGGCGGCGTCGGACCAGTCCGCCGTGCGCACCTCGACGTCGAGCCGCTCCCCCCACTGCCGCATCTCGGCGGCCCGGGCCGCGCTGCGGACGTAGGCGACGACCTCGCCGGTGCAGACGCGGGCGAGTGCGGCGAGCGCGGAGGAGGCGGTGGCTCCGGCGCCGAGCACGGCCGCCGACTCGACCTGTTCGACGCCGCGTTCGCGCAGCGCGGCGATCATGCCGGGGATGTCGGTGTTGTCGCCGACGCGGCGGCCGTCCCCGGTGAACACCAGGGTGTTGACCGCCTCGACGGAGGCCGCGGTCTCGCTGATCTCGTCGAGCAGCGGGATGACCGCCCGCTTCAGCGGCATGGTCAGCGACAGGCCGGCCCACTCGGGGCCGAGCCCGTCGACGAAGCCGGGAAGTGCCGCCTCGTCGGTCTCGAAGCGGTCGTATGTCCAGTCGGTGAGTCCCAGCGCCTGGTACGCGGCACGGTGCAGCACCGGGGAGAGGGAGTGGGCGATGGGGCTGCCGAGCACGGCGGCGCGGCGGCGCCGGGCGGGGTGGTTCCCGGGTGTGTCGCTCATCAGTGGTCTTCCGGCTCTCGTCAGTTCCCGGTGTTCGCGTTGAACTTGTCCCTGAGCCGCTCGGCCTCGGCCAGGGTCTTGGCGAACTCCGTCTTGTTCATGCCGTCCGTCGCCACGAAGTAGAGCCAGCCCTCGTGGGTGGGATCCATGGTGGCGGCGAGCGCCTCTTCCCCGGGGTTGCCGATCGGCCCCGGCGGGAGGCCGGTGTGGGTGTAGGTGTTGTACGGATCCGGGTTGCTGTTGATCTCGGACGTGCTGATGTGGATGTTGCTCTCGTTGCGCAGGTAGTTGAACGTCGAGTCGAACTGCAGCTTCCGGTTGGTCTCGGTGTTGTCCGGCTTGAGCCGGTTGTAGATGACCTCGGCCATCTTGCGGTAGTCGTCGTGGGTCTTGCCCTCGGCCTGGACGAGGCTGGCGACCGTGATGACCTCCAGCGGGTTCTCCAGCTTCAGCTGCTCGGCCTTGGCGTCGAGGTCGAGCTTGCCGTAGGCCGCGGTGGCGCGGCCGACCATCTCCTTGAGCACCGCCTCGGGCTTCATGCCCTTGGCCGCGGGATAGGTGCCCGGGTAGAGGAAGCCCTCCAGCGGGTCCTTGATGTCCTCGTCGCTGTTGGCCCAGCTCGGCAGCCCGAGGTTCTTGTAGCCTGCCTCGGCGATCTTGCGGGTGGCGCCGGCGGAGAGGCCGAGTTTCTCGTCGATCGCCTTGTAGACCTGGATGTTGCGCTGGCCCGGGGTGACCATCACGTTGGCCTGGCTCTTCGGGTCGAGCATCATCGAGATCGCGCTCCTGGCGGACATCTGCTTGTGCAGGATGTACGCCCCGGCCTGGATCTTCTTGCCCTCGGGGTCGGCCGCGAACGCCGCGACGAAGGCGTCGACGCTCTTGACGACCCCGGCCTCCTTGAGGGCCCGGCCGATCTGGGCGCCGCCCGCGCCCTTGGGGATGGTGACGCTGACGCTCTGGGAGGTGCCGTCGCCCGAGTAGTCCGGCGCCGCGCCGTAACGGTCCTGGTAGAACTGGTAGCCCACGTACGTCACCCCGGCGAGGCCGCCGCCGAACACCAGCAGCACGACCAGGCAGGCGCAGCCGTTGCGGCGTTTCTTGGTGCCCTTGCCGCCTTTGGCGCCCTTGCCGCCGCGCCGGTCGCCGCGGCCGCGCCGGTTGCCCGGCGGTTCGTCGTCCTCGGTGTCGTCGGCGTCGTCGTCGCCGCCCGCGAAGAAGGCGTGCTCGCCCTGGTCGGGGCCGGGGTCCCAGTCGGGTTCGGGCTCGGGTTCGGCGCGTCGGCGGGCCGGTGGCTCCGGGGGCGGGTACGCCTCGGGGGTCTGGTAGAAGTCGGGCTGCTCGCTGCCGTAGGCGGCGGGCTGCCGGCCGTAGGGGTCGCCGGGGTCGGCCGCGTACGGAACCTGAGCGTGCGTTCCCGTGCCGTCCCAGCCGCCGCCCTGGGGGTAGTCCGGCCGGCCCTGCTGCCCCTGGCCGCCCTGGGGAGCCTGCTGCTGCCCGTACTGCTGATCGTACTGTTCGAATTGCTGGCCCTGGCCGGGGTACTGCTGCTGATGCTGCTGGGGGGCGTACTGCTGGCCGTAGGGCCGGCCGTACTCGTCGTACTGCCGGCCGTCCTGGCCGTAGGCGGACTGCTGGGCGCCGGTGCCCCAGTCACCGTACTCCTGGTACTGCGGCTGCTGCGGGTAGTGCTGCGGCCGGTCGCCGTAGGCAGACTGGCGGCCCGTGTGGGCCTGCTGCCCGTCCCATCCGCCGTCCCCGAACAACGGGTCCTCGGGAGGCCACGGTTCGGAGCCGGGGCTCCGGCCATACTCAGTCATCGATCCCCTAGAGCCGCGAGGCGGCGGTCGCCCGGCCGGTGCGGATCCTGGCTTCCGTTCCGCCTCTTTCTGTGCGTCGGCTGTTCGAACACCGGCGCATCGCGCGGAACGTTACCGTATCGCGATCAGATGACCAGTTCGACGCCCTCGCCGGGTGGTCTTCCTGACACCCGTTCGGATTCCAGTGCCTGCTGAAGGATGATCACTGCGGCGGCCTGGTCGATGACGGAGCGTCCCTTCTTGGCCTTCACGCCCGACGCCCGCAACCCCTGCCCGGCCGTCACGGTCGTCATCCGCTCGTCGACGAGACGCACCGGAACCGGGGCGACCCCCCTGGCGAGTTCCTGCGCGAAGCCGCGGACCTTGACCGCGGCCGGGCCCTCGCCCCCCTTGAGGGAGCGAGGGAGACCGACCACGATCTCGATCGGCTCGTACTCCTCGACCAGTTGGCGCAGCCGACGGTGGGCTGCGGGCACGTCCCGGCCCGGCACCGTCTCCACCGGCGTGGCGAGGATCCCGTCGGGGTCGCACGAGGCGACCCCGATGCGGGCGTCCCCGACGTCGATCGCGAGCCGGCGGCCCCTGCGCATCGTCACTTCGCGGTCTCGGCCACGAGGCGCTCGACGGCGTCGACGGCCTCGCCGAGGGCGGCCGGGTTCTGGCCGCCGCCCTGGGCGACGTCCGGCTTGCCGCCACCGCCGCCGCCGAGCGTCTTGGCGGCCGTGCGGACCAGGTCACCGGCCTTGAGGCCGCGCTCGCGGGCGGCGTCGTTGGTGGCGATGACCGTGAGCGGCTTGCCGTTGTTGACCGTGAACAGGGCGACCACGGCGGCCCGGCCGCCCTGGATGCGGCCGCGCACGTCGAGGACCAGCCGGCGCAGGTCGTCGGGGGTCGTGCCGTCCGGCACCCGGCCCGTGACCACGGCCACCCCGCGCACGTCCTTGGCGGACTCGGCGAGACCGGCGGCGGCCTGCAGCACCTTCTCGGCGCGGAACTTCTCGATCTCCTTCTCGGCGTCCTTCAGCTTGCCGAGCATGGCGGAGACCTTCTCCGGGAGTTCCTCCGGGCGGCCCTTGACGAGCTCCTGGAGCTGGGCGACGACGGTGTGCTCGCGGGCCAGGAAGTTGTAGGCGTCGACGCCGACGAGGGCCTCGATGCGGCGCACGCCCGAGCCGATCGACGATTCGCCGAGCAGCTTCACCAGACCGAGCTGGGCGGTGTTGTGGACGTGCGTGCCGCCGCACAGCTCCTTGGAGAAGTCGCCGATGGTGACCACGCGGACGCGCTCGCCGTACTTCTCGCCGAACTCGGCGATGGCGCCCTGCTTCTTGGCCTCGTCGATGCCCATGACCTCGGCGTGCACGTCGAGGTCGCGGGCCAGCACCTCGTTGATCTTCTGTTCGACGTCCGTCATCACGGCCGTCGGCACGGCCGACGGCGAGCCGAAGTCGAAGCGGAAGCGGCCGGGCTGGTTCTCCGAACCGGCCTGGGCGGCCGTCGGGCCGAGGGCGTCGCGCAGGGCCTGGTGGGTCAGGTGGGTGGCCGAGTGGGCGCGGGCGATGGCCTTGCGGCGCAGGTTGTCGATGGTGGCGTGGGCCGTGGCGCCGACGGTGACCTCGCCGACCTGGACGACGCCCTTGTGGACGTAGACGCCCGGGACCGGCTTCTGGCAGTCGCGGACCTCGATGACGGCGCCGGAGTCGACCTTGATGCGGCCGGTGTCGCCGATCTGGCCGCCGCCCTCGGCGTAGAACGGGGTGCGGTCGAGGACGATCTCGACCTCGTCGCCCTCGGTGGCGGCCGGGGAGGACACACCGTCGACGAGGATGCCGACGATTCTCGACTCGCCCTCGGTGTCGCCGTAGCCGATGAACTCGGTCTCACCGGCGGCGTCGGCGATCTCGCGGTAGGCGCCCATGTCGGCGTGGCCGGTCTTCTTGGCCTGGGCGTCGGCCTTGGCGCGCTCCCGCTGCTCCTTCATCAGGCGGCGGAAGCCGTCCTCGTCCACGGACAGCCCCTGCTCGGCGGCCATCTCCAGGGTGAGGTCGATCGGGAAGCCCCAGGTGTCGTGGAGCAGGAACGCCTTGTCGCCGGGCAGGACGGTGGAGCCGGTGGCCTTGGTCTCGGTGACGGCGGTGTCGAGGATGTTGGTGCCGGCCTTCAGCGTCTTCAGGAAGGCGTTCTCCTCGGCGAGGGCGACCTTCTCGATGCGCTCGCGGTCGGTGATCAGCTCGGGGTACTGCTGACCCATCATGCCGATGACGACGTCGATGAGGTCCTTGACGACCGGGCCGGTGGCGCCGAGCAGGCGCATGTTGCGGATGGCGCGGCGCATGATGCGGCGCAGGACGTAGCCACGGCCCTCGTTGCCGGGGGTGACGCCGTCGCCGATGAGCATCACGGAGGTCCGCATGTGGTCGGTGACCACGCGCAGGGAGACGTCCGAGGCATGGGCGTCGCCGTAGGCCACGCCGGTCAGTTCGGTGGCCTTCCTGATGACGGCCATGGAGGTGTCGATCTCGTACATGTTCTGCACGCCCTGCAGAATCATGGCGAGGCGCTCCAGGCCGAGGCCGGTGTCGATGTTCTTGCTCGGCAGCTCGCCGAGGATCTCGAAGTTGTCCTTGCCGATGCCCTCGCCGCGCTCGTACTGCATGAAGACGAGGTTCCAGATCTCCACGTACCGCTCGTCGTTGACGGCGGGGCCGCCCTCGACGCCGAACTCGGGGCCGCGGTCGTAGTTGATCTCGGAGCAGGGGCCGCAGGGGCCGGGGACGCCCATGGACCAGTAGTTGTCCTTCATGCCCAGGCGCTGGATCCGCTCCCTGGGCACGCCGACGACCTCGTGCCAGATGCGCTCGGCCTCGTCGTCGTCCTTGTAGACGGTGATCCACAGGCGCTCGGGTTCGAGGCCGTAACCGCCCTTGTCCTGGGGGCTGGTGAGCAGCTCCCAGGCGAGCTTGATGGCGCCTTCCTTGAAGTAGTCGCCGAAGGAGAAGTTGCCGCACATCTGGAAGAAGGTGCCGTGCCGCGTGGTCTTGCCGACCTCTTCGATGTCGGGGGTGCGCACGCACTTCTGCACGCTGGTGGCACGGTCGAACGGCGGCTTGACCTCACCCAGGAAGTAGGGCTTGAAGGGCACCATGCCGGCGGGGACCAGGAGCAGAGTCGGGTCGTCCGCGATGAGCGACGCCGAAGGGACGACGGTGTGCCCGCGCTCCTCGAAGAAGCTCAGCCAGCGGCGGCGAATCTCGGCCGACTCCATCAGTGGTCCTCATTCCGGTTGTACGAGTGCTTCGGTTGCGGTGAAAGGGGTGGCTCGATGTACTTCGGTGTGCTGCGGTCGTTCTCGATGGCGCTGTGGCGCCGGGGAGCGGGAAGTTCCGGGTTGTCGTGGATGCCCAGCGCCTCCCCCAGCTCGGCCTCCCTCCGCGCCATGTTGTCGCGGACGTCGACGGCGAAGCCGACCGCGCGGTCCTTGAGCCGGTGCCCCGTCTCCAGCGCCTTGTTGGCCGCGGTCGCGGCGAGGCTCTCGGGGGTGAGCTGCCTCAGCTTGCGGTTGACCTTGGTGGTGGCCCAGACACCGGCGGCGACGCCCGTGCTGAACCAGAACGTACGGCGGAACATCGCTGGCTCTCAGTCCCTCTTCCCACGGGCTCGGGAGACCGTCCGGCCCACGATCACGGTGCGCCGGGACGTCTTGGCGGGCGCGTCCTCCCTGCGGCCGCCGAGGGCGCGGCGGACGCCGTACCCGAACGCGGCGACCTTGACCAGCGGGCCGCCGAAGGTGGAGGCGACGGTGGTCGAGAGGGCGGAGGCGTTGGAGGTGACCTCCTGGACGTCGGAGGCGATCGCGTCGACCCGGTCGATCTGGGTCTGCGCGGAGCGCACGGCCGCGGAGGCGTCGGCGAGCAGCGGTACGGCCTGGTCGGTCACGTCCGCCACCAGCTTGGTGGTCGCCCTGAGCGTCTGGGCCAGCCTCACCAACGCGACGGCGAGGAAGGAGACCAGGATCGCCCAGAAAACGGCCACGAGGATTCCGGCCACCTCTCCACCGGACACCGCGCACCTGCTCTCTGAAGTGTGTGCAAACCCTAGGGTGCGAGCCTATCGCGACCGGCGTGGCACTCCGCACCGCATTACGGGCCCGCGGGGAGCAGGCCGCTCGCGGGTACGCGAGAGCCCGCCGCCCCGCCCGCCCGGGGAGGGCGGGGGGACGGCGGGCTCGGGCGCGGAAGTGCTACGACCGTCGAAGGATCAACGGGCGTAGTACTCGACGACGAGCTGCTCGTCGCAGATCACCGGGATCTCCTTGCGGTTCGGCTCGCGGTCCAGGCGGAACGCCAGGGCCTTGAGGTTCACCTGGAGGTAGCGCGGGGTCTCGCCGTCGGGGGCGAAGCCGCCCTCGCGGGCGATCGAGAAGAGGGTCTTCTCGCGGCTGCGCTCGCGGACCATCACGACGTCGTCCGGCTTGACGCGGAAGGACGGCTTGTCGACCTTCTGGCCGTTGACCTCGATGTGGCCGTGCACGACCATCTGGCGGGCCTGGTAGATGGTGCGGGCGATGCCCGAACGCAGGACCAGGGCGTCGAGACGGCGCTCCAGCTCCACGATCAGGGCCTCACCGGTCTTGCCCTGGACCTTGGACGCGCGCTCGTAGGCGCGGACCAGCTGGCGCTCGGAGATGTCGTACTGCGCGCGCAGACGCTGCTTCTCCAGCAGACGGACCTTGTAGTCCGAGTTCTGCTTGCGGCCACGGCCGTGCTCACCCGGCGGGTAGGGGCGGGCCTCGAAGTACTTGACGGCCTTCGGGGTCAGCGCGATGCCGAGGGCACGCGACTTCTTGACCTTGGGGCGGGACTGGTTCGCCACTTGTCTCTCATTTCCATGGTTCTCGGCTCGTCAGGGTTGAGGGAGGTCGCATCCGCAGCCGGGGAAACCCGCCGGGTCCGTTGCCGGTCCTGGTGGGCAGCCGCTCCCCTGGTCTGGGCACATACGTGCAGCACGCGAGTGGCCCACCGGCCGGTCCCGTCCTGCGACGGGTGGTGGTGGGCTGCCCGCGACACCGTTCGACGGTGCGCGACGCTCCTGGAACCCCTTGCGGGGGTCCGGCTGGATGTCCCGCTCTGACAGCGCGGGACTCAGCACTCCGGCCGAGTTTACAGGGTGGTCAGGGCCGCTTGCGACCGAGGTGCGTGCGGGTCCATTCCACGGCGTCCGCGTAGCGCGCCTCGGCACCGTGCCGGGTCGGGGTGTAGTACTCGCGGTCCTTCAGGGCATCCGGCGCGTACTGCTGCTCGGCGATGCCCTCCGCGAGGTCGTGCGGATACACGTACCCCTGGGCGTGGCCCAGTTTCGCCGCTCCCTTGTAGTGCCCGTCGCGCAGATGCGGCGGCACGGGTCCGGCCAGTCCCTTGCGTACGTCGTCCAGGGCGGCGCCGATCGCGGTGGTGGCGGAGTTGGACTTGGGGGCCAGGGCGAGGGCGATGGTGGCGTGGCTCAGGGTGAGGGCGGCCTCCGGGAAGCCGATCATGGCGACGGCCTGGGCGGCGGCCACGGCTGTGGGCAGGGCGTTCGGATCGGCGAGGCCGATGTCCTCGCTGGCGGAGATCATCAGGCGGCGCGCGATGAACCGGGGGTCCTCGCCGGCCTCGATCATGCGGGCCAGGTAGTGCAGGGCGGCGTCGACGTCAGAGCCGCGGATGGACTTGATCAGGGCGCTGGCGACGTCGTAGTGCTGGTCCCCGTCGCGGTCGTACTTCACCGCCGCGCGGTCGACGGTCTCCTCCAGCGTGCCCAGGGCGATCTCGGTCTCACCCTTGTCGAGCGCGGCGCCGGCGGCGGCCTCCAGGGCGGTCAGGGCGCGGCGGGCGTCTCCCCCGGCGATGCGCAGCAGATGGTTCTCGGTGTGCTCGGGGAGGGTGACGGCGCCGTTGAGTCCGCGCTCGTCGGTGAGGGCGCGCCGCAGCAGCCCGCGGACGTCATCGTCGGTGAGGGGTTCCAGGGTGAGCAGCAGGGAGCGGGAGAGCAGCGGGGAGATCACCGAGAAGTACGGGTTCTCGGTCGTCGCCGCGATCAGGGTCACCCAGCGGTTCTCGACGGCCGGGAGAAGGGAGTCCTGCTGGGCCTTGCTGAAGCGGTGGATCTCGTCGAGGAAGAGGACGGTCTCCTTGCCGTAGCCGCCGCTGGCCCGGCGGGCGCCGTCGATGACCGCGCGGACCTCCTTGACGCCGGCGGTGATCGCCGACAGTTCGACGAAGCGCTTGTCGGTGGCCTTGGAGACCACGTACGCCAGCGTGGTCTTGCCGGTGCCGGGTGGTCCCCACAGGATCACGGAGGACGGTCCGGCGGGGCCGCCCGCGCCCTCGCCGACCAGCCGGCGCAGGGGGGAGCCCGGCTTCAGCAGGTGCTGCTGGCCGACGACCTCGTCGAGCGTGCGCGGGCGCATGCGCACGGCGAGCGGACTGGCCGCCGGGTTCTTCTCCTGGCGTTCTTCGGCTGCGGCGGTGAACAGATCGGGCTCCACGCTGAAACCCTAGAACACCGCACCGACAACCCCCTCGGGAGCGCCGGCCGGTCCGCTCGCGTACGTCAGCGATGCGCTCGCGTACGTGAGCCGATGCGCTGGCGTACGTGAGCCGATGCGCTCGGGCCGCCGGCCGGTCGGCGCGGGTTCTCGGACGGCCGTCAGCGGGTCCGCTCGGGCCGTCAGCCGGTTCGCTCGGGCCGTCAGCTGGTCCAGAAGTCCCACCAGCGGGTCAGGATCAGCATGCCGATGATGCCGATGTGCAGCAGCGGCAGTACCCAGGTGAAGTCGCCGAAGAAGTTCCTCAGCCAGGGCGGCGCGGGCAGGAAGCGGTTCCTGACGTTGAACGAGGTCACGTACCAGAACATGATGATCGTGGCGACCCAGGCCAGGGAGCACCACAGGCACAGGGCGTTGATCCGGTACAGCGACTGGAACATCAGCCAGGCGCAGAAGCTGACGCCGAACAGGCAGCCGGCGTTGAAGGTGAGCCAGTACCAGCGCGGGAAGCGGGCCCGGGCGAGCAGGCTCATGCCGACGCCGATCACGATGCCGTAGGCCACCAGGCCGAGCATCGGGTTGGGGAAGCCGAAGACGGAGGCCTGGTCGGACTCCATGACACTGCCGCAGGACACCACCGGGTTCAGGCTGCAGCCCGGGGTGAAGGTCCTGCCCTCGACCTTGGCCTCGAGGAGCTTGAACTTGTCGATGGTGATGACCCACGCGGCGAGCAGTCCGGCCGCACCGGTGATCACCAGCAGCAGCGCGAAGGCTCTGCTGACGCCCACCGTCCGCGGAACGGCCGCCTCGCCGTGCTCCGGCTCGGGCTCCGTGGAGACGTCTTTCACTGTCGTCTTGCTCATCAGGCCGATTCCGTCTGCTTGAGAGTTGGACCTTCTTCGGGCAGGGGCCATTGTGCCGTACGAGGCTGTGCCCCCGCCGTTGACCGGAGATAAGGAGCCATCCCCAACGCCCCTTGCCTCACTCACGATCGTCTCTCCGCGGCCCGTCGGGTGGGAACCGTCTCCGCGGATGAATCGGCACGCACCCGGTTGACGGACGGGGGCGTCGAGGGCCCCGGCCCTCGCCGCCCCCGCGCCCGCTCAGCCCAGCCGGGACTCCAGTTCCGCCACGATCTCGTTGACGCCGACGGCCGTCTGCTCGCCGGACTCCATGTCCTTGAGCTGGACGACGCCCTCGGCGAGGTCGCGCTCGCCGGCGACGACCGTGTAGCGGGCGCCGCTGCGGTTGGCGCTCTTCATGGCGCCCTTCAGGCCCTTGCCGCCGTAGGCGAAGTCCGCCGCGACACCGAGCTTGCGCAGTTCGGTGACCTTGGCGAACAGCAGCCGGCGGGCCTCGTCGCCGAGCGCCACGGCGTAGACCGAGGTGGTCGAGGGCAGGTCCAGCTCCACGCCCTCCGCCTCCAGCGCCAGCACCGTGCGGTCGACGCCGAGCGCCCAGCCGACGGACGGCAGCGCCGGGCCGCCGATCATCTCGGACAGGCCGTCGTAGCGGCCGCCGCCGCCCACCGCGGACTGGGAGCCCAGGCCGTCGTGGACGAACTCGAAGGTGGTGCGGGTGTAGTAGTCGAGGCCGCGGACCAGCTTGGGGTCGTCCTCGAAGGCGACGCCGGCGGCCGTGATCAGGTCCCGGACCTCCTCGTGGTACGCCTTGCAGGCGTCGCACAGGTAGTCCCGCAGCAGCGGGGCGTCACCGAGCTGCTTCTGGACCGACTCGCGCTTGTCGTCCAGGACGCGCAGCGGGTTGATCTCCGCGCGGCGCAGCGTGTCCTCGTCGAGGTCGAGGCCGCGCAGGAAGTCCTGCAGCGCCGCCCGGTACACCGGACGGCATTCCTTGTCGCCCAGGCTGTTCAGCAGGATGCGGAAGTCGCGCAGGCCGAGCGAGCGGTACGCCTGGTCGGCCAGGATGATCAGCTCGGCGTCCAGCGCCGGGTCCTCGGCGCCGATCGCTTCCGCTCCGACCTGCGAGAAGTGGCGGTAACGGCCCTTCTGGGGGCGCTCGTAGCGGTAGTACGAGCCGGAGTACCAGAGCTTGACGGGGAGGTTGCCGCTCTTGTGGAGATTGGCCTCCAGCGCGGCGCGCAGCACGGACGCGGTGCCCTCGGGACGCAGGGCGAGCTTGTCGCCGCCCTTGGTCTCGAAGGCGTACATCTCCTTGGTGACGATGTCGGTGGACTCGCCGACCCCGCGCGCGAAGAGTTCGACGTTCTCGAAGCCGGGGGTCTCGATGTAGCCGTAGCCGGAGTTACGCAGGGGCGCGGCGATCGCCTCGCGGACCGCGAGGAACCTCGCGGAGTCGGGCGGCAGCAGGTCGTAGGTGCCCTTGGGGGCCTTGAAGGTGCTCACGGAAGGTCTCTCGTCACATTCCTCGTCGGGGAGCCTCGGCGGCGCCGCGTCCTTGGGCGTCCGCCGTCACCTGCCGCAGATAGGCGTTGGTGGCGCGCTCCTGGCCGATGGTCGTCTGGGGGCCGTGGCCGGACAGCACCACGGTGGAGTCGTCGAGCGGCAGGCACACGCGGGCCAGCGACTCGAGCATGTCCGCCATGGATCCGCCCGGCAGGTCGGTGCGTCCGACGGAGCCGGCGAACAGCAGGTCCCCGGAGAAGAACACCGACGGGATGTCGGCGCTCTCGGGCAGCCTGAAGGTCACCGACCCCCTGGTATGGCCCGGCGCGTGCGCGACGGTCAGCTCCAGACCGGCCAGTTCCAGCTTCGTGCCGTCGGTCAGCTCCCGGACGTCGTCCGGTTCCCCGATGGTCAGCTCACCCATCAGCTGCATGCCGATGGACCGGCCGAGCGCCTTCTCCGGGTCGCTCATCATGTAGCGGTCCTCGGGGTGGATCCAGGCCGGCACGTCGTGTGCGCCGCACACGGGGACGACCGAGGCCACGTGGTCGAGGTGGCCGTGGGTGAGGACGACGGCGGCGGGCTTGAGCCGATGCTTCTTCAGTGCTTCCTCGACTCCTGGGGCGGCCTCGTGGCCCGGGTCGATGATCACGCACTCCTCACCGGCGGCGGGGGCGACGAGGTAGCAGTTCGTCCCCCAGGCACCGGCAGGGAACCCGGCAATGAGCACGATCGTCCTTCGTTTGTGTCGATACGGGTGGCTACGGCTTCCGTCCGAGCCTACCGGCGCTGCCGATTCCTCAGCGAACCCATATACGGTACGGGGCACACACAGACGGACGTACAAGGAGACAACCCGGTGGTCACCCAGGAACAGCGGCGGCGGCAGCTCGCCCGGGAGAAGTTCTTGCGGCAGCAGCAGCGGCGCACCGAGGCGCGTCGGAAGGCCAAGGTCCGCAACTCGGTCATCGCGTCGGTGCTCGGCGTGGTCCTGGTGGGCAGCCTGGCGCTGTACACGACCGGGGTCATGAAGGACGACAAGGACGACAAGGCCAACGCGAGCGCGACGGCCGAGGCCAGTCCCAGCCCCAGCGCGGTCGAGGACCCCTGCGAGAAGCCCGCCGCCGGCGAGGTCAAGAAGCAGACGTGGCAGAAGGAACC
The DNA here is from genome assembly GCF_057707805.1 of Streptomyces sp. bgisy159. NCBI lineage: Bacteria > Bacillati > Actinomycetota > Actinomycetes > Kitasatosporales > Streptomycetaceae > Streptomyces > Streptomyces sp. bgisy159. The sequence goes on along the minus strand of NZ_JBYIQX010000016.1, from coordinate 8,279 downwards.
GGCGCTGTCGATCGACAAGTCGGCGAAGTACACCATGAAGCTGTCGACGACGTGCGGCGAGATAGACGTCGCGCTGAAGGCGTCGGCGGCCCCGCACACCGTCAACTCGTTCGCCTTCCTGGCCGGAAAGGGCTACTTCGACCACACGAAGTGCCACCGGCTCACCACCATGGGCATCTACGTGCTGCAGTGCGGCGACCCGACGGCCACGGGCACCGGCGGCCCCGGCTACAAGATCGCGGACGAGAACCTGAAGGACGCGGCCCTGAAGAACAACACCTACCCGGCGGGCACGGTCGCGATGGCCAACAGCGGCCCGAACACCAACGGCAGCCAGTTCTTCCTGGTGTACGAGGACAGTGAGCTGCCGCCCAACTACACACCGTTCGGTACGGTGTCCGCCGAGGGCATGAAGGTGCTGAAGAAGATCGCCGCCGCGGGCGAGAACACGGGGGCCGGTGACGGGGCCCCGAACGCGACCGTGGTGATCGACAAGGCGACGGTCACCAAGTCCTGACCACCGGCGCGACCAGCAGCGGAATTTCGGTCGCGCTGGATGCGGACAGGCGGCCCGCCGGTCGCCTATGTTGGCCGTGACGAAACTGTGGACGATGCCCGGGGGAGCTGAGGCCCCCCGCAGGCATCATGTGGAGGAGGCGCTGTGAGCAGCGACCCGTGGGGCCGCGTCGACGAGGCGGGGACCGTGTACGTGCGTACGGCCGACGGCGAGAAGGTCGTCGGTTCCTGGCAGGCCGGCTCCCCTGACGAGGCGCTGGCCTACTTCGAGCGCAAGTACGAGGGCCTGGTTGTCGAGATCGGCCTCCTCGAGAAGCGTGTCCGGACGACCGATCTGTCGGCGAAGGACGCCCAGGTCGCCATCGACCACCTGCGCGAGCAGGTGGACGCACATCACGCGGTCGGCGACCTGGACGCGCTGCGGGCCCGTCTGGACAAGCTGGTGTCGACGGTCGAGGCGCGGCGCGAGGAGCGCAAGGCGCAGCGGGCCAAGCAGTCCGACGAGGCCCGGCGGGCCAAGGAGGAGCTGGTCACCGAGGCCGAGCAGCTGGCCCAGTCCGATCAGTGGCGGGCCGCCGGAGAGCGGCTGCGGGCCCTGGTGGACACCTGGAAGGGACTCCCGCGGCTGGACCGCAAGTCCGACGACGAGCTGTGGCACCGCTTCTCGCACGCGCGCTCGGCGTTCTCCAAGCGCCGCAAGGCCCACTTCGCCCAGCTGGACGCGCAGCGCGAGGAGGCCCGCCGGATCAAGGAGCGGCTGGTCGCCGAGGCCGAGTCGCTGTCGGGTTCGACGGACTGGGGTCCGACGGCCGCCCGGTACCGCGAGCTGATGGCCGAGTGGAAGGCCGCCGGCCGCGCCCAGCGCGAGCACGAGGACGATCTGTGGAACCGCTTCCGCGGGGCCCAGGACGTGTTCTTCGCGGCGCGCAGCTCGGTGTTCGCCGAGCGGGACGCGGAGCAGGCGGAGAACCTGAAGCTGAAGGAGGAGCTGGCCGAGGAGGCCGAGAAGCTGCTCCCCGTCGGCGACCTGAAGGCGACGCGGGCCGCGTTCCGTTCGATCAACGAGCGGTGGGAGGCCATCGGCCACGTTCCGCGGGACGCCCGGCCGAAGGTCGAGGGCCGGATGCACGCCGTGGAGCGGGCGATCCAGGACGCCGAGGAGACCGAGTGGCGCCGGACCAACCCGGAGGCGCGCGCACGTGCCGAGGGGCTGACCGGCCAGCTCCAGGCGGCCGTGGACAAGCTGACGGGCCAGATCGAGCAGGCTCGGGCCCAGGGCAACGCCTCGAAGGCCGAGAAGCTGGAGCGTGAGCTGGAGGGCCGCCAGGCCCTGCTGGACCAGGCGCTGAAGGGTCTGCAGGAGTTCGGCGGCTGACGCCGGCCGGACAGACGGCGGAAGGCCCCCGTACCCGAGGTACGGGGGCCTTCCGCCGTCTGCCGCTGTCCTGCTGAGGTCCTTCTGCCGTCCTCCCGGCGTCCCGGCTACGGCTTGCGCGCCGAGGTCACCCGGTACACGTCGTAGACGCCCTCCACGCCCCGTACGGCCTTCAGGACGTGCCCGAGGTGCTTGGGGTCGCCCATCTCGAAGGTGAAGCGGGAGATGGCCACCCGGTCGCGGGAGGTCTGGACGGCCGCGGAGAGGATGTTGACGTGCTGGTCGGACAGGACACGGGTGACGTCGGACAGCAGCCGGGAGCGGTCCAGTGCCTCGACCTGGATGGCGACCAGGAAGACCGAGGACTGGGTGGGGGCCCACGCGACGTCGAGGATCCGCTCGGGCTCGCGGGACAGTGAGTCCACGTTGACGCAGTCGCTGCGGTGCACCGATACGCCGTTGCCCCGGGTGACGAAGCCGATGATCGGATCGCCGGGGACGGGCGTGCAGCAGCGGGCCAGCTTCACCCAGACGTCGTCGACGCCCTTGACGACCACGCCGGGGTCGTTGTTGCTGCGCCGCTTGCGGCCGCGGCCGCGGGACGGCGGGACCGCCTCGTCGATCTCCTCGGTGGCGGCCTCCTCGCCGCCGAGGGCCTGGACCAGCTTCTGCACGACGTTCTGCGCGGCCACGTGGCCCTCGCCGATCGCCGCGTACAGGGAGGAGATGTCCGGGTAGCGCATCTCGTGCGCCAGGGTGACCAGGGAGTCGCCCGTCAGGATGCGCTGGATCGGCAGGTTCTGCTTGCGCATGGCGCGGGCGATGGCGTCCTTGCCCTGTTCGATCGCCTCGTCGCGGCGCTCCTTGGAGAACCAGGCGCGGATCTTGTTGCGGGCCCGGGGCGATTTGACGAAGCCCAGCCAGTCGCGGGAGGGGCCGGCGCCGGACGCCTTGGAGGTGAAGACCTCCACCAGGTCGCCGTTGTCCAGCGTGGACTCCAGCGGTACGAGGCGGCCGTTGACCCGTGCTCCTATGGTGCGGTGGCCGACCTCGGTGTGGACGGCGTACGCGAAGTCGACCGGGGTCGCCCCGGCGGGGAGCGCTATGACATCACCCTTGGGGGTGAAGACGAAGACCTCGTTGCGCGAGAGGTCGAAGCGCAGGGACTCCAGGAACTCGCTGGGGTCCTCGGTCTCCTTCTGCCAGTCCAGGAGTTGCCTGAGCCACGCCATGTCGTTGATGGCGGCCGAATCCTTGCCGGCCTTCCCGGCCGGCTTGGGGCCGTCCGTGCGCACCTTGGACGCCCCGGCGACGGCCTCCTGCTTGTACTTCCAGTGCGCGGCGATGCCGTACTCGGCGCGGCGGTGCATGTCGAAGGTGCGGATCTGCAGCTCGACCGGCTTGCCGTTGGGGCCGATCACCGTGGTGTGCAGCGACTGGTACATGTTGAACTTGGGCATCGCGATGTAGTCCTTGAACCGCCCGGGAACGGGGTTCCAGCGGGCGTGGACCGTGCCCAGCGCGGCGTAGCAGTCGCGGACGGTGTCCACCAGGACGCGGATGCCCACCAGGTCGTAGATCTCCGCGAAGTCACGGCCACGGACGATCATCTTCTGGTAGACGCTGTAGTAGTGCTTGGGACGACCGGTCACGGTCGCCTTGATGCGGGCGGCGCGCAGGTCGGCCTGGACCTCGTCGGTCACTATGGCCAGGTACTCGTCACGCTTCGGTGCCCGCTCGGCCACCAGCCGTACGATCTCGTCGTACATCTTGGGGTAGAGGATCGCGAAGGCGAGGTCCTCCAGCTCCCACTTGATGGTGTTCATGCCGAGGCGGTGGGCGAGCGGCGCGTAGATCTCCAGGGTCTCGCGCGCCTTCTTCTCCTGCTTCTCGCGCTTGAGGTAGCGCATGGTGCGCATGTTGTGCAGGCGGTCGGCGAGCTTGATGACCAGGACGCGGGGGTCCTTGGCCATGGCGACGACCATCTTGCGCACGGTCTCGGCCTGCGCGGCCTCGCCGAACTTGACCTTGTCGAGCTTGGTGACGCCGTCGACGAGGAGGGCGACCACGTCGCCGAAATCGCGGCGCAGGTCGTCCAGGCCGTACTCGGTGTCCTCGACCGTGTCGTGGAGCAGGCCCGCCATCAGGGTGGCCGGATCCATGCCCAGCTCGGCGAGGATGGTGGTGACCGCGAGGGGGTGCGTGATGTACGGGTCGCCGCTCTTGCGCTTCTGGCCGCGGTGCCAGCGCTCGGCGACCTGGTAGGCCCGCTCGATCTGGCGGAGCGTGGAGGTCTCGATCTTGGGGTCGTTGCTGCGCACTATCCGCAGCAGTGGCTCCAGGACCGGGTTGTAGGGGTTCGCGCGCTGGACGCCGAGCCGGGCGAGGCGGGCACGGACGCGGTTGGAGGAGCCGGAGCGGACAGGCGGCTGCGCGGCGGCCGGACGGCCGGCGGCGGTGACCGCGGGGTGCTCGGGAGGGGCCGGCTTGGGGCGGGGGCGCTCGGCCGGCTTGTCGACGGGCGGGGTACGGCCGTGTTCGGCCGTACCGCGGGTGTCGTTCTGCGCGTGCGACGCGGGCTTCGCCGCGGGGGCCGAGGCGGACTCGGGCTTGGCGGCGGTCAGGTGCTGGGCCTCGTCTGGCAAGAGGACTCCTCGTGCGCGATCCGGGTCCCCCGGTCAGGCTCCGGAGCACCCATCGTAGCGAGCCTGCGCCCCAGGATCGCCTTCAGGCCGATGTGAGGGCCTTGTACCGGAGAAACGCAAGGGGCGGGCTCCGGATTCCTCCGGGCCCGCCCCGATGCGGTCTGTCAGTCGGACGGCCAGCTTGTCACAGGGTCAGCAGGGATTCCAGCGGTGCTCCCTTGAGCGCCGTCTCCAGGCGGGGACGGCCCGCCAGGAAGCCCAGCTCCATGAGCACGGCGACGCCCGCGACCTCGGCGCCCGCGCGGTGGATGAGCCGGATCGACGCCTCGGCGGTGCCGCCGGTGGCCAGCACGTCGTCGACGATCAGGATGCGGTCGCCCGGGGCGAGGTCCTCGGCGTGCACCTCGATCTCCGCCGAGCCGTACTCCAGGTCGTAGGCCTGGCTGAGGGTCGCTCCGGGGAGCTTGCCCGCCTTGCGCACGGGGATGAAGCCGAGCCCGGCCCGGACGGCGACCGGGGCGCCCAGGATGAATCCCCGGGCCTCCAGGCCGACCACCTTGGTGGCGCCGGTGCGCTCGGCGATCTCCACGAACGCTTCGGTGAGGACGGCGAACGCGGACGGGTCCGCGAGGAGCGGGGTGATGTCCTTGAACATCACACCCGGCTCGGGGTAGTCCGCGACGTCCCGGATACGGCTGAGGAGCAGCGCCGCGTTGTCCACGAAGTCGGTCATCGGCGCTTCCCTGAGGGTCGGCCCCGGCCCCGGCCCCGCGGTCCGACCACGGCGGGGGCCGCATCGGCCCGGGCGTCGTCGGCGTCGGCCGGCGAGGAGCCGTACTCGGCCTCGGCGGCTGCCTGGGCGCGCTTGGCGAGGACGCGCTTGCGCAGCGCCTTCAGCTGCGGCTCGCGCTCCTTGAGGTCGGCGACGAGCGGCGTGGCGATGAAGATCGACGAGTACGCGCCGGCCGCGAGACCGACGAACAGCGACAGCGAGATGTCGTTGAGCGTGCCCGCGCCGAGGAAGCCGCCGCCGATGAAGAGCAGGCCGGCCACCGGGAGCAGCGCGACCACCGTGGTGTTGACCGACCGCACCAGGGTGCTGTTGATCGAGCGGTTGGCGACGTCGCTGTAGGTGAAGCGGGTCTGCTTGGTGATGTCCTTCGTCTGCTCCTTCAGGGAGTCGAAGACGACGACCGTGTCGTACAGCGAGTAGCCGAGGATGGTCAGCAGACCGATCACCGTGCCGGGGGTGACCTCGAAGCCGACCAGGGCGTAGATGCCGACGGTGATGGTGATGTCGTGGATCAGGGCGACGAGCGCCGCCACGGCCATGCGCCACTCGAAGGCGATGGCCAGGTAGATCACGACGAGGACCATGAAGATCGCCAGACCCTGCCAGGCCTTGTTGGCGATCTGGTCGCCCCAGCTCGGACCGACCAGGTCGGCGTTGATCTGCTCCGCGTCGACCTTGAAGTCCTCGGCGAGGGCCGTCTTGATCTTGTCGGACTGCTGGGTGTCCATGCCGGCGATCTGGATGCGCAGCGTGTCGTTGCCGAGCCGCTGGACGACGACCTCGTGGCCGGAGGCGTCGTGCGCGTACTCCTCCGCCTGGGAGACCGAGACGCTGGTCTTGGGCGTGGTGAAGACGGCGCCGCCCTGGAAGTCGATGCCCATGTTCAGGCCGCGCACCGCCAGGCCGACGAAGGCCGTGATGGTGATCAGGATCGAGATGCCGTACCAGAGCTTGCGGTGGCCGATGAAGTCGTAGCTGACCTCGCCACGGTGCAGTCGGGCGCCGAGGTTGCCGAGTTTCGACATCGCTACGCCTCCTTCGTCTCGACGGGGCCGGCGGCGGGTCCGGCGGGGCGGCGGGTCCGGCGCAGCGGCGGCTTGGCGCCGAGGCTCTTGGGGTCGAGGCCGGACCACTTGTGACCGCCGGAGAAGAACGGGCGGCGGGCGAGGATCGTCATCAGCGGCTTGGTGAAGAAGAAGACCACGACGACGTCGAGGACGGTGGTCAGACCGAGGGTGAACGCGAAGCCCTGGACCTTGCCGACGCTGACGATGAACAGCACGGCGGCGGCGAGGAACGACACGAAGTCGGAGACCAGGATGGTGCGCCGGGCGCGCGGCCAGGCCCGCTCGACGGCGGGGCGCAGGGTGCGGCCCTCTCGGATCTCGTCCCGGATGCGTTCGAAGTACACGATGAACGAGTCCGCGGTGATTCCGATGGCCACGATGGCACCGCACACGGCGGGCAGGTTCAGCGCGAAGCCGATGGCCGGGCCGAGCAGCGACATGATCACGTAGGTGAGTGCGGCGGAGACCAGCAGCGAGCAGATCGCGATGAGCGACAGCCCCCGGTAGTAGGCCACCAGGTAGATCACGACCAGGGCCAGGCCGATGGCGCCCGCGAGCAGACCGGCGCGCAGCTGCTCACCGCCGAGCGCGGCGGTCACCGTGGTCACGCTCTGCTCCTTGAAGGAGAGCGGGAGGGCACCGTAGGAGAGCATGTTGGCGAGGTTCTGGGCCTCGTCCTGGGAGAAGCTGCCGGAGATCCGGGCCTCGCCGCCGGTGATGGCGGAGCTCACGTACGGGCTGGAGACGACCTCGCCGTCCAGGACGATGCCGAACTCGTTCTGCGGGGGCTGGTTCTGCGCGAGCTTGCCGGTGACGTCGGCGAACTTGTCGGCGCCCTTGCCGGTGAAGGTCATGTTGACCTGCCAGCCCGACGCGCCCTGGGTGTCGAAGACCGCCTGGGCCTTCTTCACCTCGGTGCCGTCGACGCCGGCCGGACCGAGCAGGTACTTGTACCAGGTGCCGTCGACCTCGCCGCAGGCGACGATGGTGTCGGTGGGCTTGGTGCCCTCCGCGGCCTTCCTGCGGGCGGCCTCGTCGGTGCAGTCCAGGGCGGCGTACTTGGTCTGGAGGGCGGCGGCGTCGGTGGCCGTGGAGTCTCCGGCGCTCGCGGACGGCGAGGGGCTCGCGGCGCCGGAGGCGCTCGCGGAGGCGGACGGCGAGGCGGTGGCCTTCAGCGCGTCGGTGACGGGGCGGCCCTGCGAGGTCGCGGAGGCCGACGGGGAGCCGGTGGCGGACGGGGACGACGACGGCGTCGCCTCCTCGCCCGTGGCCGAGGCGCCCGGCGACGGGCTCGCGGAACCACTGGCGGACCCGCTCGGGGACGCGCTCGGGGCGGCGGCGCCGGTGGCCTCCTGGGACAGGACCGGGCGGAAGTACAGCTTGGCGGTGGTGCCGACCTGTGCCCGGGCCTCCTCGGAGTTGGTGCCCTTGGGGATGTTCACGATGATGTTGCGATCACCCTGGGTCTGCACCTCCGCCTCGGAGACGCCCAGGCCGTTGACCCGGCGGTGCATGATCTCCACCGCGGTGTCCATGTTGGCCTTGTTGATCGCGGATCCCTGGTCGGCCTTGGCCTCGAGCGTGATGCTCGTGCCGCCGGCAAGGTCGATGCCCAGACGCGGGGTGGTCTGGCCGGTGGCGAACATGCCTCCGGTGAGCCCCACGATGGCGATCAGGATCAGGGCCAGCGAGCGCCATGGCTTGCTCTGGGCGCTCGCGCTCCGGCCCTTTTTAGGTGCTGCCACCTTCTCGTACTCCCTCTCGGGCCGCTCCGCACCGGATCAGCGGGCGGGCGGCCATGACTGGTGTCGGGACCCCTGCGAGATCGGCAGGGTCCGGGGGGGGGGGGGGGGGGGGGGGGGGGGGGGGGGGGGGGGGGGGGG
>NZ_JBYIQX010000015.1:0-171323 GCF_057707805.1 Streptomyces sp. bgisy159 | reverse complement strand
CTCACAGCGCCGATGGTACTGCAGGGGGGACCCTGTGGGAGAGTAGGACGCCGCCGAACTCCTTTTACAGCTCCGGCTCCTGGGCACACAGCCCAGGAGCCGGAGCTTTTTTGCGTTGAGGTAGGGTCAGGGGGCATCGTTGGTTCGTTTTCCTACTGGAGGCCCCCGGGTGGAGGTCCAGGAGACCCGCGTCCAGACAGACCGGGTCCTCACGATCCCGAACATCCTCAGCATGGCGCGTCTCGTCGGCGTGCCCCTCTTTCTGTGGCTCATCCTCAGGCCCGAGTTCGGAGGGCCCAACAGCGACGGATGGGCCCTGCTGGTGCTGGCTCTGAGCGGGATCAGCGACTATCTGGACGGCAAGCTCGCGCGACGCTGGAACCAGGTCAGCAGCCTGGGCCGGCTCCTCGACCCCGCGGCCGACCGGCTCTACATTCTGTCGACTCTCGTCGGTCTGACCTGGCGGGAGATTCTTCCGCTCTGGCTGACCGCCGTACTGTTGGCGCGCGAGCTGGTTCTGCTGGTCATGGTGGGCATCCTCCGGCGGCACGGCTATCCGCCGCCGCAGGTGAACTTCCTCGGGAAGGCCGCCACGTTCAACCTGATGTACGCCTTCCCGCTCCTTCTCCTGAGCGACGGGCACGGGTGGATCTCGTCAGTCGCTGCTGTTTTCGGCTGGGCGTTCGCAGGGTGGGGTACAACCCTGTACTGGTGGGCAGGAGTCCTCTACGTGGTACAGGTCCGCCGCTTGGTCCGTGCGGACGCCATGGCCGACTGAGCCCGTCGACGATGACGGCAGCAGTGGCTCGATGGCCCGCCGGAGAAAAGTGCGGGACAATCTGACGGGTGAAGTCGGCTAGACCGTCGTCTCTTCAAGGAGGACGCTTCCGACATGAAGGCCGTCGTGATGGCCGGTGGCGAAGGCACGCGCCTGCGCCCCATGACCTCAAGCATGCCCAAGCCGCTCCTGCCGGTCGCCAACCGGCCGATCATGGAGCACGTTCTGCGGCTGCTCAAGAGGCATGGCCTCAACGAGACCGTCGTAACCGTGCAGTTCCTGGCGTCACTGGTCAAGAACTACTTCGGTGACGGCGAAGAGCTCGGAATGGAGCTCACGTATGCCAACGAGGAGAAGCCACTCGGTACCGCCGGAAGTGTCAAGAACGCCGAGGAGGCGTTGAAGGACGACGCCTTCCTGGTGATTTCCGGCGATGCACTCACCGACTTCGACCTCACCGAGCTGATCAACTTCCACAAGGAAAAGGGCGCGCTGGTCACGGTCTGTCTGACCCGTGTGCCCAATCCGCTGGAGTTCGGGATCACCATCGTCGACGACGAGGGCCGGGTCGAGCGTTTCCTGGAGAAGCCGACCTGGGGACAGGTCTTCTCGGACACCGTCAACACGGGCATCTACGTCATGGAGCCCGAAGTGTTCGACTACGTCGAGGCGGACGTACCCGTCGACTGGTCCGGAGACGTCTTCCCGCAGCTCATGAAGGAAGGCAAGCCGATCTACGGCTTTGTCGCCGAGGGCTACTGGGAGGACGTCGGCACTCACGAGAGCTACGTGAAGGCGCAGGCCGACGTCCTGGAGGGCAAGGTCGACGTCGACATCGACGGCTTCGAGATCTCCCCCGGGGTGTGGGTCGCCGAGGGCGCCGAAGTGCATCCCGACGCCGTTCTGCGGGGGCCCCTCTACATCGGCGACTACGCCAAGGTGGAGGCCGGCGCGGAAATCCGCGAGCACACCGTCGTCGGCTCGAACGTCGTCGTCAAGAGCGGTGCCTTCCTGCACAAGGCCGTCGTCCACGACAACGTCTATGTCGGGCCCCACAGCAATCTGCGCGGGTGCGTCGTCGGCAAGAACACCGACATCATGCGGGCGGCCCGGATCGAGGACGGCGCCGTCATCGGTGACGAATGCCTGATCGGCGAGGAATCGATCGTTCAGGGCAATGTGCGGGTGTACCCCTTCAAGACCATCGAGGCGGGTGCGTTCGTCAACAACTCGGTGATCTGGGAATCCCGAGGACAGGCGCATCTCTTCGGCGCCCGCGGGGTGTCCGGGATCCTCAACGTCGAGATCACGCCCGAGCTGGCCGTCCGGCTCGCCGGCGCCTACGCGACCACCTTGAAGAAGGGGTCGACGGTCACCACGGCCCGCGACCACTCCCGCGGTGCCCGTGCGCTGAAGCGGGCGGTGATCTCCGCGCTGCAGGCCAGCGCCATCGACGTACGGGACCTGGAGAACGTACCCCTGCCCGTGGCGCGGCAGCAGACCGCGCGGGGGAGCGCCGGCGGCATCATGATCCGGACCTCGCCCGGAGTACCGGACTCCGTCGACATCATGTTCTTCGACGGTCAGGGCGCCGACCTGTCGCAGGCCAGCCAGCGCAAGCTGGACCGGGTGTTCGCGCGGCAGGAGTACCGGCGTGCGTTCCCCGGGGAGATCGGCGACCTGCACTTCCCGGCCAGCGTCTTCGACTCGTACACCGGGTCCCTGCTGCGGAACGTCGACATCGCGGGGATCGCCGAATCCGGGCTGAAGGTCGTGGTGGACGCGTCGAACGGCAGTGCCGGACTCGTACTGCCGAGCCTGCTGGGCAAGCTCGGCGTGGACTCGCTGACCATCAACCCGGGTCTGGACGAGTCCCGGCCGACCGAGACGGCCGATATGCGGCGCCGGGGTCTGGTGCGGCTCGGGGAGATAGTGGCGTCGTCGCGGGCCGCTTTCGGTGTGCGGTTCGACCCCGTCGGCGAACGGCTCTCCCTGGTGGACGAGAAGGGCCGGATCATCGAGGACGACCGGGCACTGCTGGTGATGCTCGACCTGGTGGCCGCCGAGCGGCGCAGCGGGCGCGTGGCCCTGCCGGTGACTACCACCCGGATCGCGGAGCAGGTCGCGGCGTACCACGGGACCCAGGTGGAGTGGACGACGACGTCGCCCGACGACCTGACCCGTGTGGGGCGTGACGAGTCGACGATCTTCGGCGGCGACGGCAAGGGCGGCTTCATCGTCCCGGACTTCAGCAGCGTGTTCGACGGGACGGCGGCGTTCGTGCGGTTGATCGGCCTGGTGGCGCGGACACAGCTCACGCTGAGCCAGATCGACGCGCGGATCCCGCGTGCGCACGTCCTCAAGCGTGATCTGGCGACCCCGTGGGCCGTCAAGGGCCTGGTGATGCGGCGGGTCGTCGAGGCGGCCGGAGACCGGTTCGTGGACACCACCGACGGCGTGCGGGTGGTCGAGACCGACGGCCGGTGGGTGATGGTGCTGCCCGACCCGGCCGAGGCGGTCACGCATCTGTGGGCCGAGGGGCCGGACGACGCGTCCGCGCAGGCCCTGCTCGACGAGTGGTCCGCCATCGTGGACAGCGCCGGGCGCTGAGCGGCGTAGCACGCGCGCGTGCCGGACAGGTGTCCCCCCGGGGGCCTGTCCGGCACATCGGTGGGGCCGTTCGGAGGTAGCGGACGTAACGTGCGACGATGTGCGGCATGCCGCAGCCGCCCCCCGTTCGGAGCACACCCGCGCGTCCCCCGCGCCCGGACGCGTCCATGTCGCTGCTCACCAACGTCATGGACCACAGCCTCGACGACGGCTATGCCGAGGCCGCCGCCCGGAAGAACGGCGAGGGCGGTCTGCCCAAGACGCTGCGGGCCAAGCTGGGGCTCGCTGCGGGACTGGTGCTGGCGGCCCTCGTCGTGACCGTGGGCGCGGCCCAGGCGCGCGTGGCGGCCCCGGTGGTCGCCAAGGAGCGCGAGGAGCTGATCGACCGCATCGACCGTGAGACGGACGCGGTCGACGACCTGGAGAAGTCCGTGGACGAGCTGCGCGCCGACGTCGGCGCGCGGCAGCGCGAGGCGCTCAAGGACAGCGGCGGCGGTGACCGCGCGTCGCTGGTGGGCGTCCTGTCGGGAGCGGTGCCGGTGCACGGGCCGGGCGTGAAGTTGGTCGTGGACGACGCCGAGGAGGCCGGTACCTCCGGCGGCGGCGACCCTCGTGACTCGGCCGGGTTCTCGGACACCGGGCGGGTGCGTGACCGTGACATGCAACGCGTGGTGAACGGGCTGTGGGAGTCGGGTGCCGAGGCCATTTCCATCAACGGGCAGCGACTGACCGCGCTGTCGGCGATCAGGGCTGCGGGTGACGCCATACTGGTCGACAACAAACCGCTCGTGCCGCCGTACACGGTGCTGGCGGTGGGGGACGGGGACCGGTTGAGGACCCGGTTCCAGAACAGTGCCGACGGGCTGTATCTGGACGCCCTGCAGGAGAACTTCGGCATCCGCACCGCGATCTCCGTGGAGGACGACCTCCGGCTGCCCGCGGCGCCGAGTGTGATCGTACGAACAGCACAGCCGACAAGTGGGACGGAGAAGGGCACATCGTGATCGCCGTACTGGGCCTCATCGTGGGAGTGGTGGCCGGGCTGTTGGTCCGGCCCGAGGTGCCGGCGGTCGTCGAGCCCTATCTGCCGATCGCCGTCGTGGCGGCCCTGGACGCCGTCTTCGGCGGGCTGCGCGCCATGCTCGACGGCATCTTCGACGACAAGGTCTTCGTCGTGTCGTTCCTGTCGAACGTGGTGGTGGCCGCCCTGATCGTCTTCCTGGGAGACAAGCTGGGCGTGGGGGCGCAGCTGTCCACGGGCGTGGTAGTCGTCCTGGGCATCCGTATCTTCTCCAATGCCGCGGCGATCCGCCGGCATGTGTTCCGGGCGTGAGGCCGATGCACAACCACGACGGCAACCAGGACGGCAACGAGCAGGAAGGCCGGGACGAGGCGCCCCCGCACCCGCTGCGCAGGGAACTGCCCGCGGAGGTGCCGGCACCCCCGGACGAGCCGCACGCGCGCGTGGAGAGCGGCGAGCCGGAGCTGACCGGGCGCCAGCGGCTGGTGAAGGGACTGTGGCCGCCGCGGGTCAGCCGCGCCCAACTGATCGTCGCGGTGCTGTTGTTCGGGCTGGGATTCGGCCTGGCGGTACAGGTCGCCTCGAACAGTGACACCGACAACGCGCTGCGCGGGGCACGTCAGGAGGATCTCGTTCGCATCCTCGATGAACTCGATGACCGCAGTCAGCGTCTTGAGGACGAGAAGCAGGGACTCGAGCAGCAGCGTCGGGAGTTGGAGAACAGTTCCGACCAGGCCGAGGAGGCGCGCAGGCAGACGGCCGAGAGGGAACGCCAACTCGGCATTCTGGCGGGCACGGTGGCGGCTCAGGGTCCCGGCATCACCATGACCATCGAGGACACGAAGGGGACGGTCGAGGCGGACATGCTGCTCGACGCGATCCAGGAACTGCGCGCCGCCGGCGCGGAGGCGATCCAGGTGAACGGCGTGCGCGTCGTCGCCGACACGTATCTGTCGGAGTCCGGCAAGAGCGTGAGCGTCGACGGGAACAAGATCACCTCCCCTTATCGTTTCAAGGTCATCGGCAAGCCGCAGGACCTCGAACCGGCGCTCAACATCCCTGGAGGCGTGGTGCAGACTCTTGAGAAGGAGCAGGCCATCGTTACCGTGGAGCGGTCGACCAAGATCGTTGTGGACGCCTTGCGGGCGGCGGAGCAGCCTGACTACGCTCGGTCGTCCTCCCGGTGAAGCGGGGGTGCATGGGGGCCGTCCGGCAGGGGCATGAGGTTGCGGGGGGTCGGCGCACCGATCTGGGGGTGCGTGGTGGAAACTGTCTGGTGGATACGGACGTTGTGCAGGTGTCCGGGTCGGCCGGTGTATTCGTTCAGGGTTCGTCCTGCCCCACGGGCGGGTCTGTTTCGGTCAAGGGGAATCGCCCGTGAAGTTGTTTGCGAAGTTGTTCGGCAAGAGCGCGCGAGAGGGTGGCGAGAACGCGACCGCGCGTCATCGCGCGCAGCCTGACGCGGAGGGTCAGCGGCCGCTGTTCCGGGACCAGGTGCCCGGTCCGGGCGGCGACACTTCCGGAGGTCAGGGCGCGCCGTCTGTTGACCCTGCCCAGTCCGGCGGCATAGGTTTCGGACAACCGTCAACCTCAAGTACGGGTGGAGGGTTTTCCCCTATGTCGGCCCTTGTGTGTTCGAGGTGCGGTAACCGCAACGCGGAAAGCAGCCGTTTCTGCTCCAACTGCGGTGCTCCGCTGCGTCCGGGCCTCACGCCCGAGCGTGCGTCGGAGACGACCTCCACCATCTCCATCTCCGGTCTTGAGGCGTACGACTCCGAGACCACCGGCCAGACGCAGTTGCCGGCTCTCTCGCCCGAGGCGCAGGCCGCGGTCGACGCGCTGCCGCTCGGCTCCGCGCTGCTGGTGGTGCGCCGGGGACCGAACTCCGGCAGCCGCTTCCTCCTGGACGGCGACCTGACCACGGCCGGCCGTCATCCGCAGAGCGACATCTTCCTGGACGACGTGACCGTCTCGCGCCGCCATGTGGAGTTCCGGCGCGGCCCGGACGGCTCGTTCACGGTGGCCGACGTCGGCAGTCTCAACGGCACCTACGTCAATCGCGAACGCATCGACCAGGTCGCTCTGTCGAACGGTGACGAGGTCCAGATCGGCAAGTACCGGCTGGTCTTCTACGCGAGCCAGCGGGGCTACTGACCTCCCCCGGACACTGTCCGGGGGAAACCCAGGGAAGGTCCATGCTTCGAACACCGAGGGGCGGTGCCGGCCACGGCACCGCCGCCGCGGACGGCGGCCCGATGAGCATCGGCACGGTGCTCAACCTGCTGCGCGACGAGTTCCCGGACATCACCATCTCCAAGATCCGCTTCCTGGAGTCGGAGGGGCTCGTCGAGCCGCAGCGCACCCCCTCGGGGTACCGGAAGTTCAGCGCGGAGGACGTCGAACGCCTGGGATACGTACTGCGGATGCAGCGGGACCACTACCTGCCGTTGAAGGTGATCCGGGAGCACCTGGACGCGATGGAGCGCGGCGAGTCCGTACCACTGCCCTCGCTGGGCGGGCAGCGGGACGGAGAGACACTCGTGGAGCAGGGGGACGGGCCCACGGCCGCCCGGATCGGCCGGGAGGAGCTGCTGGCGGCCGCCGGGATCGGTGAGCGGGAACTGGCGGAGTGGGAGGCCTACGGGCTGGTCGTGCCCCTGGAGGACGGGGTCTACGACGCGGAGGCGGCCACCGTGGCCGCGCTGGTCGCCGAGCTGGGACGGTTCGGCATCGAGCCGAGGCACCTACGGGTGATGAAGGCGGCGGCGGACCGGGAGGCCGGTCTGGTGGACCAGGTGGTGGCCCCGCTCAAGCGGCACCGCAATCCGCAGACCAGGGCCCATGCGGAAGCCCGCGCCAAGGAGCTGGCGGGGCTCACCGTCAGACTGCACGCGGCGCTGGTGCAGACCGCGCTCGGAGTGCGGCTGCCCTGAGGCGTTCGCCCTCGGCGGATCGGGCGCGCGTTCCCGGCCCGACTACCCAAACGTCTCGGACACGGCCTAGGGTTGCTGTGTGAACGAGCTCGATGTCGTAGGTGTCCGGGTCGAGATGCCCTCCAACCAACCGATCGTGCTCCTGCGTGAAGTGGGAGGCGACCGCTACCTCCCCATCTGGATCGGGCCGGGGGAGGCGACGGCGATCGCCTTCGCCCAGCAGGGCATGGCCCCCGCCCGGCCGCTGACGCACGACCTTTTCAAGGACGTGCTGGAGGCCGTCGGCCAGGAGCTCACCGAAGTGCGCATCACGGACCTGCGGGAAGGTGTCTTCTACGCGGAGCTGGTCTTCGCCAGCGGCGTGGAGGTCAGCGCCCGTCCCTCCGATGCCATAGCGCTGGCCCTGCGCACCGGTACGCCGATCTACGGCAGCGACACGGTGCTGGACGACGCGGGTATCGCGATCCCCGACGAGCAGGAGGACGAGGTGGAGAAGTTCCGCGAGTTCCTCGACCAGATCTCGCCCGAGGACTTCGGTTCCAGCAACCAGTAGGCGCCTACGAGGCGGCCGTGCGGTGTGGGAGTGCCGCTCGTGCCGCCGGGCCCGGCAATTGCCACCGGCGCATGAGAGCGTCCTACGGCCCCCGATCAACGCATTCGGCTAGCCTTTCCCCGCGGTGGGGTACGGGAAACCACTCCTTGGGTGATTATCACTCGGCGTGCCGAGTGTGGCGATCGTTGACGCACCCCCGGTGACTGCCTACCGTCGAGAATGCAGGTCAAGGACGGAGGTCGGCGTGAGAAGCAGCGGCGACGGTACGGCTGGGGGTGCCCCTGGACGTGAGTTCGGGGGGAACGCTCCGTACCGCTTTCCCGGTGGCGCGGCCGATCACGCTCCGCAGCGACCCACGGCCGTGCCGAGCGGCGGAGGGGTGGCGTCCATGGCGTCCGAGCAGATCGGCTATCGCGGCCCGACGGCCTGTGCGGCCGCCGGGATCACCTACCGGCAACTCGACTACTGGGCCCGCACCGGGCTCGTCGAGCCGAGCGTCCGCCCGGCGTACGGATCGGGAACGCAGAGGCTGTACAGCTTCCGCGACGTCGTCGTCCTCAAGATCGTCAAGCGCTTTCTGGATACCGGCGTCTCGCTGCAGAACATCCGCACCGCCGTGCAGCATCTCAGAGAACGCGGTTTCCGCGACCTGGAGCGCATGACGCTGATGAGCGACGGTGCCACGGTCTACGAGTGCACCTCGCCGGACGAGGTCCACACGCTGCTCCAAGGTGGCCAGGGCGTCTTCGGGATCGCCGTGGGCGTCGTGTGGCGGGACGTGGAAAGCGCCCTGTCACAGCTGCACGGGGAGCGCGTCGACACCGGCGAGACGCTGGTCGGCCACAACCCCGCCGACGAGCTGGCGCGACGGCGCAACCGCGCGGTCTGACCCGCCGGGCGACATCGCGGCCGGGGGCCGCGGGGCCGTTGTCAGTGGCGTGGTGCAGCATCGGAGATGTGAGAAACGCGCCCACCATCCTGCATCTCGACATGGATGCCTTCTTCGCCCAGGCGGAGCAGGCGTCCAAGCCGAGTCTGCGCGGGAAGGCCGTGGTGGTGGGCGGCCTCGGGCCGCGCGGCGTGGTGGCCACCGCGTCCTACGAGGCCCGGGTGTTCGGGGTGCATTCGGCGATGCCCATGGCCCAGGCGCGCCGCCTCGCCCCGAACGCGGCCTATCTCTTTCCACGGGGGGCGTTCTACCGGTCGATCAGCGACCAGGTGATGGCATTGCTGCGGATGCTGTCACCGCTGGTGGAGCCGTTGAGCCTGGACGAGGCCTTCGTGGACCTGGAAGCCGGGGGAGCAGCCTGGGACAGCGAGTCGGCGCTCCTGGCGGGGACGCGGCTGCGCGCGGACATCCGGGCGACCACCGGGCTCACCGGGTCGGTGGGGTTGGCGGTGTCGAAAATGCTCGCCAAGATCGCCTCCGAACAGGCCAAGCCGGACGGGCTGGTGCTCATCGAGCCCGGTACCGAGCGGGCGCTGCTCGGGCCGATGTCCGTGCGCACCCTGCCCGGGGTGGGGCCGGCGACCGGGGACCATCTGCGGCGGGCCGGGATCACCACCGTCGACGAGCTGGTCGAGGCGGGCGAGGGCGAACTGGTGCGGCTGCTGGGGAAGGCCCACGGGCAGGGCTTGTACGCCATGGCGCTGGCGCGGGACGAGCGACCGGTGGTGGCCGAGCGGGAGGCCAAGTCCGTCTCGGTCGAGGACACGTACGACGTGGACATCCACGACCGGGCCCGGGTCGCCTCGGAAGTGCGGCGACTGGCCGACCGGTGCGTGCGACGGTTGCGCGGGGCGGGCCTGTCGGGACGGACGATCGTGCTGAAGGTGCGGCGGTACGACTTCTCCACGCTCACCCGCTCCGAGACGCTGCGCGGACCCACCGACGATCCGGCGGTGGTGCGCGAGGCGGCGGCCCGGCTGCTGGACTCCGTCGACACGACCGGCGGAGTGCGGCTGCTGGGCGTGGGGGTTTCGGGCCTCGCCGACTACACCCAGGAGGACCTGTTCGCCCAGGCCGCCGAGGAGGGTGCCGACGGGCCGGAGGAAGAGGCGCCGGGGGAGGAGGCGGAACCGGCCGGGCCGACGCCGTCCGAGCACCACTGGCGCCCGGGGAACGATGTACGGCACGCCGAGTTCGGGCACGGATGGGTGCAGGGCAGCGGGCTCGGACGGGTGACCGTGCGGTTCGAGACGCCGACGGACCGGGTGCCGGGGCGGGTGCGCACGTTCCGGGCCGACGATCCGGACCTGGAGCCGGCGGAGCCGTTGCCCCTGGTGCCGGAGAGGCCGGAGACGGGTGAGGCCCGGGAGCCGCAGGCCGGTGCGGGGGAGAGGACGCGGCCGTCCGTGCGGGGAGAGGCGCGGACGGGGTCGGCTGCCAAGCCTCCGAAGGGGGCGGAGCGGGTGCCGCACGACGGGGTCGAGGGGAGGGCCGTCACATGACCGGGACGGATGTGTCACCGGAGCGGGCCGGTGAGATCGGCCGGGTGTGCGAGCGGGTCACGCGGTGGGCCGCGGGGCGGGCGGACGTGGTGGGGCTCTTGCTCGTCGGATCGTGTGCGCGGGGAGAGGCGCGGATGGACTCCGACGTGGATCTGGTCCTGCTGACGACCCACCGTGCGCGGTACGCCGACGGAAGCGCTCTCGGCGCCGGTCTCGGCCTCGGAGAACCGGTGCGGACGAGAAGCTGGGGGCCCATCACCGAGTGGCGGTATGCCGACGGCTCGGGGCTGGAGATCGAGTTGGGCGTCGGCTCGCCGGCCTGGGCCGCCACCGACCCCGTGGACGCGGGGACGCGCCGCGTCGTCTCCGGCGGGGCACGGGCCCTGTACGACCCGGAGGGAATCCTCGCGGCGCTGATCGGGCAGTGCGGGGGCGTCCGCCGGGGCGACTAGGACTCGTCCGTGTCGCCGGCCAGGTGCCCGAAGTCGCGGTCGGCGAGCGCGGACGGACCGGCCACGTCGAGGCCGTAGTGGTGGTAGAGCTGGAGCTCCTGTTCCGGGGAGAGGTGGCGGCCCACCCCGAAGTCGGGCGCGTCCTTGATCAGGGCGCGGTCGTAGGGGATCCTCAGGGCGCCCTCGATCAGCTCGCTGGGCTCCAGCGGGACGAAGGCGTCCCTGCTGAACAGGCCGGTGCGTATGGCCGCCCACTCCGGAACACCGGTCGCGTCGTCGAGGTAGACCTCGTCGATCGTGCCGATCTTGGTGCCATTGCGGTCGAACGCCTTGCGGCCGATCAGGTAGCGCGGATCGATGTCGGTGCGCACGGTCCCTCCACATGGTCGCAACTCATCCGTAAGCACTACAAAAGAGCACAATCAGCGCGATGGCCACTCGAAAGCTGCGGCGTTGACCTCGCTGGTAGGCTGACAAGCGGCTGCTGACCCCGTGCGGGAGAGTCCTCCGGAACACCATCGGAGGCGCCGAAGGAGCAAATCCTCCCCGGAATCTCTCAGGCTCACGTACCGCACGGACGAGGTCACTCTGGAAAGCAGGGCGGGTGTCGACGGCTTCCGCTCTCACCGACGGTGAAAACCGGCCGCCCGCGGGCGCCCCGGTGAAGCTCTCAGGTTGAGATGACAGAGGGGGAGGCCGTCGGGACACCTGCGCCGTGGTGTCCCTCGAAGGTCGCGTCAGACCAGGAGGCCTCCGCCATGACCGCCCACCGCACTCCGCTCTCCGAACTGGAGCAAGGGATCCCCTTCGAGCAGCGCCACATCGGGCCCGACCAGGAGGCGCGGGCCAAGATGCTCGCCCAGGTCGGGTACGGCTCGCTGGACGAACTGACCGCCGCCGCGGTCCCGGACGTCATCAAGAACGCCGACGCGCTGGACCTTCCCGGCGCCCGCACCGAGGCCGAGGTGCTCGCCGAGCTGCGCTCGCTCGCCGACTCCAACCAGGTCCTCGGCTCGATGATCGGCCTCGGCTACCACGGCACGTTCACCCCGCCGGTCATTCTGCGCAACGTCATGGAGAACCCGGCCTGGTACACGGCGTACACGCCCTACCAGCCGGAGATCTCCCAGGGGCGGCTGGAAGCGCTGCTGAACTTCCAGACGATGGTCGCCGACCTCACCGGGCTGCCCACCTCCGGCGCGTCCCTGCTGGACGAGGGCACGGCCGCCGCCGAGGCCATGGCACTGTCCCGGCGCATGGGCAGGAACAAGAAGGGCCTGTTCCTGGTCGATGCGGACGCGCTGCCGCAGACCATCGCCGTGATCGAGACCCGCGCCGAGCCGACCGGCGTCGAGGTCGTCGTCGCCGACCTCAGCGAGGGCATTCCCGCCGACATCGCCGCGCGGGAGATCAACGGTGTGCTGATCCAGTACCCCGGCGCGTCCGGCGCGGTGCGCGACATCGAGGCGCTCATCGCCCAGGCGCACGACCTCGGTGCGCTGGTCACCGTCGCCGCCGACCTGCTCGCGCTGACCCTGCTGAAGTCCCCGGGCGAGCTCGGCGCGGACATCGCGGTCGGCACCACACAGCGGTTCGGTGTGCCGATGGGCTTCGGCGGACCCCACGCCGGCTACATGGCCGTCCATGAGAAGTTCGCGCGCAGCCTGCCCGGGCGGCTCGTGGGCGTGTCCGTGGACGCGGACGGGAACAGGGCCTACCGGCTGGCGCTGCAGACGCGTGAGCAGCACATCCGCCGGGAGAAGGCGACCAGCAACATCTGCACCGCGCAGGTGCTGCTCGCGGTGATGGCCGGCATGTACGCCGTCTACCACGGGCCCGAAGGGCTGCGGACGATCGCGCGGCGCACGCACCGGTACGCCGCGATCCTGGCCGCGGGGCTCGCCGCCGGCGGCGTCGAGGTCGTGCACGGGCGGTTCTTCGACACCGTGACCGCGCGGGTGTCCGGTAAGGCCGCCCAGGTCGTCACGGTCGCGCGGGAGAACGGCGTCAACCTGCGCCTGGTCGACGCCGACCACGTCTCGGCCGCCTGCGACGAGACCACCACGCGCGCCCAGCTGGCCGCGGTGTGGGCGGCGTTCGGGGTCGACGGGGACGTCGAGGCGCTGGACGCGGCCGTCGAGGACGCCCTTCCGGCGGCGCTGCTGCGCGACGACGAGGTCCTCACGCACCCCGTCTTCCACCAGCACCGGTCCGAGACCGCGATGCTGCGCTACCTGCGCCGGCTCGCCGACCGCGACTACGCGCTGGACCGGGGCATGATCCCGCTGGGCTCCTGCACCATGAAGCTCAACGCGACCACCGAGATGGAGCCGGTGACCTGGCCCGAGTTCGGGCAGCTGCACCCGTTCGCGCCGGCCGAGCAGGCGGCGGGCTACCTCACGCTCATCCGCGAGCTGGAGGAACGTCTCGCCGAGGTCACCGGGTACGACAAGGTCTCCCTCCAGCCGAACGCCGGTTCGCAGGGCGAGCTGGCCGGACTGCTGGCCGTGCGCGGGTACCACCGGGCCAACGGGGACGAGCAGCGGACGGTGTGCCTGATCCCGTCGTCCGCGCACGGCACCAACGCCGCCAGCGCCGTGATGGCCGGGATGAAGGTCGTCGTCGTCAAGACCGCCGAGGACGGCGAGATCGACGTCGACGACCTGCGGGCGAAGATCGAGCGGCACCGGGACGAGCTGGCCGTGCTGATGATCACCTACCCGTCGACGCACGGCGTGTTCGAGGAGCACGTGGCCGACATCTGCGGCCGGGTGCACGAGGCGGGCGGGCAGGTGTACGTCGACGGCGCCAACCTGAACGCCCTGGTCGGCCTGGCCAAGCCCGGGCACTTCGGCGGAGACGTGTCCCACCTGAACCTGCACAAGACGTTCTGCATCCCGCACGGCGGCGGCGGCCCGGGCGTCGGCCCGGTCGCGGTGCGCGCGCACCTGGCGCCGTACCTGCCGAACCACCCGATGCAGCCCGCCGCCGGACCGGAGACCGGCGTGGGGCCGGTCTCGGCCGCGCCGTGGGGCTCCGCGGGCATCCTGCCGATCTCCTGGGCCTACGTGCGGCTGATGGGCGGCGAGGGGCTGAAGCGGGCCACCCAGGTCGCCGTGCTGTCCGCCAACTACGTCGCCAAGCGGCTGGAGCCGCACTACCCGGTGCTGTACACGGGGCCGGGCGGGCTGGTCGCGCACGAGTGCATCATCGACCTGCGGCCGCTGACGAAGGCGACCGGGGTGAGCGTCGACGACGTCGCCAAGCGCCTGATCGACTACGGCTTCCACGCGCCGACGATGTCCTTCCCGGTGGCCGGCACGCTGATGATCGAGCCCACCGAGTCGGAGGACCTGAGCGAGCTGGACCGGTTCTGCGACGCGATGATCGCGATCCGCGCGGAGATCGAGAAGGTGGGCACGGGCGAGTGGCCGGCCGAGGACAACCCGCTGCGCAACGCCCCGCACACCGCCGCCGCGCTCGGCGGGGAATGGACGCACGCGTACGCGCGCGAGGACGCCGTCTTCCCGGGCGGTGTCTCCGCCGCCGACAAGTACTGGCCGCCGGTGCGCCGGATCGACCAGGCGTTCGGTGACCGGAACCTGGTGTGCTCCTGCCCGCCGCTGGACGCGTACGAGGACTGATCCCATCGTGAAGGGCCCCCACCCGTGCCGGGTGGGGGCCCTCGGCGTGTCACGGGGTCGCGAGACCGACCTCGGTGGCCTTGATGAGGGCGACGACCGGGGTGCCGGCGGTGAGGGCGAGGTCCACGGCGGCGTCCTTGGTGATCGCGGCGGTGAGCCGGGTGCCGTCGTCGACGGCGACCTTCACCGAGGCCATGGCGGCGCCGGTGGACACCTCGGCGACCGTGCCCGGGAGCTGGTTGCGGATCGACAGGCCGGCGACCGGCTCCGTCGCCAGGGACACCTCCGTGGACTTCACCAGTGCGCGCACGGCGGAGCCCTCGGCCAGACCCAGTTCCTCGGCGGCCTCCAGGGTGATCGCGGCGGTGAGGTGGCGGCCGCCGGTCAGCAGGACGCCGACGGTGGCCATGACACCGCCGGGGGTGACGGAGGTGACCGTGCCGGGGAACTGGTTGCGGATGCTCAGCGTCATGGGCACTCACCGTAGCGGCACAGGGGCGGTCAGGCCGGGTACGCGTGGGTCTGCGTCGCCTTGACGGTCGCCCACACCCCGGCGCCCGGGTGCAGGTCGAGCTCTGCGGCGGCGACCGTGGTGAGGTCGGCGGCGAGCGGCAGGTCGCCGGTGAGGTCGGCGCGGATCCGGTCGCCGTGCGTCTCCAGGCCCGCCACCTCGCAGCGCCACAGGTTGCGGGCGCTGGCGCCCGTGGGCCGTGCGCGGTGCAGGGTGACGGCGCTCGGCGGGAACGCGACGAACGCCGGGCCGGTGAGCTGTTCGGTGGTGGTGACGGCGGGGCCGCCGTCCACGGTGACGGTATGGCCGTCGGCGTGGCCCCGGTAGAGGTTCAGGCCGACGAGCCGGGCGATGTAGTCGCTGCGGGGACGGCGGGCGATGTCGGAAGGGGCGCCCTCCTGGACGACGCGACCGCGCTCCACCACGACCAGGCGGTCGGCCAGGACCATCGCGTCCAGGGGATCGTGGGTGACGAGGACCGCGACCGCCTCGAACTCGGCGAGATGGCGGCGGAGCTGGGCGCGCACCTCCAGACGGGTGCGCGCGTCCAGAGCGGCCAGCGGTTCGTCCAGGAGGAGCAGGCGCGGGTGGGTGGCGAGGGCGCGGGCCAGGGCGACGCGTTGGGCCTGGCCGCCGGAAAGGTGGCGGGGCTTGGTGGCGGCGTGGTCGGCGAGGCCCATGCGGTCGAGCCAGGCGGCGGCCCGGCCGCGGGCCTCGCTCCTGGTGGCGCCCCTGCAGCGGGGGCCGAAGGCGACGTTGTCCAGGGCGGTGAGGTGGGGGAAGAGCAGGTAGTCCTGGAAGACGACGCCCACCGGACGGGATTCGGGCGGGGTGTCGTGCAGGGGGGCGCCGTCCAGGTGGAGGTGACCGGCGGTGAGCGGGGTGAGGCCGGCGAGGGCACGCAGCGCGGTCGTCTTGCCGGCGCCGTTGGGCCCCAGGAGGGCGACGACCTCGCCGGGGGCGGCGGTGAGGGCGATGTCGAGGTGGAAGGCCGGACGGGTGACGACCAGGTGCGCGCGCAGGCCGTCGTCGGGGCGGGGGCCCTGGGGACCCGGGAAGGGGGCTCGGGGGCGCTGGTGGCGGTTCATGGGGTCCTCAGCCAGCGGTCTCGCAGGGCTGCCAGGACCGCGATCGAGACCGCCAGGAGGACCAGGCTCAGCGCGATCGCCGCCTCCGGGTCGTTCTGGAGGGCCAGATAGACGGCCAGGGGCATGGTCTGGGTACGGCCGGGGAAGTTGCCGGCGAAGGTGATCGTGGCGCCGAACTCGCCGAGGGCGCGCGCCCAGGCCAGGACCGCGCCGGCGGCGATACCGGGGGCCACCAGGGGGAGGGTGACCCGGCGGAAGGCGGTGAAGCGTGAGGCGCCCAGCGTCATGGCGGCCTCTTCGTAGCGGGGGTCGGCGGCGCGCAGGGTGCCCTCGACGCTGATGACGAGGAACGGCATCGCCACGAACGCCTCCGCGATCACCACACCCGTCGTGGTGAAGGGCAGGGTGATCCCGAACCAGGAGTCGAGCCACCGGCCGGCCACTCCGTTGCGGCCGAGCGCGAGCAGCAGGGCGACTCCGCCCACGACCGGCGGCAGGACCAGGGGCAGGGTCACCAGCGCTCGCACCAGCCCCCTGCCGGGGAACCGGGTGCGGGCCAGGAGCCAGGCCAGTGGCACGCCCAGCACCAGGCTCACCGCCGTTGCCGCCGTGGCGCAGATCAGCGAGAGGCGCAGGGCCTCCCACACCTGTGCGCCGGTCAGCTGCTCCGGCAGGCTGCTCCAGGGCGCGCGCACCAGGAGGGCGAGCAGGGGGAGCAGGAGGAAGGCCAGGCCGAGCAGGGCGGGGAGCAGCAGGGGGAGGGGGACGCCCGGGCGTCGCGGGGAGGGCGCCCTCGCCCCTCTGGTCTTCGCCGGCGGGGTCATGGCGACTGGAACCCCGTCTCGGCGAGGGTCCGTCGGCCCTCGGTGGACCGGACCAGGGCGATGAACGCCTTCGCCGTGCCGGTGTTGCGGGAGTTCTCCAGCAGGGCGATGGGGTAGTCGTTGACGGCGCCCGCCGCCTCCGGGAAGTCCACGCCCCGCACCTTGTCGCCCGCCGCGCGCACGTCCGTGCGGTAGACGATCGCCGCGTCGGCCTCCTTGAGGGTGACCTTGGTCAGGGCGCTCTTGACGTCCTGCTCGTAGGAGACCGGGGTCAGCTCCAGGCCCGCCGCGTCAAGTGCCTTCTGCGCCGCCGCGCCGCAGGGCACCGTCCTGTCGCACAGGACGACCTTCAGGCCCGGTCCGGTGAGGTCCTTCAGCGAGGTGATCCCGTCGGGGTTGC
Source organism: Streptomyces sp. bgisy159 (assembly GCF_057707805.1). Classification (NCBI taxonomy): domain Bacteria; kingdom Bacillati; phylum Actinomycetota; class Actinomycetes; order Kitasatosporales; family Streptomycetaceae; genus Streptomyces; species Streptomyces sp. bgisy159. The sequence goes on along the minus strand of NZ_JBYIQX010000015.1, from coordinate 154,058 downwards.
CCGGCAGGGTGGCGATCTCCAGCCGGTTGCGGGCGAAGGTGACCGGCGCGGTGGCGGTGGCCCCGGCGTCCGTGACGGTCTTCATCGTCCGGGTGCTGGCGGCGGCGAACACGTCGGCGGGGGCGCCGCCGGTGATGCCGGCCGCGAGGGAGTCGCTGCCTCCGAAGTTGAGCACGACCTCGGTGCCGGGGTGCTGCCGCTCGAACTCCGCGCCCAGCTTCTCGAAGCTCTCCTTGAGGGAGGCGGCGGCGAACACGGTGATCGTGCCCGAGGGGCCGGACGCCCCGTCACCGGCGGCCGGGTCTGCGGATCCGTCGGCGGAACAGGCGCTCAGCGCGCCGAGCGCGAGCAGCGCCGCGGCCGCCGCGCCGGTCACCCGCAGTGGTCGCCGGGCGCGGAGCGGGGAAGAGGTCGGCACGACGGTCAACTCCTCGGTTCACGGACTCGGCGTGACGATACTGCCGCATCTGCGAGGCTCGTGTCATCTGTGGCATCGCATAAGCGGGGTGGATGGGTCTTGTAGGTGTGCATGTGCGGGAGTGACCGAGTACGCCGGTGGCTTCGGTGCCGCCGGTCGGTGCCGAGGTGGGGCCGTCTGCGGTCGGAGGGGCCGGTCGGCCAGGACGCCCGGTGTGGCGCGCCCGGTGCGGCGCGGTCGGTCCGATGCGGTCGCCCGATGCCGGCCGTGGGGTGCCGTCAGGCGCGGTCGATGTGGACGTTCGTCGACTTCACCCGTGCCGTGGCCTCCATGCCGACCTCCAGCCCCAGTTCCTCGACGGCCTCGCGGGTCAGCAGGGAGACCAGACGGTGTGGGCCGGCCTGAATCTCCACCTGGGCGGCGATGTCCCCGAGCTTGATGGCGGTGACGATGCCGGGGAAGGCGTTGCGGACCGAGGTGTGGGGGGCGTCGTCCTCCGGGCCGGCGTCGGTGCGGGCGAGTTCGACGGAGAACGCGGCCAGGGCCTTGCCGTCGATGAGCCGGCGGCCGCTGTCGTCCCGGTGGGTGGCCACCCGGCCCGCGTCCGCCCAGCGGCGCGCGGTGTCCGGGCTGACGCCGAGGAGCCGGGCCGCCTGGCCGATCGTGTAGGACTGCATGCCGGTCACGATAGCCCCGTCGGAGGGCGGGTCCGGCCCCCTGACGTGACGGCGGCGGGGCCCGGTCGACGCGTCCACCCCGACGCGCCCCTGCCCTCGTAAGGGTCGCCGCGTACGTCGAATGTTTCGATCCCGAAGTCCGTCCTCGCCTCACGGTCAGAGGTGGATTCGCTGTGTTCAAGGGGTTGCCTCTCTCCGCGCGCTGTCTCTAGGGTGCGGCAGCAGCGAAGGTTTCTGGATCAACTGCGAAACTTTCGCGCCCACTTGGGCGGCGCCCCACGAAGTGCGCCGTCCCGCACCTACCCAAGGAGCGCATGATGGCCCACCCGTCACTGTCCCGCCGCGGATTTCTGGTGGCCTCCGCCGCGACCGGTGCGACCATGACGGCACTGAGCGCCTGCGGCGGCGACTCGGACGGCGGGTCGTCGGGGACGACCACCATCGAGTGGTGGAACATCTCCACCACCCAGCCGACCAAGGACGTCTGGGCCGCGCTCGCCAAGAAGTTCGAGGCCGAGAACCCCCATGTCAAGGTCAAGATCGTTCAGCTGGAGAACGACGCCTACAAGTCGAAGATGACCGCGCTGACCGCCTCCGGGAAGCTGCCGGACATCTTCCACACCTGGGGCGGCGGGGTGCTCAAGCAGCAGGTGGACGCCGGGCTCGTCGAGGACCTCACCGAGGGGACCAAGCCCTGGGCCGACGGTCTGCTGCCGGTCGCCAAGGAGCCGTACCTGATCGACGACAAGGCGTACGGCATACCGTTCGACATCGGCATGATCGGCTTCTGGTACAACAAGGCGCTCTTCACGAAGGCCGGCATCAGCGCCCCGCCCACCACCTGGAGCGGCTTCCTGGACGCCGTGCGCAGGCTGAAGTCGGCCGGGATCACGCCGCTCGCCCTCGCCGGCAAGGAGAAGTGGCCCGGCATGTACTACTGGGCCTACCTGTCGATGCGCACCGCGGGCGCGTCCGCCCTGGAGAAGGCCGACGAGGAGAGGGACTTCACCGGCGACGACTTCGTCCAGGCCGGACAGCACCTCCAGGAACTGGTCGATCTGCAGCCGTTCCAGAAGGGCTTCCTCGGCGCCGCCTACTCCAGCCCCACCGGTCAGGCCGCCGCCGTCGGCAACGGCAAGGCGGCCATGGAACTCATGGGCCAGTGGGCGCCGGTCGTCGAGGCCGACGCCGGCAAGGGGCTCGGCGACGACCTCGGCTTCTTCCCCTTCCCGGAGGTGGAGGGCGGCAAGGGCGCCCTCACCGAGGTGTTCGGCGGAGGCGGCGGGCACGCCCTGCGCAAGGGGGCCCCGCAGGCCGCGTACGACTTCCTGAAGTTCTTCGCGTCCGAGACCACCGACACCGAACTCGTCGAGAAGACCGGCGCGCTGCCCGTCGTCCCGGCCGCGGAGAAGGCGCTCACCGACCGCAACCTCAAGGCCGTGCAGACGCAGTTGAAGGCGGCCACCGGTTTCCAGCTCTACCTCGACCAGGCGTACGCGCCCGCCGTCGGCCAGGAGGTCAACGACAGCGTCGCCGCCCTCATCGCCGGCTCCAAGTCCCCGCAGCAGGTCACCGAGTCGATCACCAAGGTCGCGAAGGAAGAGCAGTAGCAGGCGATGACGTCGACCTTCCTCCCGGACAAGCGGAGCGGCCCCGGCACCGCGCCGCCGCCCCCGGCCGCAGGTACGTCCCCGGGCCGGGACCGGCGGCGCACCCGGAACTGGCTGACCGCCGTCGGCCTCCAGGTGCCCGCGCTGGTGCTGTTCGGCACACTGGTGCTGCTGCCGATGATGTTCGCGCTGTACGCCGCCTTCTTCCGCTGGGGCGGCTTCGGCATGCCCGAGGACTACATCGGCGCCGACAACTTCACCCGCCTCCTCGAGGACCCGGTCTTCCTGGGCGACCTGTGGCGCTGCCTGGTCCTGGTCCTGCTCTCGGTCGCCGTCCAGCTGCCGTTCGCGCTGGCGTTGGCGGTCGCGCTCAACCAGCGGATCCGGGGCCGGGCCGTGTACCGGATGCTGTTCTTCGCGCCGTACATCCTCTCCGAGGCGATCACCGGCGTGCTGTTCGGCATGATCTTCGCGCCGGACGACGGACTGGCCGACCAGGTCCTCGGCACGGTCGGCCTGGACGGCCTCGGCGGACAGTGGTTCGCCGACCCGTCCACCGTCATGGCCACCCTCTTCCTTGTGATGATCTGGAAGTACTTCGGCTTCCACATGATGCTCTACCTGGCCGGACTGCAGTCCATCCCGGCCGAGTTGACCGAGGCCGCCCTGATCGACGGGGCCGGTCCCTGGCAGCGCTTCCGCCATGTGACCCTGCCGCTGCTCGCGCCCACCCTGCGCATCAGCGTCTTCCTCTCCGTCATCGGCTCGATCCAGCTCTTCGACCTGGTGTGGGTCACCACCGCGGGCGGCCCCGACCACCACTCCGAGACGCTGGCCGTGACCATGTTCCAGTACGGCTTCAAGCGCTACCAGGTCGGTTACGCCAGCGCGATCAGCGTCGCCATGTTCGTCATCTGCCTCGTGTTCGCCCTCGCCTACCAGCGGTTCGTGCTCCGCCGCGACCTGGCGGGGGCCGGCACGACCCTGAGAGGAGGCGGCTCATGAGCGCCGGCGCCGATCGCCGTACCCGTACCCGCGTCCGTACGTTTCCGCTGCACTTCGTCCTGGTAGCCGTCGGGACACTGATGGCGGTGCCCCTGCTCTACGCCGTCCTGTCCGGCTTCAAGACCACCGACGAACTCTCCCGCAATCCGGTCGGCCTGCCCGAGTCCTGGGTCACGTCCAACTACACGGACATCCTCGGCACCGGCGGTTTCTGGCGGCTGGTCGGCAGCAGCACCCTGATCGCGATCGGCACGACGGTGGTCGTGGTCGCGGTCTCCGCCCTCGCCGCGTTCTCCTTCGCCCGCTTCGCCTTCCGGGGACGCGAAGCCCTGTTCACCCTGTTCACCCTGGGGCTGATGTTCCCGTTCGCGGTGGCCGCCCTCCCGCTGTTCCTGCTGCTGCGCTCGCTCGGACTGCTGGACAACCCGCTCGGCGTGATCCTCCCGCAGGCCGCCTTCGGACTGCCGATGACCATCGTCATCCTGCGCGGCTTCTTCCGGGAGATCCCGGCGGAGCTGGAGGAGGCGGCCACCCTCGACGGCTGCGGTCCGCTCGGGTTCTTCTGGCGGGTCCTGCTGCCGATGGCCCGTCCCGCCCTCGGCACCGTCTCCGTGCTGGCCGTGGTCGGCAGCTGGAACAACTTCCTCCTGCCGCTGCTGGTGTTCACCGACTCCACGTGGTGGACCATCCCCATCGGCGTGCAGCAGTTCCAGGGCCAGTACTCGGCCGAGTACGCCCGCGTCTTCGCCTACCTCGTCCTCGCCATGGTGCCCGCCCTGGCCTTCTACTCCGTCGCCGAGCGCCAGCTCGTCGGTGGCCTCACCGCCGGCGCGACGAAGGGATGACCGGCGCCGCGCACCCACGTACGGCTCGCCCGCACGCCCCCTGACCGTGAGGAGTCGCACCATGCCCGGCACCACCCGCACCCGGCTCAAACTCGCCGGATTCCTCGCCGCCGCCCTCGTCGCCACCGGCGTCGCGGCCGGCCCGGCGGCCCAGGCCCACGACCGGAAGCCGCACACCCTCGCCGACCTCGCCCACCGGCACGGCCGCTACTTCGGCAGCGCCACCGACAACCCCGAACTCACCGACACCGCCTACACGAAGATCCTGGGCCGCGAGTTCGACATGATCACCCCCGGCAACGGCATGAAGTGGTACGCCACCGAGCCGCGGCAGGGCGTCTTCGACTGGAGCGCCGGCGACGAGATCGTCGATCTCGCCCGCGCCCACCACCAGAGGGTGCGCGCCCACACCCTCGTCTGGCACAGTCAGCTGCCCGACTGGCTCACCAGCAGGGAATGGACGGCCGAGGAGCTGCGCGCCGTTCTGAAGAACCACATCCAGACCGAGGTACGCCACTACCGCGGCAAGGTCTACTCGTGGGACGTCGTCAACGAGGCGTTCAACGAGGACGGCACCTACCGGGAGAGCATCTTCTACAAGACGCTCGGCCCCGGTTACATCGCCGACGCGCTGCGCTGGGCCCATGAGGCCGACCCCTGGGCCAAGCTGTACCTCAACGACTACAACGTCGAGGCCATCGGCCCCAAGAGCGATGCCTACCACAAGCTGGCCAAGGAGCTCAGGGCCCAGGGCGTCCCGCTGCACGGCTTCGGCATGCAGGCCCACCTCGCCCTCCAGTACGGCTATCCGACGACCCTGGAGGACAACCTCCGCCGCTTCGCCCGGCTCGGCCTGGACACCGCGCTCACCGAGGTCGACGTACGGATGATCCTTCCGGCCACCGACGACAAGCTCGCCCAGCAGGCCGACTGGTACCGGCAGCTGACCCGGGCGTGCCTCGCGGTGCGGCGGTGTGTGGGCATCACCATCTGGGACTACACGGACAAGTACTCGTGGATCCCCGCGGTCTTCGACGGGCAGGGAGCGGCCCTGCCGTGGGACGAGGAACTGCGGCCGAAGCCGGCGTACCACGCGATCCGCGAGGCGCTGAAGAAGAGGTAGGACCGTTCAGCGGGGATTGGGTGGTGCGGTGCTCGACCGCACCACCAGTTCCGTGGCCAGTTCCACACGGGGCGAGTCGGGTTGCTCACCGCGCGCCAGGCGCAGCACCGTACGGGCGGCCAGCTTGCCCATGTCGGCCAGCGGCTGACGCACGGTGGTGAGCGGCGGTGCGGACCAGCGCACCTCCGGGAGGTCGTCGAAGCCGACCACACTCATGTCCTCCGGCACCCGCAGCCCGCGGCGGCGCAGCGCCTCGATCGCGCCGAGCGCCATCTGGTCGCTGGCCGCGAACAGCGCGGTCGGCGGCCGGGACAGACCGAGCAGGGCGGTGCAGCCCGCGAAGCCCGACTCGGGGCGGAAGTCGCCGGGCACCACCAGGGAGTCCTCGACGGCCAGGCCCGCACCCTCCAGGGCCGCCCGGTAGCCGTCGAAGCGGGCCCGGGAGCACAGCAGCCGGGGCGGACCCGCGATCAGTCCGATCCTGCGGTGCCCCAGCGCCAGCAGATGCCGGGTGGCGGCCAGCCCGCCGGACCAGTTGGCGGCGCCCACGGTGGCCGTGTCCACGCCCGGGGAGCCCGTAGGGTCGACCACCACCAGCGGCACGCCGAGGACGCGCAGCTGCTCGTGAAGAGTGGCTTCCAGCGCCGAGGTCACCAGGATGACCCCGTCGGAGGCGCGGGACCGCAGATTGCGCATCCACTCGCGGGCGGCGCCGGACCGGCCGTGGATCGCCGACACCACGGTGCCCACACCGGCCGCGTGCGCGGCTTCCTCCACGCCCCGGATGATCTCCACCGCCCACGGGCTGTCCAGGTCGTTGAAGACCAGGTCGAGCAGGGTGGGGGTGCGGGCCGGGGAGGCGGCACGCTTGTGGTAGCCGTGCCGGCGCAGCAGTTCCTCGACCCGGGCCCGGGTCCTGGGGGAGACGTCGGAACGCCCGTTGACCACCCGGGACACGGTGGGCACGGAGACTCCGGCCGCACGGGCGATCTCGGTGATGGTGACCTTCTGGGCGGGCGCCTTTGGCCGGGGCGGGGCGGCGGGCGGTGCGCTTCGCGGGGGTGCGGGAGGTCCGGGCACGACGTCGGTCCCGTCTTCCCGCGCTGCCACGTCTTCCCGCGCTGCCGCGTCGCCCCCGTCGCCCACGCTGCCCACCTCCGTCGCAGGATGCCCCGGCCCCGTGCCGAAACTTCCAGAATCCTTCCGGAAATCGGTCGGCTCTGGGAAGGCGTACGGAAGACGAGGCTCACGACACGCTGGGTGACCGGGCGGCGGCACGGTTCGGGGCCGGCGCGCGGAGGTGGCCCGCGGTCCGGCCCCGGATGTCGTCGGGCGGGTCCGCCGCCCGGGCCGCTCAGGCGGCCGTCGCGACCCGGCTGGTCTCCAGCGGGCGGTGCGGGGCGATGACCCGGCCGTCCGGCAGCAGCTCACCGGTGTCCTCGAACAGGAGGACGCCGTTGCACAGCAGGCTCCAGCCCTGCTCGGGGTGGTGCGCCACGAGCCGGGCGGATTCCCGGTCGGCGGAGTCGGCTGTCGGGCACGGTGGCTGATGCTGGCACATGGAAGGGATCTCTCGCTCTGGCGTGGTGTGTGGAGTGTGTGTCGTGGCTGTCCCGCGGCGTGAAGCGTCGTTCATGGCCGCCCCCCGTTGTGATAAGTCGGTCGGAACCCAGTGTTGCCCTCCGGGCGTCGTTCCGCAGGTATTTCGCAGCACCGCTTCTCACAGGTTCATGACGCGTCACCCGCCCGGGCGGTTCATCGCCGCAGCACCGTCACTTCGGGTGGTTTCGGGGGGCCGGATGGGGCTAGTCACCTAGGGCCGGGGGTGCGGTGGGGGCGCGGCGGGGGCCGCATCCGAGCCGCGACGGAGAGGGGCCGGGGCCGCGACGGAGACGGGCCGGGGGTGGGTGGTCGGGAAGGTGGCGAATCGGGTGTCGCGCTCGAAAGAGCCGCGGCGGCGGGTTCGGCGGATACGCGGCCGTACGGCACCGTGCCCCGTCACCGGGGCCGCGGTGGCGGGGCACGGGGTCTTGACGGTCCGGCCGGCCGGGCGGACCCGGGCCCGGTCGGCCAAGCGCGGGCGCGTCAGGCGGACAGCGGGCCCGTCGAGGGGACGGCGGGCCCGTCGGCGGCTCTGGGGGAGAGCGGGCCCGTCAGGCGGAGAGCAGGGGCGCCGGCGAGACCCGCAGGGTGAGTGCGGGCAGGAGGTCGGCGACTCGGTGCGGGCGGTGGGCCGCGATGCCGGGCAGCGTCGGGGCCAGCGGGATCAGCAGGTCGTCGGCGGCGGGGTTGCCCGTCGTGCCGTCGGAGCCGCAGTCGCCGTGCAGCCACAGAGTGAGCATGTACAGGCCGGGCACCGACAGCAGCCGTGCCTGGGAGGGCTGGGCGGTCGACTCCGCCTGGCGCAGCGCGCGCTCGGTGGAGGCGATGTACGGGCCCTCGAAGAAGTGTGAGAAGGCCCAGCCGTCCGGCGTCAGCCGGGTCTCGGCGGCGGCCACCGGAAGACCGCCGCTGAGGATCAGGAACCGCCAGCCCGCCAACCGGGTGGCGGCGGTGCCCTCGGGCCCGATCCGGTCCAGCACATGCACCGGCAGCGGCAGCTCGGGGGTGACGGGTCCCTGGGCGGTACGCAGGGCGGGGGTGCGCGCTTCACTGACCGCTGTCGGGGAACTCAGAGCGGTCAGAACGGAACGCAAAGCGGGCGCGGGAGCCGGAGGGACGTGCAACGGCATGATGGGTCGCCTCTCATTCGACAGGCACGGTGGCACGAGGGCGGGGGCGGACGACGCTGTCAGCTCACGGAGAACAGAGGTCAGAGAGGCAGTGGGCCGGGGTCTGGCTGCGCGAGGGGGCGAGTCCGGCCTGCCGTCCATCGCTTCGACGACAGGCTGTTCCGACCGCGGGCGCTCACCTTCTCTGCCCTGTTTCCGCGGAGTTTATACGACACGTGTTCAGCCCGTGTTTCAACTAGCTGCTTCCGGGTGACTCGGCAAGGGTTCATTCGGTCGGCGATATGCGTGAATCGTGTCGATTCAGTGATGCGGACCCCCGCGCTGACCTCGCCCGGTGCGAGCGCCGCGGTCGGCCAATTCCAGTCGGCGGTTTTCACGAGATCCCGAAGCTGAAAATCCACCCAGCCGCATGCCCCGCGAATGTGCCGTCGGTCACCTCCGCCAAGAGTAGCGGCCGTGCCGGTCGTGTGCGGACGTTATCGATCGGCTTCGCTGGGCATCATCCCACCTGACCCGGGAGACCGGCGGCCGGAACACCGGCCCGCCCATGCGAGGAAGGGACGCTTCGATGGGGGAGAAGGTCGTGGCCGGCGGGGTCGACCTGTCCGATCGTCAGCAGTACCGCGACAAGCTGCGGCGGTGTCTGACGGGGCTGGAGCGGCTGCTGGCGCAGGGGCGCTTCGACCGGCCCAAGAACCTCATGGGGCTGGAGATCGAGCTGAATCTCGTGGGCGCGGACGGCATGCCGAAAATGCTGAACGCACAAGTACTGGAGAGGATCGCGAGCCGGGATTTCCAAACAGAACTCGCCATGTTCAATCTGGAGGTGAACATCGCGCCCCACCGTTTGGGCGGGCGGGTATTCGATCGGCTTGCCGAGGAACTCAGGACCTCACTGGCATATGCCGACCGAAAGGCTGCCGAGGTCGACGCCGGAATCCTGATGATCGGGATACTGCCGACCCTCGACCGCGACGATCTGGTCTCGTCCAATCTCTCCGAGGTCGATCGTTACACGCTTCTCAACGACCAGATAGTCGCCGCCCGCGGTGAGGACTTCACCCTCGACATCGAAGGCCCCGAGAGGCTCTACTGCACTGCCAAGTCCATCACCCCCGAGGCCGCCTGCACTTCCGTGCAACTGCATCTGCAGGTCACTCCGGCCCGCTTCCCCGACGTGTGGAACGCGGCGCAGGCGGTCACCGCCGCGCAGGTCGCCATCGGTGCCAACTCGCCGTTCCTCTTCGGGCGTGAACTCTGGCACGAGTCGCGGATCCCGCTCTTCCTGCAGTCCACCGACACCCGGCCGCCGGAACTCCAGGCGCAGGGTGTCCGACCGCGCACCTGGTTCGGCGAGCGCTGGATCACGTCAGCCTACGAGCTGTTCGAGGAGAACCTGCGCTACTTCCCGGCCCTCCTGCCGATCTGCGACGAGGAGGACCCGCTGGAAGTCCTGGCGGCGGGCGGAGTCCCCAAACTCGCCGAGCTGGTGCTCCACAACGGCACGGTCTACCGCTGGAACCGGCCCGTCTACGGCATCGCGGACGGCGTCCCGCACCTGCGCGTGGAGAACCGTGTCCTGCCCGCCGGCCCCACCGTGACCGACGTCCTCGCCAACGCGGCCTTCTACTACGGTGTCGTGCGCTCCCTGGCCGAGGAGTCGCGGCCGGTGTGGAGCAGGCTCCCCTTCCGCGCGGCCGCCGCGAACTTCGACGCGGCCTGCCGCCACGGCATCGACGCCCGTCTGCAGTGGCCGCGGCGCGGCCGGCACGGCGGCACGGCCGAGGTGGACGCGGTGAGCCTGGTCCGGGACGAGCTGCTGCCGCTGGCCGAGGCCGGGCTCGACGCCTGGGGTGTGGAGCCCGCGGACCGCGATCTGTACCTCGGGGTGATCGACGAGCGGTGCAGGATGCGGGCGAACGGCGCGTCGTGGCAGATCGCCACCTTCCATCGGGCACTCGACGCCGGGTTGTCCCGCCAGTCGGCGCTCGCGGCCACCACCCGGCGCTACAGCGAACTGATGCAGCACGGGGAGCCGGTGCACACCTGGCCGGTGGGCCTGCCGGAACCGGCGCACACGGGCTGAGGCGGCGCAGTGGGCTTGAGGCGGCGGCACCGCCGGGATCGCGCGGCGCGGTGGCTTGAGCGGGAGCCGCGGGGCTGAGCCGGAGTGGCCGGCGTCGAGCGGGAACCGGCGGGTCGAGCGGGAACCGGGGGCTCGGCCGGAGTGGCCGGGTCGAGCTTGAGGGGCCGGGTGGAGCGAGAGCCGCCGGGCTGAGCCGGGGCCCTGAGGGACTGGCCGGGCGCTGCCGGGCTGAGGCCGCAGGTCGCACAGCACTCGTCGGTCTCCGTGCGGCGTCGTGCCGCAGGCCTTGGGCGACGACGCGACCGGCGGGCGGCTTCCCCTCGCGGGCCCCGGGCGACGCCAGGGACGCCGGGGACGTGCGGGAAACCGGGACCGGGGCACGAGGATCGGGGGCGTGGTGTGGATGATGGGCACCACGGGATTCCTCGAACGGAAGCGGGTGCGCAGGTGGAGGCGGAGACGGTGGCCGGGTCCTTTCCCGAGGAGCGGCCGGGGCGCCGGATCCTCCGTGACGAGACGCTGCTCGTGCTGGGCCTCTCGCTCGGCGCCAGCGGAGTGTCCGCCCTGATCAGCTTCGTCGGATCGGTCACCAGGCCGGGCGGGCTGAAGGACCAGGCGGCGACCCTGAACGCCTCGGCGGCCCCCGGTCGGCCCTGGCTGGACCTGGCCTGGCAGCTGTTCGGTATCGCGTCCGCGCTCGTTCCCGTAGCCCTCGTGGCCCACTTGCTGATGCGCGAGGGCGGCAGCCTGCGCACCCTCGGTTTCGACCGTACGCGGCCCTGGTCCGACCTGGGGCGCGGCGCGGCGATCGCGGCGGTGATCGGCAGCACCGGCATCGCCTTCTACCTGCTCGCCCGGGACCTCGGCTTCAACCTCACCGTGGTGCCCGAGGCGCTTCCCGGCGTGTGGTGGAAGTACCCGGTGCTGATCCTTTCCGCGCTGCAGAACGCGATCCTCGAAGAGGTCATCGTCGTCGGCTATCTGCTGCGCCGGCTCGGCCAGTTGGGCTGGACGCCGGGCGCGGCCCTGCTCGCCAGCTCCGTGCTGCGCGGCTCGTACCACCTTTACCAGGGTGTCGGCGGGTTCATCGGCAACATGGTCATGGGCGTCGTGTTCGTGTACCTGTACCGCCGCTGGGGCCGGGTGGGGCCCCTGGTGGTCGCGCACTCCCTGCTCGACATCGGGGCGTTCGTCGGCTACGCGCTGTTCGCCGAGACACTGGGGCTGCCGATGGCGTGACCGCCGGTGGCCACGCCGTCAGGCCAGCAGTTCGCCCTCGACGACCGTCACAGCCCGGCCGGTCAGCAGGGTGCGCTCCCCGCGCAGCCCGGTGCGCACCCGCCCGGAGCGCGGCGAGGCCTGCAGACCGGTCAGTTCGGCGCGGCCGAGCCGCTCGGACCAGAAGGGGGCCAGCGCGGTGTGGGCGCTTCCGGTGACCGGGTCCTCGTCGATGCCGACGTTCGGGAAGAAGCAGCGGGAGACGAAGTCGTAGCCCAGCGCGGGGTTCTCGGCGCGGGCGGTGGCGATGACGCCCCGCTCGGAGTGGGCGCGGAGGGCCTTGTGGTCGGGCTGCAGGGCGTGCACGGTCCTCTCGTCGGCCAGCTCGACCAGTAGGTCACCGACGTGCGGCCCGGTGTCGAAGGCGGCGAGCGGCGCCGCGCCCAGGGCCTCGGCGACCCCCGCCGGGACGTCGACGGGGGTGAGCGGGGCGGTGGGGAAGTCCAGTGTGATCGAGCCGTCCTCGGTGGGCGTCGCTCTCAGCACCCCACTGCGGGTGGCGAACCGCACCGGTCCTGCGTGAGCGCCGGTGGAGTGCAGTACGTGGGCGGTCGCGAGAGTGGCGTGCCCGCACATCGCGACCTCCGTGGCCGGTGTGAACCAGCGCAGCGCCCAGTCGGCCTCGCCGCCCTCGGGGAGAGGGTGGGCGAACGCCGTCTCGGCGTGATTGACCTCCAGGGCCACGTTCTGCATCCAGCCGGCCTCGGGGAAGGCGCCGTCGGCCAGGAGCAGGACGCCCGCCGGGTTGCCGGAGAAAGGACGGTCGGTGAAGGCGTCGACGATTCGGATCCGCATGCCGCCGACCGTAACGGGGCACCGGACCGGAGGACCAAGGCCAATGCGGGACACGTGGCCTGCTCGACGGGCCGCCCTTTCCCCTCCGCCCCCGCTGCGCACCGAGTGCCCCAACGCGGCGACACCGGCCACGCCTTCGGGGGATGATCACCGAGTCGGAACGGACGACGGACGGGATCAGGAGGCGAGCCGGTGCCGCAGACGGCGACACGGACCGGGGGCACGGTCGTGCTCACCGGCGCGACGGGTTTCATCGGATCGGCGGCGCTGCGCGCCCTGCTGAGCGACGGCACCGGACCGCGCGTCCGCGCGCTGGTACGCCGGGTTCCGGAGCCCCGCCGCCACGGCGCCCCCGGCGAGGCGGGCGCCGTCGAGTGGGTGCGCGGGGACGTCACCGACCCGGAGACGGTACGCGGGCTGTGCGAGGGCGCGTCGGCCCTGCTCCACCTGGCCTCGTACATCGGCCCGGACGAGGACCGGTGCGCGGCCGTGAACGTCACCGGCGCCCGTACGGTGCTCACCGAGGCCGTACGGGCCGGCGTGCCGCGCGTGGTGCACCTCTCCACGGCCGCCGTCTACGGCGCAGGGCCGCACCGGGGTGTCGCGGTCGGGGAGGTACCCGCCGCGCCGGTCTCGGCGGTCAGCCGGACCCGGCTGGAGGGGGAGCGGTTCGCGCGCGAGGTCGGCGCGGTCGTCCTGCGGCCCGGGCTCGTGCTCGGCCCGGGCGACCGCTGGGTGGTGCCCGTGATGCGGGAACTGCGCACCCGGGTACCGGCGGTGTGGGCCGGGGGGCGGGCCCTGCTGTCCGTCGCGGCCGTGGACGACGTCGGCCGCCTCCTCACGGCCCTTGCCAGGGGTCCGCGCCCGGTGCCTGCCGGTACCTACCACGTGAGTCACCCGGTGCCCGTGCGCTGCGGCGACCTGCTGTCCGGGCTGGCCGAGCGGGGCGTTCTGCCGCCGGTGCCGGACGTCGACTGGCCGTGGGAGCGGTGCGTCGAGCGGCTGCGGGCGACGCCGGGGCGGGCGTCGGAGCGCCAGCTGGCCATGCTCGTCCGCGATCACTGGTACCGCTCCGACGACATCTGGCGCCTCGCCGACTGCCCGCCCGGGCCCGGGTTCCCGGAGCGCCTGGCGGAGGCGGCGGACTGGTACGGGGCCGGGCCGACTGAGCCCGGCGGAGCGTGACGGGTCGCCGGGCGGCGAGGTGGGCGGCACGTTGTCGTGCCTGCCGCGGAAGGCCCCGCCGTGCAGCGGCCGGGGGTGAGCCGCGGCCTGCCCCGAGCCGCGCCCGCCTCGCCGGGTGCTGTGTCGTGGCGCGAAATCGCGTGGGCGAAAAGGGCGTTGCCGGTCTCCGGGTTGCTCCTCCCCGAGCATTCCCCGGGGACCCGCCGAGGACTCCTTGAGGACTCTTTGAGGCCGGAAACAAGAAGAGCAAGGAGTGCGCCCACTCCTTGCCACTCTCAACGTATAGCGCACCGGGGGGCTTGCGGCAAGGCCCCCGTGGTGCCGCAGAATCACCGGCCTGATCCAGGAACCTGCGGAAACGGGGATCGTGAATGATCGACGTCATCGTGGCCGGCGGCGGACCGACCGGCCTGATGCTGGCGGCCGAGTTGCGACTGCACGGGGTACGTGTGGTCGTACTGGAGCGGGACGAGGAGCCGACCAAGGTCGTCCGGGCACTCGGGCTGCATGTGCGCAGCATCGAAGTGATGGACCAGCGGGGCCTGTTGGACCGCTTCCTCGCCCTCGGGACGCGCTACGAGGTCGGCGGTTTCTTCGCCGCCATCGACAAGGGGTGGCCCGAGCGGATGGACACCGCCCACGGGTACACGCTCGGCATCCCGCAGACCCTCACCGACCGGCTGCTGAGCGAACACGCCGTCGAGGTGGGCGCCGAGATCCGGCGCGGCAGCGAGGTGGTCGGGCTGAGCCAGGACGAGGAGGGGGTGACCGTCGAGCTCGCCGACGGCGGCAGGCTGCGCTGCCGCTACCTCGTGGGGTGCGACGGCGGCCGCAGCACGGTGCGCAAACTGCTCGGCGTCGCGTTCCCCGGTGAACCCTCCCGGGTGGAGACGCTGCTGGGCGAGATGGAGGTGACCGCGTCGCAGGAGACGCTGACCGCCGTGATGGCCGAAGTGCGCAAGACGCAGAAGCGGTTCGGCCTGATGCCGCTCGGCGAGGGGGCGTACCGCGTCGTCGTGCCCGCCGACGGGGTGGCGGAGGACCGGACGGTGCCGCCGACCCTGCAGGACTTCCGGCGGCGGCTGCGGGCGGTCGCCGGCACCGACTTCGGCGTGCACTCGCCGCGCTGGCTGTCCCGCTTCGGCGACGCCACCCGGCTGGCCGAGCGTTACCGGTCGGGCCGGGTGCTGCTGGCCGGCGACGCGGCGCACGTCCACCCGCCGACCGGCGGACAGGGCCTCAACCTCGGCATCCAGGACGCGTTCAACCTCGGCTGGAAGCTGGCCGCCGAGGTGGCCGGCTGGGCACCGGAGGGCCTGCTGGACAGCTACCACACCGAACGGCACCCGGTGGCCGCCGACGTGCTGGACAACACCCGCGCGCAGATGCAGTTGATGTCCACCGAGCCCGGCGCGCAGGCGGTGCGCCGACTGGTGGCGGAGCTGATGGACATCGAGGAGGTGAACCGGCGCCTGATCGAGAAGGTCACCGCGATCGGAGTCCGCTACGACTTCGGCGACGGCCATGAACTGCTCGGCCGCAGGCTGCGGGACGTCCGGCTGAAGCAGGGGCGCCTCTACGAGCTGCTGCGCACCGGCCGCGGACTGCTGCTGGACCAGACCGGCCGGCTCTCGGCCGAGGGCTGGGCGGACCGGGTGGACCACGTCGTCGACGTCAGCGAGGAACTGGCGGCACCCGCGGTGCTGCTGCGGCCGGACGGCCATGTGGCCTGGGCCGGCGAGGACCAGCGAGAGCTGCTCGACCGGCTGCCGACCTGGTTCGGGCCCGCCGCCGGTCGAGCCGGCCGACCCTGACGGTACCGGTGTCCGGTGCTGGTGCTGGTGCTGGTGCTGGTGCTGGTGCCGGTCCCGGTGCCGCGTCCCGACCAGGGGCGAGCCCTGAACGGCGACGCGTTCGCGGTCCTCAGTCGATACAGAACTCGTTGCCCTCGATGTCCAGCATCGGGATGCACGCGTCGTTGCCGTCGTACAGCGTCTGCACGTGCACCGCGCCGAGCGGGACCAACCGCGCGCGTTCGGCATCGAGCGCGGCGAGACGCTCCTTCCCCACGAGCCCGGTGCCGACCCGCACGTCGAGATGCACCCGGTTCTTGGCGGCCTTGCCCTCGGGGACGCGCTGGAAGTACAGGCGCGGGCCCACACCTGAGGGGTCGACGCAGGCGAACCAGGAGTCCCGTTGCTCGGGCGGCTGCGCGTCCTGGTAGTCGTCCCAGGTGGCAAACCCGTCCGGCGGCGGCGGTACGACGTACCCCAGCACCTCGCACCAGAACCGAGCGAGGCGTTCGGGCTCCGCGCAGTCGAACGTGACCTGGAACTTCTTGATCGACGTCATCGGCCCACCCTATGGGCGCCGTCGACACGGTTGTCCCGTGACAGCGAATCCTGACCGCCTGGCACCGAGCTCGACCCGTGTCGCTGGCCAGGCTCATGGCCTCGTGCGACAGGCGCCCGAGACTGTCGCGTCACCGGCCTCCCCCCGTTACCAGCGGAACGGCAGCCCAGCGGGCACGTCCGCGCTCGACGGCCCGGGGTCTTGTCGTTCGATCGGTCCCGATATATCGTTGAGACATCGCGACAGATCAACGATGGGATGGAGTGAGCGCGATGCGTACCCATGGATTCGAGCGTGG
The DNA here is from genome assembly GCF_057707805.1 of Streptomyces sp. bgisy159. Taxonomy (NCBI): domain Bacteria; kingdom Bacillati; phylum Actinomycetota; class Actinomycetes; order Kitasatosporales; family Streptomycetaceae; genus Streptomyces; species Streptomyces sp. bgisy159. Next base: position 137,654 of record NZ_JBYIQX010000015.1, on the reverse strand, counting down.
ACATGGACAGGAGCGTCCCTTCGGCCGTGGCCGGGGTGGGTTCGACGGCCGTCGGGCGGCCTTCGGGCCGTTCGGGCCGGGCGGGCCTGGCTTCGGCCCCGGTGGGCCCGGGTTCGGCCCCGGGCCCTGGGGCAGGGGGAGGGGCGGACCCAGGGGAAGGGCCCGGCGTGGTGACGTACGGGCCTCGATCCTGGCGCTGTTGAGGGAGCGGCCGATGCACGGCTACGAGATGATCCAGGAGATCGCCGAGCGCAGCGGCGGCGCGTGGAAGCCGAGCCCCGGCTCGGTCTACCCCACGCTGCAACTGCTGGAGGACGAGGGGCTCATCAGCAGTGAGACCGAGGGCGGCAAGAAGCTGTTCGCCCTCACCGGGGAAGGGCGCGAGGCCGCCGAGGCGGGCCCCGACGCCCCCTGGGAGGAGGCCTCCCGGGGGATCGACTTCGAGGCCCTCGGGGAGATCCGGCAGGCCGGGTTCGGCCTGATGGAGGCGTTCGGCCAGGTCTGGAAGACCGGCAGCAAGGAACAGCGCGAGAAGGCTCTGGCCGTCATCAACGACGCCCGCAAGAAGCTGTACCTGATCCTCGCCGACGAGGACTGATCGCCCCGCGGCGCGCCGGTCGCCGTACGACGGTCCGGGCGCCCCGTGCGATCACGCGCGGGGCGCCTTCCCGTAGCGGGCCGGCCGCGGGTCCGGCTCAGGTCACCAGACCGTCCAGCCGGCGCAGCGACTCGTTGAGTGCGGTCGTCGCCGAGTCCCTGAGCCGGGCCGCCATCAGGGACACCGCCGCGCCCGTGAACTCACCGTCGATGCGGACCGTGGCGGCGGTGTCGCCGTCGGGGGTCAGTGTGTAGCGGGTGGCCAGGGCCACCGCCATCGGGCCCTTGCCCCGGATGGCCAGCAGCCGCGCGGGTTCCAGTTCCTCGACCGTCCACTCCACCTCGGCCGGGAAGCCCATGAGCTTCATGTTCTCCTGGAACGTGGCGCCCACCTCCAGGGTCTTCGGGCCGCCGTGCGGGAAGCCGGTGTGGGTGGTGTTCCACTCGCCGTACCCCGGCCAGTCCGTGAGCCGTGCCCAGATCCGCTCCGCCGGTGCCCCGATGTGTGCCTGCGCGCTCACTTCGGCCATGCGACCACCTCTCCGACTAGGGCCAGGTGCCGCGGAACGTAGCCGCGGGGCGGTGAACTTTCAATACTGATGAACCGTCAGGAGCCGTTCGGGTGGCGGCCGGTCACACCACGCGGCGTATCAGCGCCGCGTCGAAGAGGTCCCAGGCTCTTGGGAACGGCCCCTCGTCGTGGCAGTGCCAGGCGTCCCAGAACAGGTCGGCGGGGAGCGCGTCGCGCGGGGCGTACACCCGGTAGACGTAGCTCATGCCGTCGACCGCCGGCAGGGCCACCAGCCAGCACTCGGCCACCATCGGCCTCACCCCCTCCGTACGCCCCTGTGGGACGTTGCGGGCCGGGGTCATGGTTGCGTCGGGGGCGCGGAGCAAGGCGGCGGGCGCCCCTCAGGGGAGAACGGCCGGATCTCATCCGCAGGGAGGACACCGGCCGCGCCACCTCCGCTCCCCGTGGGACGCGCGAATGGTTCGCCACGCCGATGACCCCGTGTCCGGGTGCCTGATGAGGTGGGGGCGTGCCATCCCGTGATCCCCGGCAGTCGGACCGTGAACCCGTGACCTCCGGCGTGGACGACGGCGGCGGGTTCAGCGACGAACTCACCGCGGTGCTCGCCGGTGCCCGCCGCCGGGCGTTCCGGGACGGGGACCGGCAGATCGACACCGCCCATCTGCTCCACTCGCTCCTGGACCACGACCCCGGGGTGCGCGCCGTCCTCGACGGCCACCGGCTCGCCCGGCTCCTCGGCTACCTGGCCCAGCGCAGTATCGGCTACGGCCTGCGCTGGCAGGGCGGAGTCGAGGACTCCGGCGCACTGCCCGTCGTACCCGCACCGGATGTCCGCGGGCCAAGAGGCGGTGGGCCGGGCGGCGGTGGGCCGGGCGGTGACGGCCTCTCGCCGCTGGCCGCCCTCGCCGTACGGGAGGCCGGCGTCCGGGCGCTGCGGCAGGGCCGGACGGCGGCCTGCGGCCTGGATCTGCTCGCCTCGATCGTCACCGACCCCCAGGCCCGCGCCGTCGAGGTACTGGGCCGAGCCGGTGTCGACGTGGCACGGCTGCGCGACGGTGCCGGCCCGGCGGTCTCGCACGTCGGTGCCGTCGGTGCCGACAGTGGGGGCGGGGAGGGCCGGGGCGGTGGGGGCGGTGGGGGCGCCTCCGCTCCGGCATCCCGGGCCGGGGCTCGGCGAGCGTAGGGATGGGTGGTGGTGCCGGGCGTCACGCCGTAGCCGGAGGCGGTCCGCCGTCCAGCCGGTGAGACAGGTGTCAAAGGGGGTGACGGTCATGTCGTCCCCTGTCATCATGTGCCGGTGCGTACGTCAGTGAGCAGTCAGGGCAGTCGCGGCAAGGGCATCGGGCTCTCGCTCGCGGTGGGGTCGGCCCTCGCCTTCGGCGGGTCCGGGGTGGCGGCCAAGCCGCTGATCGAGGCGGGTCTGGAACCCCTGCACGTGGTGTGGTTGCGGGTGACGGGCGCGGCCCTGGTGATGCTGCCGATGGCCGTGCGCCACCGTGCCCTGCTGCGCCGCCGGCCCGCGCTGCTGGCCGGCTTCGGACTGCTCGGGGTGGCCGGCGTGCAGGCCTTCTACTTCGCGTCGATCTCCCGCATCCCGGTCGGTGTCGCCCTGCTCGTCGAGTACCTGGCGCCCGCCCTGGTGCTGGGCTGGGTACGGTTCGTGCAGCGGCGGCCGGTGACTCGGGCCGCCGCCGTCGGTGTGGTCCTCGCCGTCGGCGGCCTCGCCTGTGTCGTCGAGGTCTGGTCGGGGCTCAGCTTCGACGGGCTCGGCCTGCTGCTGGCGCTGGGCGCCGCAGGCTGCCAGGTCGGCTACTTCGTCCTGTCCGACCAGGGCACCGACGCGGGCGCGGACACTCCGGACCCGTTCGGCGTCATCGCGTACGGCCTGCTCGTCGGGGCCGCCGTACTGACCGTCGTGGCCCGCCCCTGGGGCATGAGCTGGTCGGTCATCGCGGACACCGCGGTCATGAACGGCACCGAGGTCCCCTCCTGGCTGCTGCTCGCGTGGATCGTGCTGCTCGCCACCGTCATCGCCTACGTCACCGGCGTGGTCTCGGTGCGCCGGCTCTCGCCGCAGGTCGCGACCGTCGTCTCCTGCCTGGAGGCGGTCGTGGCCACCGTCCTCGCCTGGATCCTGCTGGGCGAGCACCTGTCGGCCCCGCAGATCGCCGGCGGTGCGATGGTGCTGCTGGGCGCGTTCATCGCCCAGTCCTCGACCCCGGTCAAGGGCTCCGTGGAGCCGGTGGCCGGCGCCGTCCCCGAGCGGGAGTTGTCCGCCCGCCGCACGGCCGCCTAGGGTGCCGTCCATGCACGCACCCGCACTTCTCCTGTCACCGCCGCCGGCCGCCTGAGGCGGGCCCTCGGTGAACCTGGCCCGGCGGGCGCCGCCGGGCCGGGCCGTGCTGCCCGCAGACGAAGTCCGCGGACCGCTGCGTCAGCGGCGGTCCTTCCCGAACTTCCGCGCCCAGCGCGCGACTGCGGAGAGAACGCGTGTCGACCCTTTCCTCCTCATCTTCCCCTTCCTCCTCCTCCCCGTCGTCTTCCTCGGTTTCCTCCTCTTTCTCCCCCTCTTCTCCTTCCTCACCTTCTTGCCCTGCGGATTCCTCCGCCCCTGCCCCGGGGCCAGGGCTGCCGGCCGGGCGGGCGCTGCTCTACCTGATCGTCGCCGGTGCCGCCTGGGGCACCGCCGGGGCCGCCGCCGCGCTGGTCTACCGGGTCAGCGACATGGGCGCCGTGGCCCTGTCGTTCTGGCGGTGCGCCGCCGGGCTGGTCCTGCTGAGCGCCGCGCACGCGCTGCGCCCGCGCGCCCGGTCAGCCGCGCCGCGCGGCCGGGTGACGCCGGGGCGCCGGCTGTGGCGCACGACCGCCACCGGACTCGGGCTCGCGGTGTTCCAGACGGCGTACTTCGCGGCCGTCGACGCCACCGGTCTCGCCGTCGCCACGGTCGTCACCCTCGGCTCCGGTCCGGTCCTGATCGCCCTCGGGTCGCGGCCGGTGCTCGGCGAACGGCTCGGCCGGGCCGGCATCCTCGCCGCGGCCGGGGCGCTCGCCGGGCTCGCGGTGCTGTTCGCCGACGGCGGCGACACGGCCGTACGTCCGGCGGGCGTGCTGCTGGCGCTGCTGTCCGCCGCGGGGTACAGCACGATGACCCTGCTGGTGCGGTGGTGGGGGCGGGACGGCGCGGCGGACGCCTCGTCCACCACCGTAGGGGCGTTCGCGGTGACCGCCCTGTGCCTGCTGCCGTTCGCACTGGCCGAGGGGCTGCTGCCGCACAGCGCCGATCCCGTACGGCTGCTGTGGCTGCTCGGGTACCTCGCGGCGGTGCCCACCGCGCTCGCCTACGCGCTGTACTTCGCGGGTGCCGCCGCCGTACGGTCCGCCACCGTCTCCGTGATCATGCTGCTGGAGCCGGTGAGCGCGGCCGTACTCGCGGTCGTCGTGCTCGGCGAACCGCTGACCGCCGCCACCGCTCTCGGCACGCTCCTGATGCTCGGCTCGGTCACGGGCCTGGCCCTGACGGAGGCGCGGAGCGGCGGCGGCTGACCGGGGCCGGCCGGGAGTCACGGGCGGAGCCCGGCGGGGCCGGCCCGGGCCCGGTCGGCGTGGGGGCCGACGTGGCGGGCCGACGTGACGGTCAGGCGCGGCGGTCAGGCGCGGCGGGCCAGATGGGCGCGGGCCGCCGAGTCGCCCGGGCCCGCGCGCAGGGCCAGGCGGTCCGCGATACGGGAGCGGACCTGCTCCGGACGCTTGCCGCCGTACTTGAACTTGGCGCGGACGTCCGTCACTTCCAGCCGGAGGCCGCGGATCCCCGAGAGCAGCCGTCCGTACGGGGCCTCACCGGGCGTGACCGGGGCCGAGCCGCCCGCCGGCTGGAAGTGGCCCACCTGCCGGTTCAGCAGTTCGGCCTTGGCGGCCGGGTCGTCCACCACATGGGCGGTGCAGCGCAGTTGCACCGCCGTGTAGAAGCTGGTGGGCACGCCGTGCTCGGGCCGGTCCTCCGCAGCCGCCTGCCAGGGGCCCGGCACGAACACGTAGTCGTCGACGACGCTCAGCACGACCCGTGGGTTCGCCTCCAGCGCGGGCCACAGCGGGTTGGGCCGGGCGAGGTGGGTGACCGCCTCGCCTCGTCGGGGGTCGTAGACGAAGTGCAGGGGCTGGACGCACGGCGGCTCCCCGTCGAGGCCGTTGACGGCGAGCTGCCCGAAATCGTGGCGGGCCAGCCACTGCTGCCACTCGGCGTCGTCGCGTGCCGCGTCCCAGGGGTGGATCAGCACCCCAGTGCCCTGAGGTAGTCAGGGAGCCCGACCGCGGGGGAGAGCTCGGCGTCGGGCAACGGGGTGCCGTAGCCCTTGCGCAGCGGGACGACGCCGGCCCAGTGGGGGAGGGCGAGGTCCTCGGGCTCCTCGCTCACGCCCCCGGTGCGCAGCTTGGCCGAGACCTCGTCCAGGTCGAGACGGATCACCGCGGTCGCCGCCAGCTCCTTCTTGTCGGCGGGCCGGGAGTCGGCCGACCGGCCCGGCACCACCTGGTCGACGAGTGCGTCGAGCGCCGCCCGCTTCTCCTCCGGGTCGGTGACGTCGTACGCCGGGCCGTGCACCACCACCGACCGGTAGTTGACCGAGTGGTGGAATGCGGAGCGGGCCAGTACCAGCCCGTCGACATGGGTCACCGTCAGGCACACCGGCAGTCCGCCGTCCTCGTTGCCCGCCATGCGCAGCGGGCGCGAGCCCGTCGAGCCGTGCACGTAGAGCCGCTCGCCGACCCGGCCGTAAAGGGTCGGCAGCACCACCGGCTTCCCGTCGCGCACGAAGCCCAGGTGGCAGACGTATCCCTCGTCGAGTATCGAGTGCACCAGCTCCTTGTCGTACGACGCCCTTTGTGCGGCACGGGTGGGGACGGTGCGGTCGGTCGCGGGGTAGGAGGTCGGCGGCGTCGGGGAAGTGGGCGGAGTCGGCTGCGCGGTGCCCGGCATAGTGGCGCTCCTTATTGCACTAGTGCATAATCGGTTTTGTGCTAGGAGAGTATCGGATCGAAGGGCGCCGTGCAGCGGACATCGCGTCGAGCGTCGAGCGCGCGGTCGGCGCCGGTGCGCTGGAGCCGGGCCAACTGCTACCGCCCATGCGTGAGTTGGCGGTCAGGCTGGGGGTGAATCCCAACACGGTCGCGGCCGCGTACCGCACCCTGCGCGAGCGTGGGGTGATCGAGACCGACGGGCGCCGGGGCAGCCGGGTGCGGCCCAAGCCGGCCACGACGGGACGCGAGAAGGTACGCGTGGACGTGCCCGCCGGGGTGCGCGACCTGGCCGACGGCAACCCCGACCCCGCGCTGCTGCCGCCGCTGGCCGGGGCGTTCGCCGCGGCCGTGGAACGGCAGGACCGCCGGCCCGTGCTGTACGGCGAGGACCACGTGGACCCGGAGCTGGCCCGGCTCGCGCGGGCCGGCCTCGCCGCCGACGGGGTACCGCAGGCGCCGCTCACCGTGGTGTCCGGGGCGCTGGACGCCGTCGAGCGGGTTCTCGCCGCCCACCTCAGGCCGGGCGACGGGGTGGCGGTGGAGGACCCCGGGTGGGGCCGCACCCTGGATCTCGTCGCCGCGCTCGGCCTGCGGGCCGTTCCCGTGCGCGTCGACGACGACGGGCCGCTGCCCGGCGAACTGCGCCGCGCGCTGGAGTCCGGGGCGCGCGCCGTCGTCGTCACCGACCGGGCGCAGAACCCAACCGGAGCCTGTGTGGGGGCCGCACGCGCGCGTGCGCTGCGCTCCGTACTCGCCGAGCACCCGGAGACCGTCCTGATCGAGGACGACCACGGCCACGGCGTCGTCGACCTGCCGCTGCACCCTCTCGCGGGCGTCACCCGGCACTGGGCCTTCGTCCGCTCGGCCGCCAAGGCCTACGGCCCCGACCTCCGCCTCGCCGTGGTCACGGGCGACGAGGTCACCGTGGATCGCGTGCACGGCCGGCACCGCCTCGGGCCCGGCTGGGTGAGCCTGCTGCTCCAGCGGGCGCTCGCCCGGCTGTGGTCCGAGGGCACCCTGGACGGACCGGCGGTGGCCGCCGCCTACCGGCGACGGCGCGAGGCGCTCGTCGACGCCCTCACCGAGCGGGGGGTCCCGGCGCACGGCCGCAGTGGCATGGCCGTCTGGATCCCTGTCCCGGACGAGACGACAGCGGTGTCCCGCCTCCTGCACGCCGGGTGGGCGGTCTCCCCGGGAGCCCGTTTCCGCTCGGCGTCCCCGCCGGGCATCCGGGTCACGATCTCGACACTCCGGGAGGACGAGGCCCCGCTCCTGGCGGACGCGATCGCGGACGCGCTGGGACCGGCTCCGTTGCGCAGTTACGTGTGAGACGGGGGACGGGGCCGGAGAGGGGGACGGTCTCGGAGGTGGGGTGGCGGAGGTCCCGAGGGGGACGGTCTCGGAGGGTGGGGTGGCGGAGGTCTCGAGGGGGCCGGAGTCGGAGTGCGGAGCGGCGACGGTGCCGAGGGGGCCGGAGTCGGAGGTGGGGGTGGCGGCGGCGCCGGGGCGGGGGCCTGGGCTCTGGGTGATCGGGGCGCGTGCGCGGGGGCGTTCGGTGCACGGGGGCACGGGGGCACGGGGGCACGGGGGCACGGGGACACGGGGGCACGGGCCAGGGGGACGGGATGCCGACCTGAGGCCGCGCCCCCACGGAGAAGCGCCGTGCGCGAGGCGCGGTGGGCGAAGGCGTGGTGGGCGAGGGCGCGGGGCCCCGCCCTCAGGCCCCCCGCTTCCGCTGCGTCAGCGCCGCCCCCGCGAGGACGATCGCCGCCCCCACCGGGGTGCTCCAGCGCAGCGACTCCCCGAGGATCGCCACGCCCGCGGCCGTCGCGATGACCGGGATGAAGTAGGTGACCATCTGGGCGGTGGTCGGGCCGACCTCGGCCACCAGCCCGTACTGGATCAGCACCGCGAGTCCCGTGCCCAGCGCCCCGAGCGCGGCGACCGCGAGCAGGGGCAGTACCGGGAAGCGGTCCGGGAGTGAGGTGAACAGCGGTGTGACGAAAGCCAGTTGCAGTGTGGCCAGGAACAGCTGTGCCCCGGTCATGGACAGGTGGGAGTACCCGCTCCCGGCGAGCGTCCGCCGGACATGGATCCAGCCGACGGGATAGCTCAGCGAGGCCAGCAGCGCCAGGCAGGTCCCCTTGGCGTCGAGCCCCGAGAACCCCTGCCAGGCCCCCAGCACGGTCAGTACGCCCAGGAAGCCCAGTCCGAGCCCGGCGACCCGCACCCGGGTCGGCCGGTCCTCGGAGAGGGCGACCAGCGACAGGGCCATCCCCCACAGCGGGGAGGTGGCGTTGCAGATCCCCGCGAGTGTCGAGGGGATGGTCAGCTCGGCGTACGCGAAGAGCGAGAAGGGCAGCGCGTTGAGCAGAAACGCGGCGACCGTGAGGTGCGTCCACAGGCGCGCCCCGCGCGGCAGCCCCTGCCGCTTCACCGCCATCGCCGCCGCCAGCACCGCCGTTCCGAACACCAGTCGGCCCAGGGTGACCTGGAAGGGTGCGTAGCCGGTCGTGCCCACCTTGATGAGCAGGAAGCTGAAGCCCCAGATCAGGGACAGCGCGGCGAAGCGCAGCCGCCAGTCGGCGCGGGGCCGGGGCGGGGCGGCGGGGGTGGCGGTGCCGGACGGCGTCCGGGATGCGGCAACGGTGGTCATGGCCGCAACGATGCCGTCCCCCTCCTCGTAGCACAATCGAGAATTGTCGCCGAACATCTCGTAGCATCGCTTACATGTTGAACCTGGAGCGCCTGCGCACCCTCGACGCCCTCGCCCGCCACGGCTCGGTCAGCGGCGCGGCCGAGGGACTGCATGTGACGACGTCGGCGGTCTCGCAGCAGCTGGCCAAGCTGGAACGCGAGGTCGGCCAGCGGCTCCTCGCCAAGAACGGGCGTGGGGTGCGCCTCACCGACGCGGGCCGGCTGCTCGCCGAGCACGCCGCCCGCATCCTCTCCCAGGTGGAGCTCGCCCAGTCCGATCTGGAGGCCCAACGCGGCCAGGTCGTCGGGGAGTTGCGCCTGTCGGCGTTCCCGACGGCCGCGCGCGGCCTGTTCCCCCTCGCGCTGGCCACGCTGCGCCGCGAGCACCCCGCGCTGCGGCTGCGCTCGTGCGAACTGGAACCGGAGCGGGGCATCGCCGGGGTGGTGCGCGGAGACCTCGACCTCGCCGTCGTCCTCGACTGGTACAACAAGCCGATGCCGCTGCCGGACGGCCTGGTCAAGGCACCCGTTCTGGACGACCCGGCCGAGGTCGCCATGCCGGCCGGCCACCCCCTCGCCGGCCGTGCCGAGGTCGATCTGGGGGAGTTCGCCGAGGACGAGTGGATCACCTGGGGCGAGGGCGAGTTCTGCCACGAATGGCTGATGTTCACGCTGCGCTCGCGCGGCATCGAGCCGATCGTCGGCCACCGCGCCGCCGAGACCCATACCCAACTGGGACTCGTCCAGGCGGGACTCGGCGTGTGCATCGTGCCGCTGCTGGGCAGGCGTCCGGTCCCCGACGGGGTCGTCATGGTGCCGCTCCAGCAGCGGGTGAGGCGGCACGTCTACGTCGTCTGGAGGGCCGACGCCGACCGCCGGCCCTCGATCCGCGCCGCCGTACGAGCGCTGCAGGACGCCGGGGCGCGGATCGGCTGAGGTCCGCTCAGCGGTCGCCCAGCTTGCGGAAGTCCCACGACACCACCTTGCGCGGCCGCAACCGCAGCCAGGCGTGCCGGCCATCGTGCGGCATGGCGTCCAGGCCGAAGTTCTTGCGGGCGAACAGCGTCTCCACGCTGTCGAGTTCGGCGCACAGCTCCCCGGTGCGCGGGATCTCGCCCACGAACTCCACGGTCCCCGACAGCTCCACGCCACGCAACTGCTCGTACTCCTCGCCCGTGTCGACCACGACGGCCACCCGCGGGTCGCGCCGCAGGTCCGCCCACCGCTTGCTGCGCACCACCGAGTACAGCCACAACGCGCTGCCGTCCCACAGGAACCACAGCGCGCTCACGTGCGGGACGCCGTCGGCGGACACGGTGGCCACCCGGCAGGTGCGCTGGGTGGTGAGGAACGCGTCGAGCTCACCCGGCGTCATCATGATCTTGCGGCCCCGGCGCTGCTCCGTCACCGTCATCGTTGCCCCCTCGTCATGTCTTCCCTCGCCACGCGGCGGTGGCTAGTGTCGCCCGACCACCCGCAGGTGACCAGGGGGACGCCATGCCGTCGTACGAGGAACACGGTGCGATCCTTGATCCCGTGAGCAGCGTCCTGCTCACGGTCGAATGCCAGCAGGGCGTCGTCGGTCCCGACGCGGCCCTGCCCGAACTGGCCCGCGAGGCCCGGCGGTCGGGTGCCCTCGCCAACGTGGCCCGGCTGGTGACCGCCGCCCACGACGGTGGCGTGCAGGTGATCCACGCCGTCGCCGAGCGCCGCCCCGACGGGCGCGGCGCCGGCCGCAACGCCCGCCTCTTCCGCGCCGCCGAACGCCTCCCCGTCCAGCAGCTCGCCGGCACCGCCGCCGTCCGGGTCGCCGACCCCGTCGAGGTCGCGGCGCGGGACATCGTGGTACGGCGGCTGCACGGCCTGTCGCCCGTCCAGGGCACCGAGGTCGACGCGCTGCTGCGCAACCTGGGCTGCCGGACCCTCGTCGTCGCCGGGGTCTCGGCCAACGTGGCCATCCCCAACGCCGTCTTCGACGCGGTGAACCTGGGCTACACCGCCGTCGTGCCGACGGACGCCATCGCGGGGGTACCGGCCGACTACACCCGCGCGATGATCCGCCACACCCTCGCCCTGGTCGCCACCCTCACCACCACGGACGAGCTGACCGGCCGCCTCAGGCGAGCGTGATCGAGTCCCCGTTCACCGTGATCGGCACCGAGGGCAGCGGCTTCTTCGCCGGCCCCGACTGCACACTGCCGTCCTCGACGGAGAAGTTGCTGTTGTGGCAGGGGCAGTTGATGACGCCGTCGGCGATGCTCTTCACCGCACAGCCCTGGTGGGTGCAGACCGCCGAGAAGGCCTTGAACTCGCCGGCCTTCGGCTGGGTCACGACCACCTTCTGGTCGGCGAACACCTTTCCGCCGCCCTCCGGGATGTCGGCCGTCGTGGCCAGCGCGCCGGCGGCGCCGGCGTTCGCACCGCCGCCCGCGGCCTGCCCGGTCTCGCCGCCGGTCACGTCGGACGATCCGCCGTCCGAGTCCCCGCACGCGGTCAGCGCCACGGCGAGCCCCGCGGCTCCGGCCGCCGCGACGACCGTTCGACGGGCGGGCCCCGGTGCGGAGTTGAACGATGCGCTGGTCATGCTGGTGTTTCCCTTCGGGGAGATGGCGTGATCCGCCCAGAGGTACGCGGCGAAGGCACCCGCTGTTCAGCCGGCCGGTCGGCTCTCCCCGGTAACCTGGGGCGATGCTCAAGGACGTCACCGCCACCCGCTTCGTCACCCCCCTGCGGGAGGGCGGCTCGCTGCCGGGCCTCGTCGAGGCCGACGACTTCGGTTTCTACGTCATGAAGTTCACCGGCGCGGGACAGGGCCGCAAGACGCTGGTGGCGGAGGTCGTCTGCGGAGAGCTCGCCCGGCGGCTCGGCTTCCGGATGCCCCGCCTCGTCACCGTCCACCTCGATCCGCTGCTCGGGCTCGGCGAACCCGACGACCGGGTGCAGGAACTGCTGAAGTCCAGCGGCGGCACCAACCTCGGCATGGACTTCCTCTCCGGCGCCCTCGGCTACGACCCGCTCGCCTTCCCGGTGGACGCGCGCGAGGCCGGCCGGGTCGTCTGGTTCGACGCGCTGGTCAACAACGTCGACCGGTCCTGGCGAAACCCCAACCTTCTGGTGCTGCACGGCGAGCTGTGGCTGATCGACCACGGCGCCACCATGATCTGGCAGCACAACTGGCCCTCCGCCGAGACCTCGGCGACCCGCTCCTACGACGCTGCCGATCACGCCCTCGCCCGGTTCGCCCCCGACGTGGCCGGCGCCGCTGCCGACCTGGCGCCCCGGATCACCGAGGACCTCCTCGCCGAGGTGACCGCCGAGATCCCCGACGCCTGGCTCGCCGACGAGCCCGGCTTCACCGACCCCGACGACCTGCGCCGCGCCTACGCCCGCCCGCTGCTCGCGCGCGCCGCCGTCATCCACGAGCGCATCACCGGGATCGAGGAGACGAAGTGAGCGAGAGCCGCATCAACGTCGCCGGGCACCTGACCGAGCGGCACATCACCCGGGCCGGCCAGGGCGGCGGCCGGGACGTCTTCGAGTACGCGGTGCTGCGCGTCGTCCCGCGTGTCGAGCGCGGTGAGTGCGTCAACGCGGGGGTGCTGGTGTACTGCCGTGCCCGGTCCTACGTCGGCGCCCGCACCCACCTCGACGAGGCGCGGCTGCTGGCGCTCGACCCGCGGGCGGACGTGTCCGGCGTGCGGGCCGCGCTGGCGGCGGTGGAGCGGGTCTGCGGCGGCGGCGAGAGCGCGGGCCAGGCGGCCGCCGACGACGCCGGCCGCCGCTTCCGCTGGCTGGTCGCCCCCCGCTCCACGATCGTCCAGCCCGGCCCCGTCCACACCGGCCTCACCACCGACCCGGCAGCGGAGACGGACCGCCTCCTGGACCTGCTGGTGCGGTGAGCCGACACCGGCGGGTCCGGTGGCGGGGGCCGAGCCCGGCCCGCCCGGCTACGGTCGCCGCGGGCCGGTGATGTCCGTGGCGAGCGGTCCGCCGGATCGCGGACCGGGCGACCGGCCCCGCGGGTCTGGCGGCTCCGGACCCGGCCGGCCCGACCGTGGACCGGGCGCCCGGCCCGGTGGGCCCGGCGGGTCCGGACCGGTCGGCGCGACCGCGGACCGGGCAACCGGACCTGGAGGTCCGGCGGGCCCGCCCGGCCGGCGCCGCCCCGGGCACCGGCTGCGCCGGACCGGCCCGCACCCCCGGGTCTGCCCGGTCAGCGGCGGCGGACGGCCGGGAAGCCGTGCCGTGGGCTTCGCCGGCGTCCGAGCAGGAAGCCCGTCCCCACGGCGGCGCCGGTCACGAAGACCAGACCGATCCCGATGTCCCAGTCGCTCGGCCCGGTCCGCGTCGAGCCGCCCAGACCGCCCTGCGTCCCGCGCGTCGGCACGACGGCGGCCGGTGCCGAGGGCCTGCTGGTGGACGAGGTGACCGGGTCGCCCCGGTGGGGAAGCGCCTCGCACGGGATGCCGTCGTCGTCGGCGTCGAGCCGGTTGGGGTCACTCGGGTCGGCGTCGAAGACGGCCTGGGCGTCCTCCTGGTAGGTGAAGTGGCGGCAGTCGAGGTCCACGTCCTGGGCCTGCGCGGGGCCGGCCGCCGGCACGATCGCGGCGACCGCGAAGAGCACGCCGACGGCACCGGTATGGCTGCGGGGCATGAGATGCCTCCCTCTGCGGTGCGGATGGCTCGCGCTTCGACGCTAGGGCCGGTCTGCCGACCGCCGCCTGCCGGGCGGCGCCCCCGGCCGGGCCGCGACGGGCGACGGGAATCGCAGGACGGGCCCTGGCAACGCCCTGGACGCGGGACGTGTGACGGTGGGCCGATCGGGTGATGGATCACATGCGGCGGGTGGGCCGTTGACACCGGGTGCCAGGGCTTCTAGCGTCACGTCTGCTGAAGGTACTAAGCGGTCGCTCACCGCGGATCGCGGTTCCCCGGCACGTCACGTTCTCTCAAGGGCGAGGAGATCCACCCCATGTCCACCACTGAGCAGCGGGTCGCAGTTGTCACCGGCGCCGCGCGCGGCATCGGCGCCGCCACCGCCGTACGGCTGGCCGCCGAGGGCCGCGCGGTCGCGGTGATCGACCTCGACGAGGCCGCCTGCAAGGACACCGTCGAGAAGATCACCGCGGCCGGCGGCAAAGCCATCGCGGTCGGCGCCGACGTGTCCGACGAGGCCCAGGTCGAGGCGGCGGTCGCGCGGATCGTCACGGAACTCGGCGCCCCGACCATCCTGGTCAACAACGCGGGTGTGCTCCGTGACAACCTGCTGTTCAAGATGAGCGTCTCCGACTGGGACACCGTCCTGAACGTGCACCTGCGCGGCTCGTTCCTGATGACCAAGGCCGTCCAGAAGCACATGGTGGACGCCGGCTTCGGCCGTGTGGTCAACCTGTCGTCGTCCTCCGCGCTCGGCAACCGCGGCCAGGCCAACTACTCCGCCGCCAAGGCCGGCCTGCAGGGCTTCACCAAGACCCTCGCCATCGAGCTGGGCAAGTTCGGCATCACCGCCAACGCGGTCGCCCCCGGCTTCATCGCCACCGACATGACCGCCGCGACCGCCGAACGCGTCGGCATGGGCTTCGACGACTTCAAGAAGGCCGCCGCCAGTCAGATCCCCGTCCAGCGCGTCGGCGAGCCCGAGGACATCGCGGGCGCCGTCGCCTTCTTCACCGGCGAGGCGGCCGGCTTCGTCTCCGGCCAGGTGCTGTACGTCGCCGGCGGCCCGCTCAACTGACCTCAGGGACAGGGAACAGGACACACCCTCATGACTGAACTCTCCGGCAAGGTCGCGCTGATCACCGGCGCCAGCCGCGGCATCGGATACGGCGTCGCCGAGGCGCTCGTCGCCCGCGGTGACCGCGTCTGCATCACCGGCCGCAACGAGGACGCCCTCAAGGAGGCCGTCGAGCGGCTCGGCGCCGACCGCGCGATCCACGTCGCCGGCAAGGCCCACGACGAGGCCCACCAGGCCACCGCCGTCGAGCGGACCATGGAGGCCTTCGGCCGCGTCGACTTCCTGGTCAACAACGCCGGAACGAACCCGGTGTTCGGGCCGATCGCCGACCTCGACCTGGGCGTGGCGCGCAAGGTCTTCGAGACCAACGTGATCTCCGCGCTCGGCTTCGCCCAGAAGACCTGGCACGCCTGGCAGAAGGACAACGGCGGCGCGATCGTCAACATCGCCTCCGTCGCCGGCCTCGCCCCCTCACCCTTCATCGCCGCGTACGGCGTCAGCAAGGCCGCGCTGATCAACCTCACCCAGCAGCTCGCCCACGAGTTCGCGCCCCGGGTGCGGGTCAACGCCATCGCTCCCGCCGTGGTGAAGACCAAGTTCGCCCAGGCGCTCTACGAGGGCCGGGAGGAGGAGGCCGCCGCGGCCTACCCGCTCGCCCGGCTCGGCGTGCCCTCCGACATCGGCGGGGCCGCGGCCTTCCTCACCTCCGGGCAGTCCGACTGGGTCACCGGCCAGACCCTCGTAGTGGACGGCGGCATCTTCCTCAACGCCGGCGTCGGCTGACCTCACCGGGACCCCCGACCGGCGGGTCACGAAGGGCTCACGACAGGCGCCGTTTCCTTGACGGGAACGGCGCCTTTGTCGTCGTACGGAGGCCGGACGGCCGCCTGACAACGTAGTCGGACACGAGTGGATCAAGACCTTGGTACACACCTGGTTAAACCCCGGTGGTGCTGCGGTATGGTCTGCCAACCCTTGGTACGGCAGATCGAGGAGCGTGTACGTGTTCAACCGGAAGCGAAGCCTTCGCCAAGTGGCGGCGATCGCCTCCATAGGCATGATCGCTGGATGTGGCTACTTCTCGGACAGCGGCTCCGACGATCAGGGGCCGATCGTCGTCGGCACCACCAGCCCCGTCAGCACCCTCGATCCGGCCGCCTCCTGGGACGGTTCCTGGGAGTTGTTCCGCAACGTCTACCAGACGCTGCTGGCCTACCCGCCCGGCGCGATCACGCCCGAGCCCGACGCCGCCAAGAGCTGCGAGTTCACGGACACCGGCAACCGCGCCTACCGCTGCGAGCTGCGGGAGGGCCTGACCTTCTCCAACGGCGACAAGCTCGACGCCCAGGCCGTGAAGTACTCCATCGACCGGATCCTCAAGATCAACGCTGCGACCGGTCCCGCCGGACTGCTCGGCAGCCTCGACCGGGTCCAGGTGCGCGGCGACCTGGAGGTCGTCTTCCAGCTCAACAAGTCCGACGCCACCTTCCCGTTCGTGCTCGCCACCCCGGCCATGTCGATCGTCCCCCCGGACGACTACCCGGCCGACGCCCTGCGCGAGAAGTCCGGCATCATCGGCTCCGGGCCCTACAAGCTGGAGAACTACAAGGAAGGTGAGCGCGCCGAACTGGTGCGCAACGACCGCTACAAGGGCTTCGCCGAGCGGCGCAACGACGCGGTCACCGTCCGCTACTTCCAGGACTCGGGCGCCATGGTCAAGGCGCTGCGCGACCGCGACATCGACGTCACCTACCGCGGTCTGGCCGCCGACGACATCGTCTCGCTGGAGGGCAAGAGCAGCGAGAACGAGGGGCTGAGCATCGTCGAGGGTACCGGGGCGAGCATCGACTACCTGGTCTTCAACCCGAAGGACAAGTGGGCCGCCAAGCCCGCCGTCCGCAAGGCCATCGCCCAGATCATCGACCGGCCCGCCCTCGCCCGCACGATCTACAAGAACACCGTCCAGCCCCTGTACTCCATGGTCCCGCAGGGCCTGACCGGCCACACCACCGTCTTCTTCGACGACTTCGGCAACCCCGACCCGGAGAAGGCCAAGGAGATCCTCACCGACGAGGGCATCACCGACCCCGTACCCCTCACCTTCTGGTACACCTCCGACCGCTACGGCTCCGAGACGGCCCTGGAGTTCAAGGAACTCAAGCGCCAGCTGGAGGCGACGGGGCTCTTCGAGATCACCCTCAAGAGCCGCCCGTGGAAGGAGTACGTCGACGGCTACCAGAAGGGCGAGTACCCGGTCTTCGGGCGCGGATGGTCCCCCGACTTCCCCGACGCGGACAACTTCATCGCCCCCTTCGTCGGCGAGCAGAACGCCCTGGGCACGCCCTACAAGGCGACCCGGATCACCGACGTCCTGCTGCCGCGCTCCCGGCAGGAGAGCGACCGCGCCAACGTGGTGAAGGACTTCGAGGAGGCCCAGAAGGTCCTCGTCGACGACGTCCGGCTGCTGCCGCTGTGGCAGGGCAAGCAGTACGTCGCGGCCAACGAGGACATCTCGGGCGGCGAGCGCTCCCTGGACGCGTCGACGATCATGCTGCTGTGGGAGCTGTCCCGCAAGACGAGCTGGTAATCGCCCTCCGGGACCCGGTTGTCAGTGGTCGCCTGTAGGTTCTGAGACCTGCAAGCGACCGCACGACCGAAGGACGTTGACGTGACCGACACCGCCATGCTGCCCGAGTCCTGGCGCGGGGTGCTGGGCGACGAGCTGCAGCAGCCCTACTTCAAGGAGCTGACGGAGTTCGTCGAGGAGGAGCGGGCGAAGGGTCCCGTCTACCCGCCGCGCGAGGAGGTCTTCGCCGCCCTCGACGCGACGCCGTACGACAAGGTGAAGGTGCTGGTCCTCGGCCAGGACCCCTACCACGGTGAGGGTCAGGGCCACGGCCTGTGCTTCTCGGTGCGGCCCGGGGTGCGGGTCCCGCCGTCCCTGCGCAACATCTACAAGGAGATGCACGAGGAGCTGGGCACCCCCGTCCCGGACAACGGCTATCTCATGCCGTGGGCCGAGCAGGGGGTGCTGCTGCTCAACGCGGTCCTCACCGTCCGCTCGGGTGAGGCCAACTCGCACAAGGGCAAGGGCTGGGAGAAGTTCACCGACGCCGTGATCCGTGCGGTGGCCGGCCGGCCCGACCCGGCGGTCTTCGTGCTGTGGGGCAACTACGCGCAGAAGAAGCTCCCGCTGATCGACGAGACCCGGCACGTGGTGGTCAAGGGCGCGCACCCCTCGCCGCTGTCCGCGAAGAAGTTCTTCGGCTCCCGCCCCTTCACGCAGATCAACCAGGCGGTGGCCGCGCAGGGCCACGAGCCGATCGACTGGACCATCCCGAACCTCGGCTGATCCCCGCCGGGCCCGTCCGCCCGGGGCCGGTCCGGTGCCGCCTGACCGGGATCGCCGCCCGCTGCCGTTAGCGTCGTCCCCAGGACGCGAGGAGGTCACGGTGGCGGAGCGACAGGGGCAGACGGCGCCGGACGCGGTGCTGACGCGGATCGGGCAGGTCGTCATGCTGCACCACGGCGGCGACCGCGAGGAGGCCCGACGGCGCCTCCTCGACCTCTGGTCGGAGCTGGGCGAACAGGGCGATCCGCTGCACCGCTGCACGCTCGCCCACTATCTGGCCGACACCCAGGACGATCCCGAGCACGAACTGGCCTGGGACCTGCGGGCGCTGACCGCGGCTGAGGAGCACGAGGAATCTCCCGCCGCCCGGTCGCTCTACCCCTCGCTGCATCTGAACCTGGCGGTGGACTACGCGAGACTGGGCCGCCCCGACGCCGCCCGCTCCCATCTGCGGGCGGCCCGCAGCGCCGCCGACGCGCTGCGGGAGGACGGCCACGGCGACCGGACGCGTGCGGCGATCAGACGGCTGGAGCTACGGCTCGGGGAGGGCGGCGCCGGCGGCGAGGGCTGGGGACCGCCGAGGCAACGGCCGTAGCCCCGGGCGGGGGGACGAGCGTCCGGGCTTGGGACGGCGCGGGGCCGGGACGGGCGCGAGGCTTGGGACGGGCGCGCGGGCGGGGTCATCGCCCGTACGTCTCCTCGCAGATCACCGCCTCGGGACTGCCCGACCGCCAGCCCCCGTACTTCTTGCCCAGCGCGCACACGTCGGCGTTCTTCCGCACCTCCCGCGTCACCTCGCGCGACAGGTCCTGCGGGTCCGGAACCCCGGCGCCGGAGTGCGCGGCCCGCCGGGGCGAAGGGTGTGCCGGGCGGGGGCGCGGTCGCTCCGGCACCCGCGGCCGTTCCGGCTGCCGAGGCCGCTCCCGCGCCGCGTCACCGGGGGGCCGCTCCGCCCCGGGGCGCTCCGACCGCGCGGCCCCGTCCGCCTCGGGAGGCACCCCCACCATCTCCAGCGCCTCCTGTACGGGCGCCTGCACCACCTGGGCCTCGGCCTGCCCCTCCGGCCGAGGAGCGGACGGCTGGGAGGGCGCCGCGGGCCGCGGTCCGGGCACGGGCGGACGCTGCTGGACGGTCATGCACCCGGAGAGAGCCGAGACGGCCACGGTGACCAGGAGCGTTGCGGTAGTCGTCGTTCGCTGCACCCGCGCCACTCTGCTGCGTCACGCCCCCGTGAACGACGGCGGACAAGCGGAGGATGCCCCAGACGGGTGATCTCCCGCCCCCTACGAGGGGTTCACGACGACGCGCGCTGACGTCATTCGCCGGTGGTGCCGTCGAGGCGCTCCCGGATCAGGTCGGCGTGGCCGTTGTGCCGGGCGTACTCCTCGATCATGTGGGTGTAGATCCAGCGCAGGTTGTAGGGCCTGCCGGTGCGCCGGCCGGTGCCCTGCGACAGGACGTCGAGGCCCAGCTCGGCGGCGCTCATGCGGGCGGCCTCGATCTCCGCCTGCCAGGTGGCGTGGGCCTCGGCCCAGGTGTCGGAGTCGGTGAAGTGGAAGTCGCCGTCGGGGTCCTCGTCGGTGTAGTAGACCGGGCCGGCGTCCTCGCCGGTGAGGACGGTGCGGAACCACCACCGCTCCACCTCCGCCATGTGCCGTACCAGCCCCAGCAGCGTCAGTTCGGAGGGCTCCACGGCGGCGGTGCGGAGCTGGGCCTCGGAAAGCCCCTGGCACTTGAGGTCCAGAGTCCGGCGGTGGTAGTCCAGCCAGCCCTCCAGCATGGTGCGCTCGTCGGCGGTCTGGTCGGGGCTGTGGCGTTCGATGGTCATCCCCGTATCCTCGCCGCTCACCCGCCCACACCACCATGGCTTTTTCCGCCCCGGGCGGCCCCGCGGCGGGTCCGCCCGGGGCCGGCAGCACGGTCGGGGCGCCTGCCGCGCGGAGCACGCCGCCCGGGGGCCGTATCCTGCCGTGCAGGTGTTCGCAGGCAGTGAGGGAGTTCCAGGTGAAGATCGGCTGCATCGGCCTCGGTGACATCGCGCAGAAGGCGTACCTGCCGGTGCTCGGGATGCAGCCGGGGGTCGAACTCCACCTGCAGACCCGCACGCCCGCCACCCTCGACCGGGTCGCCGACACCTACCACCTGCCCGCCGGTCAGCGACACCGCGACCTCGACGCCCTGCTCGCGGCGGGTCTCGACGCCGCCTTCGTGCACGCGCCCACCGAGACCCACCCGTCGATCGTCACCCGGCTCCTGGACGCGGGCGTCCCCACCTACGTGGACAAGCCGCTGGCCTACGAACTCGCCGACTCCCAGCGGCTGGTGGACCTCGCCGAGGCCCGCGGGACCAGCCTCGCCGTCGGCTTCAACCGGCGCCACGCACCCGGCTACGCCCAGTGCGCCGACCACCCGCGCGAGCTGATCCTCCTGCAGAAGAACCGGGTCGGCCTGCCCGAGGAACCCCGCACGATGATCCTCGACGACTTCATCCACGTCGTGGACACCCTGCGCTTCCTGGCGCCCGGCGAGATCGACGACGTCACCGTCCGCGCCCGGGTCCGGGACGGCCTGCTGCACCACGTCGTCCTCCAGCTGGCCGGGGACGGCTTCACCGCGCTCGGCGTCATGAACCGGCTCAGCGGCTCCAACGAGGAGATCCTGGAGGTCTCCGGGCAGGACACCAAACGCCAGGTGGTGAACCTGGCCGAAGTGATCGACCACAAGGGGCAGCCGACCGTGCGCCGACGCGGCGACTGGGTGCCGGTGGCCCGCCAGCGCGGCATCGAGCAGGTGGTGCTCGCCTTCCTGGACGCCGTGCGCGCCGGGAAGGTGCTCAGCGCCCGGGACGCGCTCGCGACCCACGAACTGTGCGAGCGGGTGGTCCGAGCGGTGCGGGAGCACCCCGGCGCGGCCTGAGCGCCCGCCGGCCCTCCGCCGCCCCCGCCACGGCGAGTACCAGCAGCGCCCCGTACACCGGCCAGTCCCCGAACCGCACGAACGGCGTGACCCCGCCGGCCAGCGGCACCTCGTACACGGCCGTCGCTCCCGCGTCCGTGTCCAGCAGCGGTCCCACCCGGGCTCCCCGCGCGTCGTACACCGCCGAGACCCCCGTCAGCGTGGCGTGTACGAACGGGCGGCCCGTCTCGGCGGCGCGCAGCGCCCCGAGCGAGGCGTGCTGCCGCGGCGCCCAGCTGCTCTGGAACGTCGACGTCGCGGTCTGGCCGACGACGACGTCGGCGCCGTCGGCGGCCAGCCGGCGGCTCATGTCGGGGAACGCCGTCTCGAAACAGACCAGCGGGCCGATCCGCAGCCCCGGTGCGGCCTGCATCAGCGCCTGCCCGGTGCCGCGCCGCCTGTCCTCGCCGGCCGCGTCACCCACCGAGGTGGCCCAGCCGAGCAGGGCGCGGGCCGGGACGTACTCGCCGAACGGCACCAGCCGCATCTTGTCGTAGCGGTCGCCGGTCGGGCCGCCGGGACCGACCAGGATCGAGCTCTTGTAGATGCCGGGCCGGTCGGAGCGGCGGGCGTCGACGTTGACCAGCAGGTCCGCTCCGGTCGCCGCCGCCAGGCCGGCGATCCGCCGGGCCAGGTCGGGCCGTTCGGCGAGGTCGTGACCGACGCTGCTCTCGCCCCAGACGACCAGGTCGACGTCCTGGCCGATCAGCCGGCGGGTCAGCTGCTCCTCCCGGTCGAAGCGCCGCTCCGGCCCGTCGACGACCCCCGCCTGGACTACGGCGATCCGGACCCGGCCGGTCTCCGGCGGGCGGGGCGCCCACGCCCAGGCCGCCGAGGCCGCGGCGGCCGTGGCCGTCAGCCCGGCGACCGCCCGGACGCGCGCGGAGGGCACGGCGACCAGGATCGCGACGGCGACGTTGACGGCCACGACCAGAAAGCTCAGCAGCCACACCCCGCCCACGGAGGCCAGCCGCAGCGCAGGTGTCACCTGCCACTGGGTCGAGCCGAGCATGCCCCACGGACCGCCGAGCCCTTCCCAGGAGCGGACCAGCTCGATCGTCAGCCAGCCCGAGGGCACCACCAGCAGGGCCGCCGGAGCCCGCCCCGACGAGGGCCCGCCGGTCAGGAACCGCTGGACCAGCAGGCCCCACGGCGCCCACAGCACGCCGAGCAGCGCGGCGATGACGAAGGTGAACACATGGAGGTTCGGCAGCAGCCAGTGGTGCATGCCGAGCATGAACCCGAACCCGCCGCACCAGCCGTCGTACGCCGCGCGGCGCCCGCTGGGCGCCCCACGGACCAGCAGCAGCCAGGGAACGAGGGCCACGTACGCCCACCACCACAGGGACGGGGCGGGGAAGGCGAGCACGGGGAGCGCACCCGCCGACGCGGCGAGCGCGGACCGCCCCCAGGGGGAGGCGAGCCCCCGGCCGAACCACTTCATGAGCGCCTCCTGCCCGGTGCTGGCTCCAGTGTGCCGCCTCACGGCGATCTCCGGCACACGGCACGGCGGCGCGGCGCGGCTCCGGCAGGGGCGCGGCGGCGGGTCGCGCGCGGGGCCGAGGGCTGCCGCCGGGGCCGAGGTCTCTGGTCGGGGCCGGACGCGTGGCCGGACCCCGGCGTGTGGCAGCCTGGAGCTGCCGTGGCCGGCGACGGGAGGCCGCCGAGCGGCGGCGGTGTGCTACGGCTGGGGGAGCCGGCGCCACTTCTCCCGCACGGCCACCGTGCGCACCCGCCAGCCGTCGGGGGTGCGCAGCAGCCCGAAGGCGTAGCGGCCGCCGCAGATGAAGTCGGGCGGGGAGACGTCGCCGTCGCCGCCGCTCAGGCGCATGGGGTTGACGTAGTCGGCGTGGACTCGTGCCGTGTCGCCGTCGTCCTGCTCCAGGAGTCCGAAGCGCAGTCGGCGGTTGACGATGAGGTGTTGCCGCATCGGGAACCGCCGCATGCTGTCGGCGAGCCACTGCGCGACCTCCTGGACCCGGCCCTCGATGCCGCCGGCGGAGCGGTAGTCGGCCCGGCCGTCGAGGGTGAAGAGGCTCCGGTACGCCGGCCAGTCGCCGTCGTCGACCGCTGTCGCGTAGTCGGTGATCAGGACGTCGATGGCCAGACGGTCCATCACGGTGGCGAGCTCCGCACGCTGCGTCATGAGCCGAGTGTTGGGCACGCGCTGCGCCGGGCCAAGGGGGCGTGCGGCGATATTCGGTGGCCGAACGGCCCGGTCGGCGCGAGGCTGAGGCCGTGAACGATCAGCCGGAGAACGGTCAGCCGGTCGAGGGCATCGATGGTGCGGAACCCAGGTTCCGTATTCGGGCCCGCTACACGGAGTCCACGATCACCGTGTATCAGGCCTACCGGCCGAAGATCGGCCGGGCGGCCGCCCGCACCGGGCGGTTCCCGTCCGCGTGGAGCCGTGAGCGCATGACCTGGATCATCAAACCGCGTTCACAACCGGATCCGTGGTGCGTCGCCGAGCAGTACGCAGGCTGAACTCGCGGGTGCCGACCGAGCCGCACAGGGCACAACGCCATCCCCCGCCCTGCGCCGCGACCGGACACGGCTGAGCGCCTCGGCGTCCCTGCCTGCGCGGGCCGGTCCGCCGCTCCGGCGATCGCCCCGACAAACCGTCCGATGCTCGGTCAGTCAGTGACCCGGCTCCGTCACTCGCAGCTGCCGCAGCAGGCCGCCGTAGTCCTCGTCGTCGTCACTGATGAAGATCGGAAAAGAGCCGGAGACCAACGCAACGCCTTCGACCTTGAGCCCCGAGCTCCGGGCGAGCATCTGCGCCGGCTTGACGGGAGCCAGCCGCGCACCGAGGGGTCCGCCCCGCTGAACCGTGGCCGCGCGGTACACGGCACTGTCGAAGGGCCCGAGGTCACCGGGGTCGTAAGCGGCCGAGACGTAGAGATTGCCCTTCGCGTCGATGTCGAGGCCGGAGGCAGGGCGCGCACCCGGCGGCTCGGGCGCGGTGAACGAGACGGACGTCCATTTCCTGCCGAACGTGATCGCACCGCTCCTGCCGACCGTCAGACGCGTCATGTTGATGCGGGTGGTGTCGCTCCCCTGCGCCCGCTCGGCGTACACGAAGTAGTCTCGCCCGCCGACCGTTGCGACGGCGGTGGCCTCGACGTTGGTGAGCGGCTCGGGTGTCTTCGGCCACGGCACCGAGCCCACGATCTCGACATCGAGGTTCTTGTCCCACCGCGCGAGGTAGATGGTGGGGTCGGGGTCATCGCCGTCGGCGTTGCTCTCCACCAGCAGCGCCTCGTCTCGGCCTGGCAGCCGGGCAATGCTCTCCAGGTCGTTCGGCACGCTGGGGAAGTCCACGTGAAGCTCCTCGACGGTGATCCCGTCGGGGTCGACGGGCGTCCGCACGATCGCCAGGCGCGGCAGGTCGCGTTCGGCCGCGTTGTCCCTCGCGTCGTGGCAGATCAGGAAGACCTCTCGTGACTCCGCGTCGCGCCCCGGGGCGGTGAACCCGCGCTCGGTGGCGAGCCAGGCGATGCCGCTGAACTCGCGTGGTGCCACCCTGACCCGGCTCGCGCCGGAGGACGAGACGCCGGTGGACCTCTCGACGCCGCACGCGGCCAGCGTCAGGAGGTTCAGTCCGACGACAGTCGACAACAGGCTACGTGTCAGAAACCGACGTCTCATCATGTGTCCTTTCGTTGCGCGGCGAGCACTGCCACGGGTCCCGGCCCGCTCGGGACGCTAGGGCAGAGGCCGTTCGGTTCCCACCAGGCGCCGCCGGAATATCACCGGTCTGGCGGTGAACCTCCGTGAAGGGAGATGATCGCGTTCATGGCTTCCCGGTGTTCGAGGGATTCGGGATCCCCGGTCGCCGACTGCGCCACCGCGCCCTGAATACCGGGCTTGACGCCCTCTGAGTGGTCTGTGAGCGCGGCTTGACATGGGTCATCAAGCCGCGTTGACAGTTTCCGCAGCGGAAGCCGACAGGAACCTGCAGCCAGAGGCCGGGGCACGGCGGTTCGGCGGAGGGTTCCGCCAGGTGCCGCCGAGGCGTGCGGAGCAGGGGTGCCCGCACCTCTGCGGTGGGCTGACCGGGCGGCGTGGGAAATTGCCCGGGCCGGCACGACCCGACATGATCGTTCCCCGAGTCGCGGAAGTGCTGAGTCGGGCGAGCCTGGCCGCATCCGCAGAGCGATGTGGCCAGGCGTTTGCCGCTGTGCAGGAGGAGGGCGAGATGCGCGGTGTGCGCAGTGGCCACGTCACCATGAACGACGGCGTACGGCTGCACTATCTCGAGGCCGGCAGCGGTCCGGACATGCTTCTCGTCCCCGGCTGGTCGCAGACCGCCGCGCAATGGAGGCACCAGATCGCCGACTTCGCGCGCACGCATCATGTGATCGCGGTCGACCACCGCGGCCACGGCGGATCCGACAGGCCGGATCACGGCTACCGGGTCGCTCGTCTGTCGACGGACCTCCATCAGCTCATTCATCTCCTGGACCTCACCGAGGTCGTCTGGGTGGCCCACTCCATGGGCTGCGCGCTGGCGTGGTCCTACTGGGACCTGTTCGGTGGGGACCGGCTGGCGCGCCTGGTGCTGTTCGACGAACCCGCCGTTCTGGTCCGCCAGCCGTACTGGCCGGACGGCTTGGCCGAACGCCTTGGCGCGTTGTACGGGCTCGGACAAGTCGCCGATGTCGTCGCAGGACTCCGCGACCCGCGCTCGGATGCCGAGATCCTCAGTGCCGAATTCCTCAATGCCATGTGGACCCAGGCCGCCGACGAGGGGGACCGTCAGTGGGTTCTCGCCCAGAACCTGCTCCTGCCCAGGGAGTACGCCGGAAGACTACTGCTGGACAACGTCATGCAGGACTGGCGTGACATCCTGCCCAGGATCACCGTTCCGACACTGGTCATCGGAGGGAACGACAGCATGATCCCCTCCACTGCCGCGCGGTCAGTGGCCTTGGCCATTCCCGGGGCCGTCGTGCGGATCCTCAGCGAGCGTGCCGGCCACTTCGCATTCTGGGAGAACCCCGTCGCATTCAACCGGGAGGTCCGGGCCTTCCTCGACATGCCCGTCGACGCCGACGGGCACCTGGTGTCGGCCCGGCGGGCACACAACGACGCGGCAAGCCCGCAGGAAGGGTCTGCGAACACGGCTTGACGTGGGGCAAGCCGTCGTTCCTGTGGATGATGTACCGCTGCGGCTGGGGCACCAAGGAGAACCAGGAGGCCGTGCTCGCCGTGGAGATCACCCGCGCGGGCTTCGAATGGGCGTTGCGCAATGCCTGCCTGTCCCACCACGTGCCCGAGCTGCACGGGGAAATCGCCCACTGGAAGCGGCAGTTGAGGGAGGCGCCGGCGCGGGTGCAGTGGGATCCCGAGCGGGATCTGCACCACCAGCCCCTGCCTCACCGGTCGCTCCAGCTGGGGCTGTGCGGGGAGGCGACCCGCCGGTACGCGGACGAGTGGATCGTCGGGATCGAGGACGTGACCCCGCTGGCCAGGGAGATCCACGGCCGGGTGCGCGCCGCTGAACTGGACGGCGCGCGGGCGCTGTTGCCGCGTGAGCGTCCCTATCCGGTGGCCGAGGCGACGGTCGCTCACCTGCGCAGGTGAGCCGTGAGCCGTGACCGCCGGCGGGGGCTGGGGGCTTCAGGCGGCTTCGACGACCCCGCCGCGGATCGCCTCGGCCCACTCGACCACCAGCAGCTCGTACTCCGCGCGCTCCTGAGCCGACAGCGATCCGCCGGCCCGCAGCCACAGGGCCCGGATGCGCTCGTTTAACTCGGCAGCGGACCGCACGGAACCAGGGAAGGCACATTCGGGGGACATAGACCAAGCCTAGGCGCAAGCCATGACAGCGCGCTACCGCACCGCTACCGATCCCCTATGGGCTTGGTCACGACTGTTCGACCCGTCGGCCCAGGGGGAGTCAGCCCGCCGACTCGCCCGCGTGGGGGCTCAGCACTCCCGTGGCGACCAGGGCCACGAGGACGATGCCGAGGGCGACGCGGTAGTAGACGAAGGGCATGAAGGACTTGGTGCTGATGAACTTCATGAACCAGGCGATGACGGCGTAGCCGCTGACGAAGGCGATCACCGTGGCGAACAGGGTGGGGCCCCAGGCCACGTGGTCGCTCTCCATCGCGTCCTTGAGCTCGAAGACCCCGGAGGCGAGGACCGCCGGGATGGCGAGGAGGAAGGAGTAGCGGGCCGCCGCCTCGCGCTTGTAGCCCATGAACAGGCCGCCGCTGATCGTGGCGCCGGAGCGGGAGACGCCGGGGATCAGGGCGCACGCCTGGCACAGTCCGAAGATCAGGCCGTCCCGCACGCCGAGGTTCTGCAGCGTCTTGCGCTGCTTGGGCGCCCGGTGCCGGCCGCCCTTCTCGTCGCGGGCCGCGAGCCGGTCCGCGATGCCGATGACCACGCCGACGACGATCAGCATGGTCGCCGTGATGCGCAGATCACGGAACGGCCCCTCGATCTGGTCCTTCAGCGTCAGCCCGAGCACCCCGATGGGGATCGAGCCCACGATGACCAGCCAGCCCATCCGGGCGTCCGGGTCCCGGCGCATCTCCTTGTCGGCCAGCGACCGCGTCCACGACGTGAGGATTCGCCCGATGTCCTTGCGGAAGTAGATCAGCACCGCCGCCTCCGTGCCGATCTGCGTGATCGCCGTGAAGGCCGCGCCCGGGTCCTCCCATCCGGAGAACGCCGCGGTGAGGCGCAGGTGCGCGCTGGAGGAGACGGGAAGGAACTCGGTCAGCCCCTGGACGAGTCCGAGGATGAGGGATTCAAACCAAGACATGAAGTTACGGAGTCCAAGTGCCGATCGGTGGGAGGGGCGACAGACGGACGCGGCGTTCGCCGCGACTGATCACGTGTGCCGGGGGCAGCCTAGCGCCCCGGTATGACTGGTCCGTCACAGGGGCTTCGTGAACGCCCCCGTACCGCCTCTCACTTCGCGCGCAGATGGTGCCGCTTGCGCCAGGCCACCACCGCGCCCGCCACCGCCGGCACCGCGATCCCGGCCAGCGCCACCAGGAAGGCCGGTGAGGTCGGCGCCGACGCCCGGGCCCCCGCCACCGCGTACGCGGCCGTGTTCGGCACCGAGCCCAGCCCGGTCGCCACGAGGAACGGCAGCCAGCCCATCCGGGAGACCGCCGCGCAGTAGTTCGCCGCCCAGAACGGCACCCCGGGAAACAGCCGTACCGCCATCATCGAGCGGAAACCCCGCCGGCTGAGTTGTCCGTCCGCCGCGGTCAGCCACCGCCCCCGCAGCAGCGGCCGCAACGCGTCCTGGCCCAGCAGTCGGCCCAGCCCGAAGGCCAGGCCGGCGCCGATCACGGTGCCCGCCAGCGCCGCCCCCAGCCCCAGCTGGGAACCGAACAGCGCGCCGGCCGCCAGGTTCAGCAGCGGGCGCGGCACGAACGCCACCGTGCACAGGCCGTAGGCGACCGCGAACACCGCCGCCGCACCGACCCCGCCCAGGTGGGGTGGCCAGCCGTCGGCGAGCAGCCGTTGCGGCTCGAACATCAGCACCCCGGTCGCGGCCGACGCCAGCAGCGCGACCAGCAGGGCGAACCGGGACCACGGCGACAGCAGGACACGCGTGCAGCGCGTGGCGAACCCGGGGGACGGCGTGGGGACGACGACCGAGGCGGGGGCGAGAGCGAGCTCCGCGACGGCGGCCGGGGGTGCGGCCGCGCCGGTGCTCCCAGAGCGGATGGGTGCGTCGAGCATCCGGCGACAGTAACCGACGAACATGTCTGATCGCCGTATGGTCCGTCTCACGGGCGCCATCGATCCGGCCGTCGGCGACAGGACACCACCGGTCCGGGCGTTCGGAAAACCGTTCGACTACGGGCGGTGGGTCGGCGAGGATCGACGCCATGGTCCGGTACGCCTTCGTCGTCGCAGCATCCGCCGTCGCGGATGCTCCGAAGGCTGCCGCCGCGCACCTCCCGGCCGCCCTCGACGGCGCCCGAGGCTGACCCTCCCCGGATCGTCCGGCGGACCCCCCAGGGGGAGGGTCGGCGAGTGACTGGGGTCCCGCTTCCTTCTCACCGCGCACCGCGCGGAGGCTTCGAGGTACCCAGCCATGCCCAAGACGGCGTACGTCCGCACCAAACCGCACCTCAACATCGGCACCATGGGCCATGTCGACCACGGCAAGACCACGCTCACCGCGGCCATCACCAAGGTCCTCGCCGACCGCGGCAGCGGCACCTTCGTACCGTTCGACCGGATCGACCGGGCGCCGGAGGAGGCCGAGCGCGGCATCACCATCGACATCGCGCACGTCGAGTACGAGACCGACACCCGCCACTACGCGCACGTCGACATGCCCGGCCACGCCGACTACGTCAAGAACATGGTCACGGGTGCCGCGCAGCTCGACGGGGCGATCCTCGTCGTCTCCGCGCTCGACGGGATCATGCCGCAGACCGCCGAACACGTGCTGCTCGCCCGCCAGGTGGGCGTCGACCACATCGTCGTCGCCCTCAACAAGGCCGACGCGGGCGACGAGGAGCTCGCCGACCTCGTCGAACTGGAGGTCCGCGACCTCCTCTCCGCCCACGGCTACGGCGGCGACTCCGCGCCGGTCGTACGGGTCTCGGGCCTCAGGGCGCTGGAGGGCGACCCCCGGTGGACGGCTGCCGTGGAGGCGTTGCTCGACGCCGTGGACACCTACGTGCCGATGCCGGAGCGGTACGTCGACGCGCCCTTCCTGCTGCCGGTGGAGAACGTGCTGACCATCACCGGGCGGGGCACCGTGGTGACCGGTGCCGTCGAGCGGGGCGCGGTGCGCGTCGGCGACCGGGTCGACGTGCTCGGCGCCGGTGTGCAGACCGTCGTCACCGGCCTGGAGACCTTCGGGAAACCGATGGCCGAGGCGCAGGCCGGGGACAGCGTGGCGCTGCTGCTGCGCGGCGTTCCCCGGGACGCCGTCCGGCGCGGACACGTCGTCGCCGCGCCGGGCAGCGTGGTGCCGCGACGCCGCTTCACCGCGCGGGTGTACGTGCTCTCCGCGCGCGAGGGCGGTCGCACGACGGCGATCACCAGCGGGTACCGGCCGCAGTTCTACATCCGTACCGCCGACGTCGTGGGGGACGTGGACCTCGGTGAGGCGGGCGTCGCCCGGCCGGGGGAGACGGTGACGATGACCGTCGAGCTGGGGCGGGACGTCCCGCTGGAGCCAGGGCTGGGCTTCGCCGTCCGCGAGGGCGGCAGGACCGTGGGTGCGGGGACCGTCACGGCCCTCGGGTGAGGACGACGCGGACGGGGAGGGGAACCGCTGGCCGGACGGCACCGGCCGCGCGGTTCCCCGCGCCTCCTCGGGCTGCCTGCCGCCGGCGCCTCCTCGGGCCGACTGCCCGCCCGCGGCCGGCCGGGAGCCGGCCGGCCGCGGGCACAATGGGACGGTGAACGAAGCCGTCCCCGTCTCCCGCGCCGTCGACCACGGCACCGCCAAACTGATGCCCGACGTCGACCGGGCGCGGGCCTGGCTGCTGACCGTGGACGGGGCGCCCCAGTCGTACGTGGACCTGGACGACCCGACCCATCTGGAGTTCGAGTACGCCCGGCGGCTCGGACACGTACTGGACACCGCCGCTGAGGCGGGCCGCCCGCTGGACGTGCTCCACCTCGGCGGGGGCGCGCTGACCCTGCCCCGTTACGTCGCCGCCACCCGGCCGGGGTCCCAGCAGGACGTGGTCGAGGCCGACGGGGCGCTGCTGGCGCTGGTCGCCGAGTTCCTGCCGCTCGGAGAGGGCTCGGGGATCGTCCTCCACCACGGCGACGCCCGGCGCGGGCTGGAGAACGCCCCGGACGGCTCCGCAGACGTGGTGGTCGGCGACGTCTTCGGCGGCTCCCGGGTCCCCGCGCACCTGACCACCCTGGCCTACGCCCGTGAGGCCGGCCGGGTGCTGCGCCCCGACGGGGTCTACGTGGCGAACCTCCCCGACGGGGCGCCGTTCACCTTCCTGCGTTCCCAGCTCGCCACCCTCGCCGCGGTGTTCCCGGAACTCGTCCTCATCGCGGAGCCGGGCGTGCTGCGCGGGCGGCGGTTCGGCAACGCGGTGCTGGCCGCCGCGCACCGCCCCCTCGACGTCGCCGCGCTGGCCCGGCTGACGGCGGGCGACGCGTTTCCGGCCCGGGTGGAGTCGGGGGCCGCGGTCCGGGCGTTCACCGGGGACGCCCGGCCCGTGCGGGACGCGGACGCGGTCCCGTCACCCCTGCCCCCCGAGGGCTCCTTCGGGATCGGCTGACGACTCGGCCGGATACCCGCCCGGCGGCGGTCCGGCCTCGGGGGTCCGGCCCGTCACCCGCTGGGTGCGCCGGGTCAGGTGCCGTACGTCGGGGACACACAGCACCGCGGCCGTGACGACGACGACCAGCCCGGCGCAGCCCCACAGCGCCGCCGGCCGGCCGAACGCCGACTCCGCGGGACCGGCCAGCGCCGTCGCCGGCGGCACCAGCGCCACCGAGCCGAACCAGTCGTAGGCCGAGACCCGGGACAGCTTGTCCTCCGGTATCTCCTGGTGCAGCGCGGTCATCCAGGACACGCCGAACACCTCCAGGGTGACGCCGGTCAGGAACATCACCGCACACAGCACCGCGACCGGGACGGGGACCGCGAGCGCGGCCGACGGCAGCGCCAGCGGGAAGACGCACAGGGTGCCCACGAACAGCAGGCGGCGCGGCTTCCACCGGGTCATCAGCAGGGCGCCGGCCACGGTGCCGGCGCCGAAACAGCCCAGGGCGAGACCCCAGGGGCCCGGTCCGCCGAGGTGATCGTCGGCCACGAGCGGCCCGTAGACGGCGTCGGCGGCGCCCACGACGGCGTTCGCGATGGAGAACTGCAGCACGATGCCCCACAGCCAGGGCCGGCCGCTCACCTCCCGCCAGCCCTCACGCAGGTCGGCGAGCAGCCCGCCGCCCGGCGCGCGCCGCGGCAGGTCCCGGACGTCGAGGAACGCGCGCAGCGCACCGGCGACGGCGAACGCGGCGGCGTCCGCCGCAAGGACCCAGCCGGGGCCGACGACCGCCACCAGGGCCCCGCCGAGTGCCGCACCGCCCACGGCCGCGCCCTGCATCGCCATCCGGAACACCGCGAAGGCACGGCCGGCCTGCTCGCCCTCGACCGAGGACAGCAGCATGCCCTCGGCCGCCGGGCTGAAGAACGCCTGGCCGGTGCCGCCCAGCGCGGTCAGCAGCATCATCTGCCACAACCGGGGCTCGCCGAGCAGCACCAGCGCGCCGAAGGCGCCCTGCGACAGGAAGTTGAGGGCGTTGGCCGCGACCATCACCCGGTGTCGCGGCAGCCGGTCCGCGACCGCGCCGCCGACCAGCAGGAACAGCACCAGGGGCAGCGTGCGCGCGGCGGCCACCAGACCGACGTCGCCGCCGTCGCCGCCCGCCTCCAGCACGGCGAAGGCGGCGGCGATGAGAGCGCCCTGACTGCCCAGGTTCGTCACGAACGCGGCGGCGGTCAGCAGGCTGTAGTTGCGGCCCGCCCAGGAGGGTCGGCGCAGGCGGCGGCGGGTTTCGGCGGCTGGGGTCACCGGGTGACTATCGCCGCCGGGGCCCCAGTGTGCCAAACCGGATCCCGCCGGGGTCGCGGCTCAGTTCTGGGTGGGCTCGCCGTGCAGCCGCACCGTGCTGAGGATCTTCAGGATCGTCTCCTTGGGCAGCTCGTCCTTCACGCCCTTGGCGGTGTGCAGGTTCCAGGACACGAAGTCGCCGTTGGAGTTCTTGAAACCGAACGTGATCGCCTTGCCGTCGCTGGCGCACTTGCCCTTCTGGGGCGTGTTCGTCGACTGGGCCCAGGCGTAGCTGCCCTGGATGCCTGAGGCCGTCTTGAAGGGCGTGGCCTTCTTGTCGAAGGTGATGCTCTTGCGGTCCGGCTCGGTGTAGCCGCCGAACACCCACCACGCGGGCGTGTTGATCGCGATCTCGTCGGTGTTCTTGGCGCCCGACGCGCCCTTGGTGCCGACGACGGCCAGGGGGGTGTCCTCGGTCTCGCCGTCCTTGTCGCTGTCGACCGAGCACCACTTCGACTTGTACTTGGCGGCGCCCGACATGAGGATCGAGCCGTAGCCGCTCGGCTCCTTGTCGTCCTCCCACTCGAAGCCGAGGCCCACGCCCGGCGACTGCACCTCCCAGTCGGCCGGCACGTCGAAGGCGATGCCCCACTTGGGGTTCACGACGACCTTCCAGCCGGCGACGGTCGGCTTCTCCGTCTCGTTGCTGCGCGGGTTGGCACCCCCGGTCGTGGCCGGTGCGGTCGGCTCCGGGCTGGCGGTGCCGGTGGCGGTCGGGCTCGGGCTCTGGCCCTTGCCGGTGACGTCGGTGTCGTCACCGTCGCCGCCCAGCACCAGGAAGCCGGTGACGCCGGCGGTCACGACGACGGCCGAGGCCGCGATGATCGCGACGAGCTTGGTGCGGTTGCCGCCGCCTCCGCCGGCCCCGCCCCCGGGCTGCGGCTGCAGCGTGCCCGGCACGGTGGGGGCACCCCACTGGGGCTGCTGGGGCTGCTGCTGCGGCTGCTGCTGCGCGTAGGGGTTGGGCTGCTGATAGCCGGGCTGCTGGTAGGGATTCGGCTGCTGGTATCCCGGCTGCTGGTACGGGTTGTTCTGCGCCTGCGGGTTCTGCTCTCCCCCGGGCGGCTGCTGTCCTGGCCACATGCGCAGCAACCCTAGTGCCGCCCGGAACCGGAGTCGGTCACCGCCCCTTGTCAGGGACGTACCGAATCGGTATCCGGCTCAGGAGCCGGACGGCTCGTAGAGGCGGATGGTGGCCATGACCTCGCGGAGGGTGGCGTCGGAGACCTCGTCCTTGACGCCCTTGGCGCCGGAGAACGACCACGAGGCCAGGTCCCCGTCGGGCGTCTTGAACGCGAAGGTGGTGGACTTGCCGTCGGAGTCGCACTTGTGCTTCTTCTCCACCCCCGCGGACCATGAGGTGGCCACGCTGCCGGACAGTCCGGAGGTGGTGGTGAAGGGGGTGACCGGGCCGGTGGTGACCTTCTTCCGGTCCGGCTGGGTGTAGTCGCCGTAAACCCAGTTGGCGGAGTCGGCGCGGGCGATCTCCTCGGTGGAACGAGCGCTCTTGTTGGCCCGCGTGCCCATGATGGCCAGGGCGGTGCTGTCCTCGCGGCCGTCGCGGTCGTCGTCCGACAGGCACCACTTGGACTTCAGTACGGCGGGGGCCTTCATGCCGACGAGGATCTTCTCGTCCGGGTCGCCGTCCTCCGAGACCCACCAGGCCCACGACGTCGACTGCACCTCCCAGCCGGCGGGCACGTCGAAGGCGACGCCGAGGTCCGGGTTCACCACGACCTTCCAGCCGGCGACGGTCGGCCGCACGGTGTCCTCGCCGCGCGGGTCGGCGGAGGCGGAGGGCTGGCCGGGGGCTGGTGCGGAGGTGGCCGTCGGCCCCGGCTCGGGCGTGCCGCCGTCACCGTCGCGCAGCAGCACCACGCCGGTCACCGCCGAGGCGGCGACCACCGCGGCGGCCGCCGCGATCGCGATCACCTTCGTGCGGCGTCCGCCACCCGGGCCGGCCGGGGACGGACCCATGGTGGCCGTGGGGGCGGTCCAGGGGCCGGACGGCTGTCCCGCGCTCGGCTGTCCCGCGTGCGGGTGCTGTTGCGGGGTCTGCTGGTAGCCCGGCTGCAGATACGGGTTCGCGGGCTGGTTCGCCGGGTTCCGGCCGTCCGCCGGCGGTTGCTCTCCTGGCCACATGGGCGGCAAGCATACGGCGATCATGCGGGGGTCCCGCGCCCGGTCCGGGGCGGCCGGTTCCGCGGGGGCCGGTTCCGCGGGCGCCGGGAAGCCCTTCGGGCGGAGGATCGCGAGGGTGCTCGACAGGCTGCTCGCAAGACCGGTTCGGCGGTCGTCCGGGAGGCTGACCGGGCCAGCGGGCGGCCGGGCCACCGGGCCACCGGGCAGCCGGGCCACTGGGCGGCCGGGCGAGTGGGCGGCCGGGCGAGTGGTCGAGTGGCCGGGAGATGTTGCGGAGTGGTCTGCACGGGAGGTCCCCGGAGGGGGCCGGGAAGGGGGCGGGAGCAGGTCCGATGCCGGCTCGGGTGTGGGTTGGGGCCGGGCTCTGGCGAGCAGAGGCTACTCGTGGGTAACATCTCGCCATGAGCGCAGACCAGATGTCCGTCGGCGAGATGCTCGCCGCCACGGTTCCCATGGCCCGGACCCTGAACCTCCAGTTCCTGGAGACCACCCCGGACAAGGCCGTGGTCGCCCTGCCGGACCAGGGCGATTTCCACAATCACGTGGGCGGGCCGCACGCCGGCGCCATGTTCACGCTCGGGGAGTCCGCCAGCGGGGCCATCGTCCTCGCGGCGTTCGGAGACCAGCTCTCCCGCGCCGTGCCGCTCGCGGTCCGCGCCGAGATCGCCTACCGCAAGCTCGCCATGGGTCCGGTCACGGCCACCGCGACCCTGGGTCGGCCGGCCGCCGAGGTCGTCGCCGAACTGGACGCGGGGGAGCGGCCCGAGTTCCCGGTCGCGATCGAGATTCGCCGCGGCGACGGTGCGGTCACGGGAGAGATGACCGTCGTCTGGACCCTACGGCCCAACGGCTGAGCGGCGCCCGGCCGGGTGACCGGCCGGCGGTCGGGTGGCGCGGTCGGGCCGGCGGGCAGGGCGCGCCAACTGGTCGGCCCGGGTGGGCGGGTGGCCCGGCGGCGCGGCCGTGATGCCGGGCCACCCGGGCCCCGTGGGTCCCTCACGGGTGCGGGCCTGCGCCGCCGGAGCCGGCTCAGGCCGCCTGCCACCCGCCCGGGGCCGGGTCGTCCGCCAGGCCCGCCGCGAACTCCTTCAGCCACGACCTGAACTCCGGTCCCAGATCCGGGCGTTCACAGGCCAGTCGTACCACCGTACGTAGATAGTCCGCCTTGTCGCCGGTGTCGTAGCGCAGGCCTTCGAAGACGACCCCGTGGACCGCGCCGGCGGCTGCCAGTTCCTGCAGGGCGTCGGTCAGCTGGACCTCGCCGCCGCGTCCGGGCCGGGTCCGCTCCAGCACCTCGAAGACGGCCGGGTCCAGGACGTAACGGCCGATGACCGCGTAGCGGCTCGGCGCCCGGTCGCGTGGCGGCTTCTCCACCAGGCCGGTGACCTGGACCACGTCGGCGTCCCCGGAGCCGGACGGTTCGACGGCCGCGCAACCGTACAGGTGGATCTGATCCGGCGGGACCTCCATGAGGGCCACGACGCTCCCGGCGCACCGCTGTCGGACCTCCAGCATGCGGCTCAGCAGGGTTTCGCGCGGGTCGATCAGATCGTCGCCGAGCAGCACGGCGAAGGGCTGGCCGCCCACATGGTGACGGGCGCACAGCACCGCGTGGCCGAGGCCCAGCGGATCGCCCTGCCGTATGTGGTGGATGTCGGCCAGACGCGCCGGATCGCGCACCGCGTCCAGGCGTACGGTGTCGCCCTTGGCCGTGAGCGCCTGCTCCAGTTCGAGCGCGTTGTCGAAGTGGTCCTCGATGGCCCGCTTGTGCCGGCCGGTGACCATCAGGATGTCGTCGAGCCCGGCCGCGGCGGCCTCCTCCACCACGTACTGGATCGCCGGCTTGTCGACGACCGGCAGCATCTCCTTCGGGGTCGCCTTGGTGGCGGGCAGGAAGCGGGTGCCGAGCCCGGCGGCCGGGATGACCGCCTTGCGAACGGCGGGGGCGGCGGGGGCGGCCGGTGCGGAGGGTGTGGAGAGGGGGAAATCCGGGGCGCTCATGCGCGACATGCTGGCCCGCCCGTATGGGAGCGAGCAGGGAGCGGGATCGGAGAATCCTGTGTGTTCCGGCCGGGTCGTTGTTGTCGCGTTGTCGAATACCGGCACCTATACCGTCGGTAACGCGGGTCGTATTCACGCACATTGACCTCGCGTCACTCGAACTTCTTGTTTCCTGCGAGACGTGTGTGCCAAGGTGAGCGTCCCCGCGGGACGGTTCGGACCAGGCCGTGCGGTCTGACGCGCCGTAGGTACGCACCAATCAATCACCTGCTTTCCGGCGGACACGTTTGCGTGTGCCGTCCGTCGGCTTGGAAGGAAATGGTTCAGTGCACTCGCCCAGCCCCCCACGCCCCTCATATCCGCCGGGCCCCGGCCGCGCGCCGGGCGAATCCGACCGTGTTCTCGCCGCCCTGATCGCGGCCGGCGACGACGGCGGCGCCGTCGCGTTGCTGCTGGCCCGGCACTGGCGCGCCGCACAGGACTACGCCGCCATCTGCCTCGCCTCCGCCGGCCCCGCGGCCCAGTTCGTGGCCGCCGCGTCCGTGCACCGGCTGCTCACCCGTCTCGCGAGCGACCGGTCCGCCGGTGCGCTGCGGCCCCAACTCCTGGTCGTCGTACGTGACATGGTCCGGGAATGGGCCGGTGCGGACGGAGTTCCCGCCGAACTCCCGGAGCTGGACAGAACCATCGGAGCGCGCGGACTGCGCGCCGCCCGCGCTGGAACACCGGAAAGGAGGCGGCTCGCCGAACGCGCTTTCCAGTCCCTTCCGGCGGCCTCGCAATGTCTGTTGTGGCACTGCGAGGTCGAGGCCGAGCCGATATCCGTACCGGCTGGTCTGCTGGGTGTCGACACCATCACCGCGACCGCCGGTCTGGACCAGGCCCGCGAGCAATTCCGGGCGAAGTGCGTCCGCGCGCATCTCGACCTCGCGCCGACCGTCGAATGCCGCTTCTACCACCGGCTGCTCGACATTCCCCTGCGGCGCGGCACCGAGTTGCTGCCCGATGTCCGCGACCATCTCGCCCAGTGCCGTCACTGTCGGCACACCGCCGAGCAACTCAGCCATTTCGACGAAGAGTTGGCTGTTCTGCTGGCCGAGGCGGTACTCGGCTGGGGCGCCCGCCGCTACCTCGATTCCCGCCCGGGGCGCCCCCCCGCGCCGCCGTCCTCCGCCCGGGGCACGACGGGCCGGGGGGCCGGTGCGTGGTGGCGCACGGCACTGCGGGCGGTCGTACCCGCCTGGCTCACGGCCCCTCGGACACCCGCGGCCGCGTCCGCCCGGCGTGCCGCGCCCCCCGCGCCCGCCGGCCGTCACCGGGGCGCGCACGGTGCCCGTCCCGCCGGGCCCGGGTCCGCCGCTTCCGGGGCTGCCCGGGCCGGGCGGCGCGCCAAGGCGGCCGGCATCGGCGCCGGTGTGGCCACGCTCGCTCTGCTCGTCGGCGTGCCGGCGGTGCGGGGCGGCTCCGGCGCCAACGGTGTCCCGGGGCCCGAGGCCACCTGGGGGGCGCCGGTCGGTGACACCGTCCGGCCCGCCGCTCCCGGCGAGCCCCACGCAACCGGCGCCTCCTCGTCCGCCGCGGTCTCCGTCGTGGGCCGCGAGCCCCGAGCCTCCCCGGTCCCGCGCCGGGGACAGGCCGGCGCGCCCCGGTGACCGGGTAGGCTTCGCCAGGGGGTGTGCCGGTCGACCATCGGGCGCCCGGCCGGCAGCACGAGGAAAGCAAACGGGAGGGACCGGCGGTGCACGTCCAGGAGTGGCTCGACACGGTGCCTCCGGCGGCCGTCTACGCGCTGGTGGGACTCGTCATCGGACTGGAGAGCCTGGGCATCCCGCTGCCCGGCGAGATCGTCCTGGTGTCGGCGGCCCTGATGTCCTCGCAACACACCGGCGTCAACCCGGTCATCCTGGGCGCCTGCGCCACGGCCGGAGCCATCATCGGCGACTCCATCGGCTACGCGATCGGCCGCAAGGGCGGCAGGCCGCTGCTGGCCTGGCTGGGTGGCAAGTTCCCGCGCCACTTCGGCGAGGCGCACGTCGCCACCGCCGAGCGTTCCTTCCAGAAGTGGGGCATGTGGGCCGTCTTCTTCGGCCGCTTCATCGCCCTCCTGCGCATCTTCGCCGGACCCCTGGCCGGCGTCCTGCACATGCCGTACTGGAAGTTCCTCATCGCCAACATGCTGGGCGGCGTGGTGTGGGCCGGGGGCACGACGGCCGTCATCTACTACCTGGGCGTCGTCGCCGAGTCCTGGCTGAAGAAGTTCTCCTGGCTGGGCCTGGTGGCGGCCGTGCTCATCGGCGTCACGTCCATGCTCGTCATGAAGCGCAAGGCGAAGCGCGCCGCCGACGAGGCCGAGAAGGACCTGGTCGCGGCCGAGTAGCCGGGCGGCGCGGACGGCGCGGGGCGGACCGCGCGGTCCGCCGCGCCGCTCCCCGGGCGGGCGCCACATCTGGACGCGGCGGGCACCACGCCTGACACGGGGGACGGGTGCTACGCCTGAACGTCCCGGTGCGCCCGCGCCAGCTCCGCGTACATCGTTCCGTTCAGGGTGACGCCCTCCCGTTCCTCCTGCGTGAGTTCCCGCCTGACCTTCGCGGGCACCCCGGCGACGAGCGATCCCGGCGGCACCACCATCCCCTGCGGCACCAGCGCCTGCGCGGCGACGAGCGAACCCGCCCCGATGACGGCACCGTTCAGCACGGTCGCACCCATGCCGATCAGGCAGTCGTCGCCGACCGTCGCCCCGTGGACGACGGCGTTGTGACCGACGGACACCCGCTCACCGACGCTGACCGGGAACCCCGGGTCCGCGTGGAGCGTGCAGTTGTCCTGGATGTTGCTCTGCACGCCGACGGAGATCCGCTCGACGTCGCCGCGTACCACCGCGCCGTACCAGACGCTCGCGCCGGCCGCCAGGGTCACGTCCCCGATCACCGTGGCGTTGGGGGCCACGAAGGCCGCCTCGTCGATCTTCGGCTCCTTGCCGCCGATGCCCGCGATCAGCGCCCTCTGCGTCATCACCGTCTCCTGTCGGTCCGGGTACCCCGGCACCGTACGCCACCCGGTGGGGCGAAGATCACAGGCCCTGCGCCCGATGGGCACCGCCCGACCTGAGTACGGTGTCCGGGTGCCCAAGCGCAAGAACACGTTCTCATCCTGGCGGGGCCGCCTCACCCAGCGCGCCGTCCACGCGGGCTGGGCCTGGCTGCAGCGCACGGGCTCGGTGACCGCCGACCGCCCCGGCCGGTTCCGCTTCGGCTCAATCGGTGAGGCCACGCGTCTCGCCTTCCCGCTCGGCACCGTCTTCGGCGAGCCCTGGATCCATCTGGGCGCGCACTGCATCGTCGGCGAGCAGGTCACCCTCACCGCCGGCCTGATGCCCGATCTCGACCTCGGTCCCGAGCCGATCCTGCGCATCGGCGACGGCGTGGTCCTGGGCCGGGGCAGCCATGTCATCGCGGACACGACGGTCACCATCGGCAGCGACTGCTACTTCGGGCCCTATGTCTACGTGACCTCCACCAACCACTCCTACGACGACCCGCACCAGCCGATCGGCAAGCAGTGGCCGCGCATGGAGCCCGTGGAGATCGGGTCCGGCTGCTGGATCGGCACCGGCGCGGTGATCCTTCCGGGCGCGCGGATCGGGCGGAACGTGGTGGTGGCCGCGGGGGCGGTGGTGCGCGGCACCGTGCCCGATCACGCGGTGGTGGCCGGCGCGCCGGCCCGGGTCGTACGGCGCTGGACGCCCGAGGCGGGCTGGCAGCCGCCACTGCGCACCCCGGCGCCCGTGCCGATACCGGACGGTGTCACCTCCGAGCAACTGGTCGCCCTCTCGGGGCTGGACGAGGAGACCGTGACACGGCTCGCCGAGCTCGACGAGGAGAGCGCGGCGGGGCTGGCGGAACTGGGCGGCGAGAGCGCGGGGAGGCTCGCGGAACTGGGCGGCGAGAGCGCGACACGGTTCGCCGGGGTCGACGGTGAGGCGGCCGCGGGGCTGCCGGCGCTGGAACGCGAGAGCTGAGCGCGCGGGCACCCGTCCGCGCCGCCGATCCGCGCAGTACAGTTCGGTGGACGTTGTGGTGCACCAGGCCGTGCGCGTCGCGCCGGCTTCCCACCGGAGCGTCCACCAGAACACTCGGACAACATCGCTCACCCCATCGGACTCCGGAACGGGACGAAACGTGTCGGACCTCGACCTGCTGACCCAGTCCCTGGCTCGCAACGTCAAGCGCTGGCGCACCGAACGGGGCTTCACACTGGACACGCTGGCCACCCGGGCCGGGGTCAGCCGGGGCATGCTGATCCAGATCGAGCAGGCCCGCACCAACCCCAGCCTCGGCACGGTCGTCAAGATCGGTGACGCGCTCGGCGTCAGCATCCCCACCCTCCTCGACTACGAGCAGGGACCCACGGTCCGGATCGTCCCGGCGGACCGGACGGTACGGCTGTGGCAGACCGACGCGGGCAGCTACAGCCGGCTGCTGGCCGGGGCGGAGGCGCCGGGGCCGCTGGAGCTGTGGCAGTGGCGGCTGATGCCGGGCGAGGGCAGTTCCTCCGACGCGCACCCCGCCGGCACGGTCGAGGTCCTGCACGTCACCGCCGGCGAGCTGGCGCTCACGGTCGGCGGCGAGGAGTACCGGGTCCCGGCCGGCGCCTGCGCCACCTTCGACGCCGACGCGCCGCACACGTACGCCAATCACGGCGACACCGTCGCCGAGATGGTGCTGGTCTGGGCCGCGCCGCCCGTGCGCTGAGACGCCTCGCCGGCCGCCGTCGCACGGCTGTTACGGTGCGGCCATGCGCGCACCGATCGGAGACTTCGACACCGCCACCCCGGCCCCCGACTGCCTCGACGAGCTGATCGCCCCGGTGGCCGACGCCGTACGCCGGTTCGGCGAGGACGTCCCCGCCGACCAGATCCTCCACGTCGACACCGACCCGCGGTGGGCCGACACCGCCGTCTTCGTCGAGCACTACGGCCGGGAACTGCTGGAGCGGTCCGCGAACTGTGTGGTCGTGGCGGGCAAGCGGGGCGGCGAGACCACGCTCGCCGCCTGCCTGGTGCTGTCCACCACCCGCGTCGACGTCAACGGTGTGGTGCGCCGTCAGCTGGGCGCGCGGAAGGCATCGTTCGCGCCGACGGAGACGGCGACCGGGGAGACCGGCATGGAGTACGGCGGCATCACGCCGATCGGACTGCCGGCCTCCTGGCCGCTGCTGGTCGACGCCGCCGTCGTCGAGCTGCCGTGGGTCCTCGTCGGCAGCGGTCGCCGTCGCGGCAAACTCCTGGTCCCCGGCAAGGTGTTCGCCGCCCTGCCCGGCGCGGTGGTGCTGGAGGGTCTGGGCGTCGCCTGAACCGGGGTGCCGGACCGGTGACGTCCGTCGCCCGGTGTGCCCGAGGTACTGCTCCGGAGATGTCCGTCGCCCGGTGCGACCGCGGCGCCGGTCCGGTCTCGTGCGTGGCGGGTGGCGGGTGGCGGGTGGCGGATGCCGGGGTGCCGGTCCGGTGGGTCCGCTGTCGGCGCCAGGAAAGGTGCGTCGTCCCCGCCCCGGTGCCCGTCCGGCACTGTGGGCCGGCGGCGCGGACGGTGGCGGCCGGCCCCGCTCGTCAGGCCGCGCCGTGGTGCGCCAGGGCCAGGTGCGGATCCGCCTCGCCCGGCAGGGGCGCCGGGTCGGCGTGCACCAGGGCCGCGGTCAGCCGGGGCACCGCGTGCAGCAGTGCGTGCTCGGCGGCCACCGCGAT
This sequence comes from Streptomyces sp. bgisy159, assembly GCF_057707805.1. NCBI lineage: Bacteria > Bacillati > Actinomycetota > Actinomycetes > Kitasatosporales > Streptomycetaceae > Streptomyces > Streptomyces sp. bgisy159. The sequence goes on along the minus strand of NZ_JBYIQX010000015.1, from coordinate 95,309 downwards.
CGCGTGCGCCTCACGGACCGTCACCTCGCCGTCCACCACCAACGCCACCTCCGCGCGCAGGCGGTGCCCGATCCAGCGCAGCCGCAGCTCGCCCACACCGCGCACCCCCGGCACCACCCGAAGCGTGCGCTCCGCCCGCTCGGTGAGGGCCGGGTCCACGGCGTCCATCACCCGCCGGAACACCTCCCGGCCCGCGTCCCGCAGCACCAGGGCGATCGCCGCCGTGATCGCCAGCCCGACGACAGGGTCGGCGCGCTGCCAGCCGAGTGCGGAACCACCCGCGCCCAGCAGCACGGCCAGGGAGGTGAACCCGTCGGTCCGGGCGTGCAGTCCGTCCGCGACCAGCGCCGCCGAACCGATCGACCGGCCGACACGGATCCGGTGCCGGGCCACCCATTCGTTGCCCGCGAAGCCCACCAGCGAGGCGACCGCGACCACCCCCACGTGCTCCACCGGGCGGGGGTCCAGCAGCCGCCCCACCGCCGTCCAGCCGGCGAACGCCGCCGACGCGGCGATCGTCAGCACGATCACGATCCCCGCCAAGTCCTCCGCGCGCCCGTACCCGTAGGTGAAACGGCGGGTGGCGGCCCGCCGGCCCAGCACGAAGGCGACCCCGAGGGGTACGGCGGTCAGCGCGTCCGCCGTGTTGTGCACCGTGTCGCCGAGCAGCGCCACCGACCCGGAGGCCAGGACGACCGCCGCCTGAGCCAGCGCGGTCGCGGCGAGCACCGCGAAGGACACCCACAGGGCGCGCAGTCCGCGGGCCGAGGACTCCAGGGCGGGGTCGATCCGGTCGGCGGTCTCGTGGGAGTGAGGGGTGAGGAGGTGGGCGAGACGGCGGCGCGAGGGACGGGGTTCCCGCCCCCGCCCGTGTTCGTGATCGCCGGGACCGGAGTCGTGCTGGTGCCCGTGGTGCCCGTGGTGCCGGTGGTGCCCGTGGTGCCCGTGGTGAGGAAGATGAGCAAGGTCATCGTGGTCGGTCACGTCGGTCCCCTTCCGGCCGCTGCCTCACACTGGACGTCTTCCCGTCCGCAGCGCCAATATGTGCGTATGAGCGCACGCATGCACCTGTCATCTGCACACGATGCGCACCCGCGCACCCCCGGCGATGTCCACCCGCGCACACCCGGCGAAGAGCACTTCGCGCTCGCGGCCGAGATCCTCGCCCTGCTCGGCGACCGCACCCGCCTCACCCTGTTGCACGCCCTGACGACCGGCGAGGCCGACGTCGGCACGCTGACCGAGGTCTGCGGCGCGGCCCGCCCGGCGGTCAGCCAGCACCTGGCGCGGCTGCGGCTGGCCGGCCTGGTGAGCACCCGCAAGGAGGGCCGAAGGGTGATCTACGCCCTGTGCGACGGCCACCTGCGCCGCCTGGTCGGCGAGGCGCTGAACGTGGCCGACCACCGGCTGGGCGACCGGCCGGTGCACGACTGACAGGGGTGACCGGCGACGGCACCGCTCAGCCGGTCACCCGCCCCGCGCCACGGCCGTCACGGTCGGCGCAGCCGGGGGAACTCGATGGCCGGGCAGCGGTCCATCACCATGTCCAGACCCGCCGCACGCGTGCGCGCGTAAGCCGCCTCGTCGACCACACCCAGCTGGAACCACACCGCCTTCGCACCCCGGGCGACCGCCTCGTCGGCCACGGCCCCGGCGAGCCGACTGTTGACGAACACGTCGACGACGTCCACGTCGAAGGGGACGTCCGCGAGGGAGGCGTATCCCCGCTCCCCGTGCACGGTCTCCGCCTTGGGGTGGACGGGGACGACCCGTTTGCCGTGGCGCCGCAGCACCTCGGCCACCCCGTACGCCGCCCGCGCCCGGTTGGTGGACAGGCCCACCACCGCCCAGGTACCGCCGAGCTCGGTGAGGATCTTGCGGACCGTTGCGTCGTCGCCGTGCACGGCGTGCCTCCTGTCGGGTGGCCGGCTGGGGAACCTTGGAACCTCAGGTCGGACAACATCTGATCACAACCGGTCATTCCGAGTCGGAAGCGGTTCGTGCGGGCCGGCCCGGGCAGCCGTGCGACGCCCCGGTACGTGTCCGGAAATCCCGCCGCCCGCCTGCGCGCGGCCGCCGGCCCGCCTACGCTCGGGCCGTGCTCCGCATCACCGACGCCCGAACCGGCGCAGACGTCCCCGCCGCCCCCGTCCGCCGGGGCCTGACCCGGGTCGAGGCCCATGCCGACGGCTGCGGTACCGGCGATCTGCGCGTCCTGCTCGTCGCCGACCTGCTGGTGCGTGCCCTGGAACTCGGCGGCACACCCGTCTGGGGCCTGCTGACCGGGCGGGGTGAGCAGACCCGGCTGCGTACGGACGCCGACGAGCTCGGCATCCGCCCCTTCGAGGACAACCGGGACATGGGCACCGGACTCGGCGAGGCGCAGGTCGTGCACGTGGCGCGGCGGGCGTCCGACGTCCCCGACGGGGTGGTGGTGGCCGTGGCCCCGGTGGACGGTCCGCCGCTACCGTCCGCGGGCCCGCCGGACCGTGCGGAGCCGGCCGCCCTGCGCCTCGCCCTGCTCACCCGCCCCCGGGACACCCCCGTACGGCTGACAGCGGCCGACCTGGCGGAGGCCCGCGACACCCTCGTACGCTGGCGGCAGGACGTCGCCCGGTGGGCGCGGCAGCCCTCGCGGCCGGTCCCCGAGGAGGTGCGCGGGCGGCTGCGGGCCGCCTGGGAGGACGACCTGGACGTACCGGAGGTGCTGCGCGTGCTGCGGCGGATCGAGCAGGACCCGGACGTCGCGCCCGGGGCCCGCTTCGAGACGCACGCCTACGCCGACCGCCTCCTGGGCCTCGATCTGACCCGGGACCTCGGGTCGCCGGTGTGACACGTCAGGGGAAGGCGGTCGGTCGCAATGGGCGGTGACGCGACGGCGCGGCCGACCGCGTCCCGGCCCGGGGCCCGCGCCGGCAGCGGGCCGCTGCGGCGGCTGGTGATACTGCGGCACGCGAAGTCCGCCTGGCCGGAGGGCACCCCGGACCACGGGCGGCCCCTCGCCCCGCGTGGCCGGCGGGACGCCCCCGCCGCCGGACGCGCGCTCGCCGAGGCCGACTGCCTGCCCGACCTCGCCCTGTGCTCCACCGCGCTGAGAGCCCGCCGCACCTGGGAACTGACCTCCGCGCAGTGGGGCACCCCGCCGCCGGTGCGGTACGACGAACGGCTGTACGCGGCCGACGCGCCCGACCTGCTGGACGTGCTGCACGAGACACCGCCCGAGGTGCGGACCCTGCTCCTGGTCGGCCACAACCCCGGCCTCACCGACCTGGTGCTCACCCTCGCCGGCGACGGCCTCGGCGACACCCTGGACACCGTCCGCACCAAGTTCCCCACCTCCGCCCTCGCCGTGCTCTCCTGGTACGGCCCCACCTGGCGCACCCTCGTACCGGGCGCGGCCCTGCTCACCTCGGTCACGGTCCCGCGCGGCAGGAAACACGGCAAAAGCGGGTAGAGCATGCCGGAACGGGGCGGATTGACCGGGTGGGGGGAGCTTCCGCACCACCGCATAGGCTGGTCCGATGCAGGACGAGTACCGCACCGTCGCGCGCGCGGGTGTGCACGAGACAGAGGTCAACCGCTCGCGATTCCTGTGCGCGCTGGCGCCGGCCGGCAGCGAGCGGGAGGCGCGGGAGTTCATCGCGGCGGTTCGCAGGGAGCACGCGGACGCCACGCACAACTGCTGGGCGTACGTCATCGGCGCGGACGCCGCCGTCCAGAAGGCCAACGACGACGGGGAGCCGGGTGGCACCGCCGGCCTCCCCATGCTGCAGATGCTGCTGCGCCGCGACATGCGGTACGTGGTCGCCGTCGTCACCCGCTACTTCGGCGGCGTCAAGCTCGGCGCGGGCGGCCTCATCCGCGCCTACGGAGGGGCGGTGGGGGAGGCCGTCGACGCCCTCGGCACCCTCACCCGGCGCCGGTACCGACTGGCCACGGTCACCGTCGACCACCAGCGCGCCGGGAAGGTGCAGAACGACCTGCGCGCCACCGGGCGCGAGGTGCGAGACGTGCGCTACGGCGAGGCCGTCACCCTCGAGATCGGACTGCCGGACGCCGACGTCGACGCCTTCCGGGCCTGGCTGGCGGACGCGACGGCCGGGACGGCCGGGTTCGAGCTGGGCGGGGAGGCGTACGGTGATGCGTGAGGCCGCCGTATCCGCCCGTGCTGTCAGTCCCTCCCGTTAGTCTCGGGGATCATGAGGCTGCTGCACACTTCCGACTGGCATCTCGGCCGGGCGTTCCACCGGGTCAACCTGCTCGGGGCGCAGGCCGAGTTCATCGGTCGTCTCGTCACCACCGTGCGGGAGCGCGAGGTCGACGCGGTGGTCGTGTCGGGGGACGTCTACGACCGGGCGGTCCCGTCGCTCGCCGCGGTCGAGCTGTTCGACGACGCCCTGCACCGCCTGGCCGGCCTGGGCGTGCCCACGGTCATGATCTCCGGCAACCACGACTCGGCCCGCCGTCTCGGCGTCGGCGCCGGCCTCATCGACCGCGCGGGCATCCACCTGCGCACCGACCCGTCGGCCGCCGGTACCCCCGTCGTCCTGTCCGACGCGCACGGTGACGTCGCCTTCTACGGCCTGCCCTACCTCGAACCGGCCCTGGTCAAGGACGAGTTCGGCGTCGAGCGGGCCGGCCACGAGGCGGTGCTGGCCGCCGCCATGGACCGAGTCCGCGCCGACCTCGCCGCACGCCCGACGGGCACCCGGTCCGTGGTCCTCGCCCACGCCTTCGTCACCGGCGGCCGGCCCAGCGACAGCGAACGGGACATCACCGTCGGCGGAGTGGCCGCGGTGCCGGCCGGGGTCTTCGACGGCGTCGACTACGTGGCGCTGGGTCACCTGCACGGTTGTCAGACGATCACCGAGCGGGTGCGCTACTCCGGCTCCCCGCTGGCGTACTCCTTCTCGGAGGCCGACCACCGCAAGAGCATGTGGCTGGTCGACCTCGACGCCACCGGCGCGGTCACCGCCGAGCGGATCGACTGCCCCGTGCCGCGCCCGCTGGCCCGCCTGCGCGGCACCCTGGAGGACCTGCTCGCCGACCCGGCCCTCGCCCGGCACGAAGGGGCTTGGGTGGAGGCGACCCTCGTCGACGCCGTCCGTCCCGCCGAGCCCATGGCCCGCCTCACCGCACGGTTCCCGCACACCCTCAGCCTCGTCTTCGCCCCCGAGCGCGCCCCCGACGACCCCGACGCCAGCTATGCGAGCCGCCTCGCCGGGCGGGACGACCAGCAGATCGCCGAGGACTTCGTCGCACACGTACGCGGCGCCGGACCCGACCCGAGCGAGCGCCGCGTGCTGCGGGCGGCGTTCGACGCGGTCCGTGCGGACGACGCCGTGCGGGAGGTGGCCCGGTGAGACTGCACCGGCTCGACCTCACCGCCTTCGGACCGTTCGGCGGCACCCTGTCGGTGGACTTCGACGAACTGTCCGCCGCCGGCCTGTTCCTGCTGCACGGCCCGACCGGCGCCGGCAAGACCTCCGTCCTCGACGCCGTGTGCTACGCCCTGTACGGCGCGGTCCCCGGGGCTCGCCAGAACGGCCAGGGCCTCACCCTGCGCAGTGACCACGCCGCCCCCGGCACCCGCACCGAGGTCACCCTCGACCTCACCGTCGCGGGCCGCCGCCTGGAGATCACCCGGCAGCCGCCCTGGGAACGCGCCAAGAAACGCGGCCACGGCACGACCGTCGACAAGGCCCAGTCCTGGCTGCGCGAGTACGACGCGGCGGCCCGTGCCTGGAAGGACCTCAGCCGCTCCCACCAGGAGATCGGCGAGGAGATCACCCAGCTGCTCGGCGGCATGAGCCGGGAGCAGTTCTGCCAGGTGGTGCTGTTGCCCCAGGGCGACTTCGCACGCTTCCTGCGCGCCGACGCCGAGGCGCGCGGCCGACTGCTCGGCCGCCTGTTCGACACCCAGCGCTTCACCGACGTCGAGAAGCGCCTCGCCGACCGCCGCCGCGCCGCCGAGGCCAGGGTGAAGGAGGGCGACACCGCGCTGCTCGCCGACGCCCACCGCATGCAGCAGGTCGCCGGCGACACCATGGAGCTGCCCGAACCGGCGCCGGGCGAGCCGGGCCTGGCCGAGGCCGTCCTCACCGCGGCCGCCGTCGCCCGTTCCACCGCGCGCGAGCAGCTTGCCGTCGCCGACTGCGGGCGCCTCGCCGCCGAATCCGCCCACGCGGCAGCCCAGCGCCACCTGGACGACACACGCGAACTAGCCCGCTTGCAGCGGCGGTTCGCCGATGCGCAGGAGCGCGCCGCGCGCCTCCAGGAGCGGGCGGGCGCCCACCGGGAGCAGCGGGCTCGGATGGAGCGGGCGCGCAAGGCCGAGGCGGTGGCTCCGGTCCTCGCACTGCGCGCGTCGGCCGACTCCGAGCACCGCGCGGCCGCCGAGGCCGAGGCACGCGCGCGTGCGCAGCTGCCGGAGCGGTTCACCGACGCCGGGGCCGCCGGCCTCGCCGCCGCCGCCCGCCGGGCCGCCGAGGAACTGGGCGGACTGGAGTCGGCCCGGCGCGCCGAGCTGCGGCTGGCCGGCCTCGCCGCCGAGCGCGCCGATCTGGACCGCCAGGAGCGCGCCGACGAGGAGGTCCTCACGGAGGCGGAGAGCTGGCTCGCCGGGTGGGAGGAGACCCGGGCCGCACTCCTGGCCCGCGTCGACAGCGCCCAGCAGGCCGCCACCCGGGCCGAACAGCTCGCCGAGCGGCGGGAACCCGCGCAGGCCCGGCTGACGGCCGCGGCACTGCGCGACCGGCTCGCCGGGGACCTCGACGCCGCCGAGCGGCGGGCCCTCGCCTCCGGCGAGCGGGCGGTCGCCGCCCGCGCCCACTGGCTGGACCTCAAGGAGCAGCGCCTCGACGGCATCGCGGCCGAACTGGCCGCCGGCCTGGTCGCAGGTGCGCCCTGCGCCGTCTGCGGGGCCACCGAGCATCCCGCTCCCGCCCGCAAGGACGCCGGGCACGTCGACCGCGCCGCCGAGGAAGCCGCCCTCGCCGCCTACCGGCAGACCGAGGACGAACACGCCGCGGACCAACGGCGCCTGGGCGCCGTACGGGAGGAGCTGGCCGCCGCGACCGCCGAGGCCGGTGACGCTCCGACGGACCAGCTCCGCGCCGAGGCCGCCGAGCTGGAGGAGCACTACGCGCGCGCCCGCGCGGACGCCTCCGCACTGCACCCGGCGCAGGAGGAGCTGCGCCGGGCCGAGCAGGAGCACCGGCGGCGCACCGCCGTCCAGCGTGAGGCCGCCGTCCGGCTCGCCTCCCGGGTGGGCCACCGCGAGCGACTGGACCGCGAACGGGCCGCCCTCCAGGACGAGGTGACGCACGCCCGGGGCGCCCTGGACAGCGTGGCCGCGCGCGCGGCGCAGCTGGAGCGGCAGGCCGCGCTGCTGACCGACGCCGCCGACGCGGCCAGGGCCGCCGAGGAGAGCGCCGAGCGCCTCAAGGCCGCCGACGGGCACCTCGACGAGGCCGCGTTCCGGGCCGGTTTCGACACCCCGCGGGCCGCCGCCGACGCCCTCCTCGACGACGCCGCCCACCGCGAGCTGCAGCGCGCTCTCGACGCCTGGCAGACCGAGGAGGCCGCCGTGCGGGCCGTGCTCGCCGAGGCCGACACCGCCTCCGCCGCCCAGTGCCCGCCCGCCGGCCTCACCGCCGCCGAGACGGCCGCCCGCGCCGCCGCCGAACGGCTGCGGCAGGCCGCCTCCGCGCAGGACGCCGCCGCCCGCCGCTGCGCGGAACTGGACCGGCTGTCCGAGCGCGCGACCGCCGCCGCGCGCGGGCTGGCGCCGCTGCGTGAGGAGTACGACCGGGTCGCCCGCCTCGCCGGGCTCACCGCGGGCACCTCCGCCGACAACGGGCGCAAGATGCGTCTCGAGTCGTACGTTCTGGCCGCCCGGCTGGAGCAGGTGGCCGCCGCCGCCAGCGTCCGGCTGCACCGGATGTCCTCGGGCCGCTACACCCTCGTCCACTCCGACGACCGCACCGGACGCGGTCGCAGCGGACTGGGCCTGCACGTCGTCGACGCCTGGACCGGCCGGGAGCGGGACACCGCCACCCTGTCCGGCGGCGAGACCTTCTTCGCCTCGCTCGCCCTCGCGCTCGGCCTCGCCGACGTGGTCACCGACGAGGCGGGGGGAGTGCGGCTGGACACCCTGTTCATCGACGAGGGGTTCGGCAGCCTGGACGACCAGACGCTGGACGAGGTTCTCGACGTCCTCGACTCCCTGCGCGAACGGGACCGCAGCGTCGGCATCGTCAGCCACGTCGCCGACCTCCGGCGGCGCATCCACGCCCAGCTGGAGGTCGTGAAGGACCGGTCGGGGTCGGTGGTGCGGCAGCGCGGTCACCGGCCCAGCGGACGCCGGGGCAGCGGCGAGGAGTAGACGACGCTGGTGGTGACCGAACCGAGCGCGCCGATCTTCCCGGACACCTCCTCCAGATGGCGCATGGAACGGGCGGCGACCTTGATCACGAAGCAGTCGTCGCCCGTGACATGGTGCGCCTCCAGGATCTCGGGCGTGACGGCCACCAGGTCGTGGAAGGGCTTGTAGTTGCCGGTCGGGTACCGCAGCCGTACGAACGCCAGGATCGGCAGGCCGATACGCTCGGGGTCCACGACGGCGGCGTACCCCTGGATGACGCCCGCCTCTTCCAGCCGCCGCACCCGTTCGGTCACCGCGCTCGCGGACATGGACACGGCACGGGCCAGCTCGGCGTAACTGGCCCGGCCCTCCCGTTGCAGGACGTCGAGGATGCGCCAGTCGGTGGCGTCCGGGGAATACGCGGTCATGAGCGAGGAATAGCAGGGAAATCCCCGGTGGATCAAGGCAGGTGCCGGGGATCGTCACTTCAACGAAATGATCACCGGCCGTAGATTTTCTGCCATGAACACCTCCACCGAGAACGCGGCCCACGCTGCCGCCCCCGTGAACCCCGTCCTGCGCACCCCTCCCGCAGCCCCTGCCGAGGCCGCCGCCCACTTCCGGGCGAGCCTGGCCTTCCACACCGACGTCTCCGACGTGGCCGCCGCGCTTGCCGCCGGCGGCGACGCCGGCTTCGTCGTGCTGGACTCCCGCTCCACCGAGTCCTGGGACCAGGGGCACGTCCCCGGCGCGGTCCACCTGCCCACCGCGCTCATCCCCGAGCAGGCCGAGCACCTCCTCGACAAGGCGGTGCCGGTCGTCACGTACTGCTGGGGCCCCGCCTGCAACGGCGCCACCCGCGCGGCCCTCGCCCTCGCCGAACTCGGCTACCGGGTCAAGGAGATGCTCGGCGGCTTCGAGTACTGGGTGCGCGAGGGCCTCGCCTACGAGACCCGAGAGGGTGGCGAGCGCAAGCCGGCCGACCCGCTGACCGTCCCGGTGGACGCCGCCGACTGCGGCTGCTGAGGTCAGGCCCGCACCACCGCGGGCGCCGGCCGCAGGAACCCCCGCTCCGCCGCGGTGAAGCCGTCCCGCGGTCGCGCCGCGCGCAGCACCACCTTCAGCGCGGCGTCCGCGTCGCACGCGTAGTGCCCGCTGGCCCATGCGGCGTTGGCCTCCACCACCGCCCACCCGGCGTCCGCCACCAGCCCGACGTCCACGACGATCGCGCTCGGCAGCCCGGTACCGGCCAGCCGGGAGGCGAACGCCAGCACCTCGCCGCGGCGCGGGTCCGCCTCCAGCGGGGCCACGTCGAGGTCGCCCCCGACGGCGTACCGGCTGCCGGTGCGCACCTCGCCGTCCAGCAGGAACAGCCGGTACTCCACGGCGAACGCCACGATGTCGCTGACCAGCACCGGCTCCGTACCGTCCACCGCGTCCGGGCCGGGCAGCCGGCTGCCGTCGGGGTAGACGCGCGCCGGGAAGCTCTTGTCGTTGGGCGGCTTCACGAACGCCGGCCTCCGCAGCCCGCGCGCCGCGTCGATGGTGGTGCACGCGATGTCGCGGCCGGTGAGCTCGCGCGGCAGCCTGGCCAGCCAGTCCGCCGGGGGCTCCAGCAGCCCGACGCCCAGCTCCCGGCCGACGGCGTCCGCGAACAGCGGGCCCGCGTAGAGCGAGGCACCGGGACAGCGCCGCCGCTCCTGGGGCACCCGCCACTCGCGCAGGGTCTCCACCCCCACACCGCGCCGCCGTGCCGCATCCGCGAGGGCGCGGCCGGTGGCGGTGACGCGCGGGGACAGGAACAGGGTGCGGCCAGTGGTCATGGAACCGAAGAGTGCCCGAGAGGCGGCCGGGAGGGACAGCGAATATCCGCGGCCCGGGCAGGACACCGACACGGCGGGTCCGCCGCCCCACCCGGTCGCTCCGCGTGCCCTGCCCGGTCGCCGAGGTCGCCGAGGTCGCCTCGGTCGCCCCGCGTGCCCCGCCCGGCATCCGCGTCAGAGCCGGGACAGCTCGTCCACCAGGTCGTCCAGACCCAGCGAACCCTGCGAGAGGGCCGCCATGTGCCAGGCCTTGAGGTCGAAGGCGGCGCCGTGGCGCGCGCGGGCCCGCTCCCGGCCCAGCAGCCAGGCCCGCTCGCCCAGCTTGTAGCCGATGGCCTGGCCGGGGATGGTCAGATAGCGGGTCAGCTCGCTCACCACGAAGTCGGCCGGGCGGCTGCTGTGCGACCCGAAGAACTCCTCGGCCAGCTCCGGCGTCCAGCGCTCGCCCGGACGGAAGGGGGAGTCCGCCGGAATGTCCAGGCCGAGGTGCATGCCGATGTCGATGATGACGCGCACGGCCCGCATCATCTGCGCATCGAGATAGCCGAGCCGCTGTTCGGGATCGGTGAGGAAGCCCAGCTCGTCCATCAGCCGCTCCGCGTACAGCGCCCAGCCCTCGGCATTGGCGCTGACCATGCCGACGGACGCCTGGTAGCGGGAGAGGTTCCCGGCGACGTGCACCCACTGCGCCAGCTGGAGGTGGTGGCCGGGCACGCCCTCGTGGTACCAGGTCGACACCAGGTCGTAGACCGGGAACCGGGTCTCGCCCATCGTCGGCAGCCAGGTGCGGCCCGGCCGCGAGAAGTCCTCCGACGGCGGCGTGTAGTAGGGCGCCGCGGCGCTGCCGGGCGGCGCGATGCACGACTCCACCTTCCGTACCCGCTCGGCGAGTTCGAAGTGGGTGCCGTCCAGCTTGTCGATCGCCTCGTCCATCAGGCCCTGCAGCCACGCCCGGACCTCGTCGACGCCCTCGATGTGCCGGCCGTGCTCGTCGAGGTGGGCCAGCGCCGCCCACGGCGTCTCGGCACCCGGCAGAATCTTCTCCGCCTCCTGCCGCATCTCGCCGAGCAGCCGGTGGTACTCGGCCCAGCCGTAGGCGTACGCCTCGTCCAGGTCGAGGTCGGTGCCGTTGTAGTAGCGGGCGAACCGGGCGTAGCGTTCACGGCCCACGGTCTGCGGCGCGTCCTGGACGGCCGGCGCGTACACGTCGCGCATCCAGTCGCGCAGCCCGGCCACCGCGGCGGTCGCCGCGCGCGCCGCCTCGTCCAGCTCGGCCCTGAGCGTGTCGGGGCCGGCGGCGGCGAAGTCCTCGAACCAGCCGCGCCCGGACCCGTCCGTGTCGGCCCACTCGGTGAGCTGTCCGACGAAGGTCTCCGTGGGCCGCGGCGCCGCGTACAGCTTGCGCTCCAGACCGAGGGTCAGGGACTCCCGGTACCCGGCGAGGGCGGCCGGCACCGCGCGCAGCCGTTCGGCGATCGCCGCCCAGTCCTCCTCCGTCCGGGTCGGCGTCACGGTGAACACCTCGCGCACGTGGTGCGCCGGCGAGCCCATGTTGCCGACGTGGCGCAGCCCCTCCTCCGCTTCGTGCACGGCGAGTTCGGCGGTCAGCCGCTCGCGCAGCAGGCGCGCGCACCGGCGCTCGATGTCGCTGTCCGCGCCGGGCCGGCTCTCGGCCTCGTCGAGCCGGGCCAGGGTGTCCCGGGCCAGCCGCGCGAGCGCGTCCTGTCCCGCCGGTGAGAGGTCGGGCAGGCGGCCGGCGCTCTCCTGTACGCCGAGGTAGGTGCCGGTGACCGGATCGAGGGCGACGAGCTCGTCGACGTAGGCGTCGGCGACCTGCCGCGGCAGCGGGCTGCTGTTCGTCTCTGACATGCGGACATCGTCGTACGGATACCGGTGCCGCGTCAGCCCCGTTTCGCCGGTCCGGTCGCCGGATCAGCCGGATTTCGCCGAGAGCGTGTCCGGCGGGAGCAGGGGACCGCAGTCCCACCGCTGGAAGATCAGCCTGGTCTCCACCCGGGCCACCTCCCGCCGGGCCGTGAACTCGTCGAGGACCAGCCGCTGCAGATCGGCCATGTCCGCGACCGCCACGTGCACCAGATAGTCGTCCGGGCCGGTCAGGTGGAACACGGTCAGCGCCTCCGGCAGCGCCCGCACCCGCTCCACGAACGGACCCACCAGTTCCCGCCGGTGCGGCCGGACCTGCACCGACAGCAGGGCCTGCAGCCCCCGCCCCAGCCTGGCCGGATCGAGCCGCAGCTGATGGCCGAGGATCACCCCGGACCGCCGCAGCCGCGTCACCCGGTCCAGGCAGGTCGACGGTGCCACCCCCACCTGCGCGGCGAGGTCCCGGTAGGTGGTCCGGGCGTCGTTCTGCAGCAGCCGCAGCAGATGCAGATCCACCGGGTCCAGTACGACAGATTCGGCCATGGCCCGAACGTAGCACGGGATCTGGTCCCCGGAACCCGGTCGGTGTTCACCCTTCCGCCCATGGACACAGCTGGTACGCCCGCGTACGACGACGTACGCCGCCCCGCACCGAGAGCACCCCGGGCACTGGCCACCGAGGCCGTGCACGCCGGCCGGGACGACCTGGCCCGCCAGGGCCTGCACGCCCCGCCCATCGACCTGTCCACCACCTACCCGTCCTACGACAGCCGCGCCGAGGCGGCCCGTATCGACGCCTTCGCCACCACCGGCGCCGACCCCGACGGCCCGCCCGTCTACGGCCGGCTCGGCAACCCCACCGTGGCCCGCTTCGAGACGGCGCTGGCCCGGCTGGAGGGCACCGAGAGCGCGGTCGCCTTCGCCAGCGGCATGGCCGCGCTCAGTGCGGTGCTCCTCGCCCGCGCCGCCTCCGGGCTGCGCCACGTCGTCGCCGTGCGCCCCCTGTACGGCTGCAGCGACCACCTGCTGACCGCCGGGCTGCTCGGCACCGAGGTGACGTGGACCGACCCGGCCGGGATCGCCGACGCACTGCGCCCGGACACCGGCCTGGTCATGGTCGAGTCGCCCGCCAACCCCACCCTCGCCGAGGTCGACCTGCGGGCCGTCGCCCACGCCTGCGGCAGCGTGCCCCTGCTGGTCGACAACACCTTCGCCACCCCGGTGCTCCAGCGCCCCGCCGAGTCGGGCGCCCGGCTGGTGCTGCACAGCGCCACCAAGTACCTCGGCGGGCACGGGGACGTGCTCGCGGGGGTGGTGGCCTGTGACGAGGAGTTCGCCGGACAGCTGCGGCAGATACGTTTCGCCACCGGTGGTGTCCTGCACCCGCTCGCCGGTTACCTGCTGCTGCGGGGCCTGTCGACCCTGCCGGTCCGGGTCCGCGCCGCCTCGGACACCGCGGCCGAGCTGGCCCGCCGCCTCGCCGGCGACCCGCGCGTGGCCCGCGTCCACTACCCGGGCATCGGCGGTGCCATGGTCGCCTTCGAGGTGCACGGCGACCCGCACGAGGTGATCGCCGGCGTCCGCCTCGTCACCCCGGCCGTCAGCCTCGGCAGCGTGGACACGCTGATCCAGCACCCCGCGTCGATCAGCCACCGCATCGTGGACGCCGAGGACCGCAGGGGCGCGGGCGTGAGCGACCGCCTGCTGCGGATGTCCGTGGGCCTGGAAGACGTCGAGGACCTGTGGGCCGACCTGGACACGGCACTGTCCGCGGGGGGCGCGGGCGACCGGGACACCGCGGTGGCCGTCGCCCGCCCCGCGGCGGTGCTCAGGTCCTGACCACCGAGCTCTGCAGGCGGGCCGTGATCACCAGCGTGCCCTCCTCGATCTGGTAGTCGAGCGGCAGCTCCAGCCCCCGCATCGCCGCGACCATGCCCGTGTTGGACGCCTGCGTCACCGCGTACACGCTCTCGCAGCCGGCCTCCCGGGCCATGGCCACCAGCCTGCGCAGCAGTTCCCCGCCGATGCCGCGCCGCTGCCAACGGTCCTCGACCAGCAGCGCGACCTCCGTCTCGTCGCCGTCCCACAGCAGGTGGCCGAGGCCGACGATGCGGCCCGAGGGGGTGCGCACCGCCAGGGTGCGGCCGAAGCGGGGGCTGAGCAGATGCTTGAGATAGCGGTCGGCGTCACCCACCGGCCCGTGGTACCGCATGCCCAGGGTCCGGCTGGAGCACCGTTCGTGCATCTCCTTCGCGGCCTGCAGGTCACCGACGTCGGCCCGGCGCACGGTGATGTCGTTGCCCTCGGGCAGCGTCAGTACGTCCTGGCCGCACGGGACCCTCGGGCCCAGCCGGGCGTCCAGCTCGACCAGGGCCCGCGCGCGGGCGAACTCCGTCGGGGTGAAGGGAAGATACGGCCGCTCCACGGTGATCACCCCGCCCTCCGGCGCCCGCAGTCGCAGCACCGTCTCCTCCAGCACGCCCTCCACGGGCACCCGGTCGGCGCCCCGGCCGTCGCCGTGCGCGGTGGCGGGCAGCGACCGGATCGTGCACCGGCCCAGCAACTGCCGCAGTGCCAGAGGGAGTTCGGCGGCGTCCAGCGCCGTGCGGGTGGCCAGGCCGAGCACCCGGGTCGGCGCGTCCACCAGGTCGTGGGCGTCGGCCCGCTCCATCCAGGTGCCCGAGCCGCCCGCGCCCGCCACGGCACGGGTGATCTCGGCGCAGGCGAGGTCGCGCGGGGCGCGCAGCAGGAACTCGTCGACGGTGTCCGTGCCCAGCGGGTGCGTCTGCAGGGTGAGGATGTCGACGCGCTGCCCGGCGAGCGCGGTGCACAGGGCGGCCAGCGCGCCCGGCTCGTCCTTCACGGTCGTCCGCATCCGCCACAGGGTGCTCGGCCGGGCCGCCTCCTCCGGCAGCGCGGACGGCCCGGCCTGCTCCCGCGCGGAGCCCGGCCGGGCGCTCGTATCGCCGGTATCGCTCACCGGCGGTGCGTGGCCGTGGCGGCGTGACCACCAGGTGTGGAAGCAGGCCGTGGCGGCGAGGGCGGCCGCCGACAGGGTGAGCAGGGCAGGCCCGTCCGGGCCGTGGCCCACCAGGTTCGCCACCACGTCGGCCACCGCCACCGCGGTGAACAGGGCGGCGAGCTCCACGATGTCCCGCCGCCAGTGGTGGACGGGGCGCCCGTTCTTGGCGCGTGTCACGTCAGTCGTCTTCCGGTTCATACGGCCACTGTGGAGGAAGGGTGTTGCGTGATCACGAACGGTTTGTGACTGATGGGTAAATGCTGAATTTGTCCGCTTTGCAACCGCCTCTGCCTGCCCGAGAGGGCGGCGTCCGCGCGAAGGCGTCCGGATGAACGGCGTGCGGCTGAACCGCGTGCGGGCGAACGGAACACCGCGCACCGGGGGATGACGCCGGTGCGCGGTGTTGCGCCGAGCGTACGGGACCCGGGCCCTACTGTCCCACCAGGCCCGGCCGCAGCACCTGGGTGAACAGCACGGTGCCGTCCTGCTCGCGCAGCCGGACCGTCAACTCCCCGCTGCCGCCGTCGATGTCCACCTCGCCGAAGAACTGGTACCCGCCGGCGGGGGAGACGTTCGCGGTCGTCGGCGCCTTCACGAACACCCGCTCCGGCCCGAACGTGCCGTCCAGGGCGTTGGCCGGGAACGCGCCCGCGTTGAGCGGGCCGGAGACGAACTCCCAGAAGGGCTCGAAGTCGTCGAACGCCGCTCGTGAGGGCTGGTAGTGCTGGGCCGAGGTGTAGTGGACGTCGGCGGTCAGCCACACCGTGCCGGTGATCCGGCGGTGCTTGACGAACCGCAGCAGCTCGGCGATCTGCAGCTCCCTGCCCAGGGGCGCCCCGGGATCGCCCTGGGCGACGGCCTCGATGTTCGGCAGGCCGTCGGTGCCGTCCGGCACCACCAGGCCGAGCGGCATGTCCGAGGCGAGCACCTTCCACACCGCCCGGGAGCGGGCCAGTTCCCGCTTGAGCCACGCCAGCTGCTCGGCGCCGAGGATGCCCTCGGGGTCGGTGGTCCGGTCGTCCGGCGAGTTGGCGTTGCGGTAGGTGCGCATGTCCAGCACGAACACGTCCAGCAGCGGTCCGTGGCGCACCACCCGGTACACCCGGCCGCGGGGGCGGCGCAGCGTCGGGATGGGGAAGTACTCCGAGAACGCGCGCCGGGCCCGCGCGGCGAGCACGTCGACGCGCTTCTCGGTGTAGCGGGGGTCGGCGAGGATCTCCCCGGGGTACCAGTTGTTGGTCACCTCGTGGTCGTCCCACTGGACGATCGAGGGCACCTGCGCGTTGAACCGGCGGAGGTTCGCGTCGAGCAGGTTGTAGCGGAAGTTCCCGCGGAACTCGGCCAGCGTCTCGGCGACCTTGGACTTCTCCTCCGTGGTGACGTTCCGCCACAGACTGCCGTCGGGCAGGTTGACGGACGGTGCGATCGGGCCGTCGGCGTAGACGTTGTCGCCGCTGCACAGGAAGAAGTCCGGGTCGAGCGCGGCCATCGCGTCGTAGATCCGGTAGCCGCCGCGGTCCGGGTTGATGCCCCAGCCCTGCCCGGCGAGGTCCCCGGACCACACGAACCGCACCCCGTCGCGGCGCCGCGAGGACGCGGTGCGGAAGGTGCCGGCCACCGGTTCGCCGGTGCGCCGCGGGTCGTCCGGGTCGGCCAGCAGCACGCGGTAGTGGATCTGCTCGCCGGCCGGCAGACCGTGCAGCCGGGTGGTGCCGGTGAAGTCGGTGTCCGGGCCGAGCAGCGGGCCGCACCAGCGGCGCGCGCCCCGGAACGACTCGGTGGCCGACGTCTCGACGACCATGCGGGCCGGACGGTCGGAGCGCACCCACACCAGCCCCGAGTGCGCGCCCACGTCTCCCGTCTGCACGCCCCACGCCGCGCCGGGCCGCCCGGACCGGGCGAGGGCGGGCGCCGCACCGGCGGCGACGGGCAGGGTCAGGGCGGCGGACGCGGCGAGGGTGCCGCGCAGGACGCCGCGGCGCCCCGGGAACGGACGATCGGACATGGAGGGGCCTCCTGGGACGGGAACCGGCCGATGTGTCGTGCCCACACCTACGCGGGCGGCGCGGCGGCCACGCGAACCACGAGTGAACAACTCCTCCCGGCCCCCGCGGAGGCGCCGCGCCGCACCCCGTTCACCGCGCCGTGGCCTCGGCCAGCATCCGTACGCCGTCCCGGATCCGCGCGGGCGGCAGATGCGCGTAGCCGAGCACGAGCTGCACCCGCCCCCCACCGGATCCGCCGGCACGCACGCGTGCCGCGGGCGGAGCGCCGCCCCGCGCGGGTCGTCCGTCCGGTCGTCCGTCCGCTCGGTCGTCCGGTCGTCCGTCCGATCGGTCGTGCGCGTAGTCCGCGAGGGTGCGTACCGACACGCCGGCCGCCTGCGCCCGGGCGGCGAACTCCGCCTCGGGGCCGTGCCGTCCCGGCAGCGAGGCGATGACGTGCAGGCCCGCCGCGATGCCGGTGACCCGCGAACCGGGGAAGTGCTCCCGCAACGCCGCCACCAGGGCGTCGCGCCGCTCCCGGTACGCCCGTTGGCAGCGGCGCAGCTGACGGTCGTAGTCGCCGCGTTCCAGGAACCGCGCGAACAGCGCCTGGTCCAGCGTGGGATGGCCGAGATCCATGGTCCGCTTCCGCTCGACGACGTCCTCCGCCAGCGACTCCGGCACCAGCAGCCAGCCCAGCCGCAGCCCGGGCGCCAGCGACTTGCTCACCGACCCGGTGTACGCCACCCGCTCCGGGTCCAGCCCCTGCAGGGCACCCACGGGCGCGCGGTCGTAGCGGAAGTCGCCGTCGTAGTCGTCCTCCAGGACGTAACCGTCCACCGCCCGCGCCCACTCCAGCAGCCGGGTCCTGCGGCGCGCCGAGTACGCGAGACCGGTGGGGAACTGGTGCGCCGGCGTCGTCACCACGGCCCGCACCCCCGACGCGGCCAGCGGACCGAGAGCCAGTCCCTCGCCGTCCAGCGGCAGCGGTACGGCGGTCATGTCGGCCGCCGCGTACAGCGCGCTGTGCTGCGGGCTGCCCGGATCCTCCACCCCGACGGCGTCCAGCCCGCGCGCGTGCAGCACGCAGCCGAGCAGCGCGCTCGCCTGGGCGACCCCGGAGACCACCACGATCCGCTCGGGGTCGGCGACCACACCCCGGCGCCGGGCCAGCAGCTCGGCCAGCGCGGTGCGCAGCCGGGGCAGTCCGCGCGGGTCGGGATAGCCGAGCTCGTGGTGCGCCAGGTCGGCCAGCACCGCGCGCTGCGCCGCGGCCCAGGCGGGGCGCGGGAACAGCGACAGGTCCGGGGTGCCGGGCACGAAGTCCGCCCGCGCGCCGGGGACCCGGGGCGCGAGGTCCCGGGCGCGCGGCCGGGCCGCCCGAGCGGCACCGCCCACCCAGGTCCCGGCACCCCGGCCGCTGCGCAGATAGCCCTCCGCCGTCAGCTGCTCGTACGCCTCGGTGACCAGGCCCCGGGACACCCCGAGGTCGGCGGCGAGGTCCCGGCTCGACGGCAGCCGGGTGCCCGGCGCGAGCCGCCCCGAGCGCACCGCCTCGCGCAGCGCGGCCTGCAACGCGCGCCCACGCGCGCGTGCCGGCGCCGACACGGCCGGCAGCAGCACCTCCCAGGCGGCGGACGGGGTGGCCGACAGGTCCTCCTCGCCGGCCGACGCGGCGGAGCCCTGCGGATTGGTCCGTGATGACGCCATGGAAGTGGACCTTAAACCGGACCGCCGCCGCTCCTAACGTCAGTGGCATGAACCCCACCGCCTCGCGCGGAGCGCTCCTCGCCGCGCTCGCCTGCGTTCTCGTCGGCGCCTCCTTCACCGCCAACAGCGTCCTCGGCGACTACCCGTACGCCGGCGGGCAGACCCTGCGCTACGGCCTGGCCTGCCTGCTCCTGCTGCCACTGGCCCGCGGGGGCGTCAGAGCCCGCCTGCGCGCCCTCACCCGGCGCCAGTGGCTGCGCCTCGCGCTGCTCGCGGCCGTCGGAAACGTCGGCTTCAACCTCGCCGTCCTCGCCGCCGAACGCACCGCCGAACCGGCCGTGCCCGGCGTCCTCGTCGGCTGCGCACCGGTGGTCGTGGCGGTCCTCGTCCCCCTCCTGGAGGGCCGTCGGCCACGCCGCGCCGTCATGTACGGGGCGTCGCTGGTGGCGGTCGGCGCCTTCACCGTGCAGGGCTGGGGCCGTACCGACGCCATGGGCCTCGTCTGGTCCGTCTGCGCCCTGGGCGGCGAGGTCGGCTTCGCCGTGCTCGCCGTGCCGGTGCTGCGGCCGCTGGGTCCCCGGCTGCTGTCCGCCACGGTGTGCGGGCTCGCGGCGGCCGAGTCCGCGCTGGCCGGCGTGGCGCTGGACGGCGGCGCGTGGCTGCGCCGGCCGGACGCGGTGGAGAGCGCCGCCCTGCTGTGGCAGGCGGTCGTCGTCACCGTCATCGGCTTCGTGTGCTGGTACATGGCCATCCAGCGCATCGGCGCCGAACGCGCCACCCTGTTCTCCGGCCTCATCCCCGTCGCCGCCGCCTGCACCGCTCCCCTCGTCGCCACGGGGTCCTACGGCCCCGCCCAGGCGGTGGGCAGCGCCCTGGTGGGCACCGGGGTCGCCCTGGGCTCGGGTGCTCTCAGCCGGGCCCGGCGGGCGCCCGGCGCGACGGCCGCCGGCCCCGCCGAGGCCGACGCCCCGAGCCCGCAGCCCCGGCCCGCCGAGGGGGACGCCGCTGCCTCCGTGCCGGCGCCGTCGGCCGGCCCCCGCCGCTGAGGCCTGGCGGCCGGGGGCCCGGCGGTGGCGTCGGGCCCCCGGCGGTGCCGGCTCATCGGCTCCCGTCGAGGATCACCCGTGCCACCAGCGCCGGGTCGTCGTTCATCGGGCAGTGCCCGCAGCCCGGGAGGCGCACCAGGCGGGCGTGGGGGACGACCTGCTTCGCCCGGACGCCCTGGCGGGGCACCAGCAGCATGTCCCGGCTGCCCCAGGCCACGGTGACCGGCAGTCCCGCCAGCGGGTCGGTGAACCGTACGGTCGTCCCCGCCCGCAGCGTCGCGTCGAAGCCGGTCGCCCCCGCCAGCGCCCGTGTCTCCGCGACCACGGCCTCGGGCGAACGGCGCGCGGGCCGGGCGTAGATGGTGCTCGTCAGGGCGGCACGGCCGGCCGCCGACCGCGCCATGCGCTCCACCAGCGGCAGCGGCAGCCGCCGGGAGATCCGCCGCATCGCGAGCAGGACCCCGAACGCGTAACGCCGTTCGGCCGGTGACCAGAACCCGGCCGGGGACAGCGCCGTGACCGACCGCACCTGCCGCGTGCGGCCGAGTTCCAGGGCGAGGAGACCGCCGAGCGAGTTGCCCGCCACGTGCGGCCGGTCCAGCTCCAGCGCCTCGCACAACGCGCCCAGCACGGCGTTCGTCGTGGCCAGGTCGTGGGCCAGCGGCTCCGGGAGTGCCGGAGACGCCCCGAACCCGGGCAGGTCCACCGCGATCACCTCCCGCTCGGCGGCCAGGATGTCCACCACCGGATCCCACGCCTGGCGGTGGTGACCGATGCCGTGCAGCAGGAGCAGCGGCTCCCCGCTGCCCACGCGCGCGTACGACACGGTCACCGGTCGTGGACCCTCGGAGGAGGGGACCTTGAAGGTGACGGTCTCGGACACCGGCGACACGGGTGACACGGGTGGCATGGGGGACATCGGTACTCCTCGTCCGGGCGGGCTGACGGATGCCGTGAGACAGCTTGTCAGCTACCGCTACCCGCCGGTAGCCCCCTGCTTCCGCCCGACTCGCATTGGTATTGACCAAGGGTTGGGGCCGCCCTATGGTCGCAGACAAGTGCAACAACCTTTAATAAACAAGGGCGCGAAAACGCCGCCGGGCCACGGCGATTGCGGAGGACAGGGTGGGGACCACGCAACTGGAAACGGTGCCGGAGCCGAAATACTGGCATCTCAGGACCGTGCTCAGCGAAGCGCTGGAGAACGAGTTCTCGGTGGGCGAGATCCTGCCGAACGAACGGGAACTGGCCGCCCGTTACGGCGTGGCCCGTGCCACGCTCCGCCAGGCGCTCGAACAGCTCGAACTGGAGGGCAGGCTGCAGCGCCGGCGCGGCGTCGGCACCACGGTCGCGCCGCCGCGCGTGGGGGTCGCCGTCGGCACCGCCGGACAAGCCTGGCCCGGCGCCGGGGACGACGGCTGGCAGCCCGTCGACTGTACGCTCGCCGCCCCGCCCGCCGCGGTCGCGGAGACCCTGGTCAGCGGACGCGACGAGCCCGTCCACACCGTGCGCCGCTCCCGGGTCTCCCACGGACAGCCCGTCGCCGCGGAACTGCTCTACGTACCGCGGTCCTCGGTGCCCGACCTCACCGCCATCGACACCCCGCCCGGCGGCGCACGCGCGCGCGTGGTGCTGCGCGAGCTGCAACGGCTCCGGCTCGACAGCCAGGAGCGCGCGGTGGAGCTGGGCTCGGCCCGCGCGGACGACGCCAAGGAGCTCGACCGGCTGCCCGGCGCGCCCGTCCTGGTGGTCACCACGCGCTTCGTCGCGGAGGGCCGTACCGCGGCCCTCTCCGTCGCCACGTACCGCGCTGACACGTGTCGACTGACGTTCGGCGACTCGGGCGGCGTCGAGATCCACCACGGACCGCAGCGCCAGGCTTCCTGACACCCCCTCGGACCCCACGACCGTCGGTCACGGCTGCGGTCGTGGGGACGGCCTGCCGCCCGCGCGTCCCCTCCAGGAGTCCGGGACGCGGGCCGTACGGCCGTCACCGTCGCCGCGAGGGCGGATGACCGTCACCCTCGCCCAGGCCGGATGACCGTCACTCCGGCGCCGTCACCGGCGTACCGCCCGCCCCGCCGTCACCGTGCCCTCGACGGCGAAGAGCTGCTCCTCCACGTGGTCCAGCGCCAGCCGCAGCGCGCCCGTGGCCACCGCCGCCTCGCCCAGCAGCGACAGCGCGACCTTGGGCGGGCGCAGACAGTACCGGGCCAGTTCCCGGCGCAGCGGCTCCAGCACACCGTCCAGGCCGGCCGCCCAGCCGCCCACCACGACCAGCTCCGGGTCGAGGGCCAGCACCAGCGCGGCCACGTCGTGCACCAGCCGCTGGATGAACCGGTCCACGGCCGCCCGGGCACCCTGGTCGCCCTCGCGCGCCTTGGCGAAGACCGCGGCGACGGCCTGCTCGTCGAGCGGGTGCAACGGCTCGCCCGTGGTCGACAGCAGCGCCTCCGGCGTGACGTCCCGGCCGAGCAGATGCAGCGCCCCGATCTCCCCGGCCGCCCCGCCGTAGCCGCGGTGCAGCCGCCCCCCGATCAGCGACCCGGCGCCGGGGCTCAGGCCGGCGAGGACGAACACCACGTCGTCGGACTCGGTGGCGGATCCCTTCCAGTGCTCGGCCACGGCCGCCGCGTTGGCGTCGTTCTCCACCAGCACCGGGCACTTGAAGGAGCGGCTCAGCCGCTCACCGAGCGGCAGCCCGGTCCACTCCGGCAGCGCGGTGCCCAGCCGGATCCGGCCATCCGCCTCCACGATGCCCGGGGTGGCCGCCCCCACCGCGCGCAGCGAACCGCGTGGCACGCCCGCCCGGCGCAGCAGCTCGGCGACCGCCGTGCGCAGCCGCTCCAGGCGCTCGTCCGCCGGTGCGGCCGGGTCGACGTCCTTGGCCTGCGCGCCCATCACCCGCCCGTCCAGATCGGAGAGGAGCGCGGCCACCCGGTGGGGCCCGATCTCCAGACCGAGCAGATGTCCGGCCTCCGCCCGGAACCGGAACCGCCGGGCCGGCCGCCCCTGCCGCCGGGCCGCGCCCTCCTCGGCCGCCTTCTCCACCACCAGCCCGGCCGCGATGAGGTCCTCGACCACACCCTCCACGGTCGGCCGGGACAGCCCCGTCACCCGGGTGATCTCGGTCAAGGTCGCGCAGTCCGTGGCACGCAGCGCGTGCAGCACCACCGCGGAGTTGATCCTTCGCAGCAGCGAGGGATCCCCGCCGGTCAGCCGCCCCACCGTCCGTCCTCCCGGGTCGTGCGCGATGTTGGCCGGATCGTACTCGTCGCGGCGCACCCCGGCGAGCGCGGGCACCCGGTGGCATCGCCCGCCGCCGTCCTCACCCCGGTGTCACGAAGCCCGACTCGTACGCCTCGATCACCGCCTGCGTGCGGTCCCGCGCCCCCAGCTTCGCCAGCACCGCGCTCACATGCGACTTGACCGTCTGCGTGCCCACCACCAGCCGGGCCGCGATCTCCGCGTTGGACAGCCCACCCGCCATCAGCCGCAGCACCTCGGCCTCCCGGTCGGTCAGCCGGGCCCGGGCGGGCAGGTCACCGGCCGCGCGGCAGGCGTCGGCGCCGCCGTACTCGGCGGCCAGCCGCCGCACCGACGCCGGGAACAGCAGCGACTCGCCCTCGGCGACCAGCCGCACGGCGTGCACGATCTCGGCCGGCCGGGCCCGCTTCAGCAGGAACCCGTCGGCGCCTGCGCGCAGCGCCTCGTAGACGTACTCGTCGTTCTCGAAAGTGGTCACGACCAGGATCTTCGGCGGGTCGTCGACCGTGCGCAGCACGGCACGCGTGGCCTCTATGCCGTCCAGGAGCGGCATCCGCACGTCCATGGCGACCACGTCCGGCCGCAGTCGCCGCACCAGCGGGATCACCGCCGCTCCGTCGGCCGCCTCGCCGACCACCTCGATGTCGGGCTGCGCCTCCAGTACGGCGCGCAGACCGGCGCGCACCAGGGGTTCGTCGTCGACGAGGAGCACGGTCACCGGCATCCGCCCAGCCTAGTGGCCCCGCAGGACCCTCCTCGGCCGGCCAGGAGCCGCGTCCTTCGCCAGGCCGGGGGCCGCGTCCGACGCCTGCCGCGAGGCACGGGATCAGCCCAGCGGCAGCTCCGTGCGCACCAGCCAGTCGCCCCCGTCGGGGCCGGTCAGCGCCCGGCCACCCAGCAGCGCGGCCCGCTCCCGGATGCCCCGCAGCCCGCTGCCGCGCCCCGGACCGGGAGCGGCGGCGGGCAGCGGACTGCGCACCTCCAGGTCCAGTACGTCGGAGGCGACGTCGACACGCACGCGCACGGGAACCGCCCCCGCGTGCCGCAACACGTTCGTCAGCGCCTCCTGAAGGATGCGGTACCCCTCCCGGGACACCGGTGCGGGAACCCTCTCCAGAGCCCCCGTCAGCTCCACGTCGACCTCGGCGCCGGACGCGCGTGCCGACTCCAGCAGCCGGCCGGCGTCGGCCAGGGTCGGACGGCCGCTCACCGGGCGGCCGTCCTCCCGCAGGACGCCCAGCACCCGATCCAGGTCCTCGAGCGCGGTCCGCCCGGTCTCCTCGATGGCCCGCAGAGCCCGGTCGGTGAACCGGGGGTCGCCCGCCGCGCGCGCCGCGCCCGCCTGGACCACCGCCACCGTCAGCGCGTGCCCGATGGAGTCGTGCAACTCGTGGGCGATGCGGTTGCGCTCCAGCAGCTGCTCGGTGCGCTCCTCCAGCGCGGCCAGCCGTTCGGCCGCCGAGGGGCCGAGCAGGGCACGGGCCGCCGTCGTGATCAGTTCCCCCAGACCGGCCACCGCGCCGTAGAGCGCGACGAGCGGCACGGGCGCCAGGAGCGCCCACGCCCTGTGCGCGGGCAGCTCACGCACGACCGGCACGGCGCCGTCCGGGTGGCCGGCCGCGGCGGCGACCAGGTCGACGGTCAGCATCGGCAGCCACACGCAGACCAGCACGGTCAACGCTCCCAGGGCCATGCGCGTTTCGAGCCACAGCACGGTTCGCGCGCGGTCCTGCCAGGTGACCGACGGCGCGAGCGAGAAGCCCGCGTCCCGCTCGCCGGGGGTGAGCAGCCACTGTGCCTGGACCCCCTCGCCGGCCCGCACCGCCGGGATCAGCCCGACCGGCACCAGCACCAGCGCCGGCACCCACGGTGTCGACAGATCGATGAACAACCACACGCTCACGATCAGCATCGGCACCCACAGGTGCAGCAGACGCGTGTAGGTCGCCCCCCTGGTCAGGGGGCGCAGAAGCCGGGTCATCCGGCCATCGTGCCAGCCACCGCCGACGGCCACCTCCCCCGAGCGGGGGAGACGATCTCCACCGCCGGGGGAGGCCCCCACCGGGCGCGGACGGCCAGGCTGACGGCCATGACCAGCATCGACCTCAAGGACCTCACCAAGGACTACGGCGCCCGCCGGGCCGTGGACCACCTCACCGTCCGGGTACGGCCCGGCCGCGTCACCGGGTTCCTCGGACCCAACGGCGCCGGCAAGTCCACCACCATGCGGCTGGTGCTCGGCCTGGACCGGCCGACCTCCGGCTCCGCGACCCTCGGCGGCCGCCCCTACGCCACCCTTCCCGAACCCCTGCGCCACGTGGGCGCGCTGCTCGACCCGCAGGCCGCGCACGGCTCCCGGACCGGCCGGGACCACCTGCGCGTCCTGGCCGCGGCCAACCGGATCCCGGACCGCCGCGTGGACGAGGTGCTGGAGCGGACGGGCATCGCGTCGGTGGCCCGGCGCCGGGTGCGCACATACTCCCTCGGCATGCGCCAGCGGCTCGGCATCGCCGCCGCCCTCCTCGGCGACCCCGGGGTGGTGATGCTCGACGAGCCGTCCAACGGCCTCGACCCCGAGGGCATCGTCTGGATCCGCACGCTGCTGCGCCGCCTGGCCGAGGAGGGCCGCACGGTCCTGGTCTCCAGCCACCTGATGAACGAGACCGCGTCCTTCGCCGACCACCTCGTCGTCCTCGGCCGGGGCCGTCTGCTGGCCGACACCCCGCTGCGCGACTTCGTCCACGCGCGGGTGCGACCCGGAGTCAGGATCCGCACCACGGACGCCGCCGCGCTCGAGGCCGCCCTCTCCCGCCATGGCCACCGGGCGGCACCGCACGCCGACGGGCACTGGACGGTGGCCGGCGCGCGCGTGGACGACATCGGCCGCATCACGTCCGCCGCGGGCGTGCCCCTGCTCGAACTGGCCGCCGAGGAGGCCACCCTGGAACAGGCGTACCTCGATCTCACGGCAGCCGAAACCGAGTTCACCGCCCGGCCGCAGGAGGTCTGACCATGGAGTTCGCACCGGTGTTCCGCGCCGAGTGGCTGAAGATCCGTACGTTGCGCTCGCTCCTCGGGTCGCTGGCGGCGCTGTTCGTCGTGACGACGGCGTTCTCCGTGTCGGCGGCCGCCGCCGACACCGCGGACCCGGACTTCGACCCGTTGTTCACGGCCCTGGCCGGGGTGCTGCCCGGCCAGATCGCGGCCGTCTCCTTCGGGGCGCTGGCGGTGTCGTCGGAGTACCACGGGGGTGCGCTCCGGCTCTCGCTCGCCGCGGTACCGAGGCGCGGGCGGTGGTTCGCGGCCAAGCTGGCGGCCGTCGCCGCACCGACCCTGCTGGTCGGTCTGTGCACCGCGTGCGCCGCCCTGGCCGTGGCGCGGGCGGGGCTCGGCGGGGCGGCGGACGGGCTCACCGCGGGGCAGCAGACGCGCGGCGTCGTGGGCTGCGGGATCTACCTCATGCTGATGGCGCTGCTCGCGGCGGGCCTGACGGCGCTGCTGCGCAGCGGCGTCGCGACCCTGTCGCTGCTGATCCCGTTCATCCTGGTGGTGTCGTTCGTGATCGGCGACGCGGCGGGCACCGTCGCGGACTTCCTGCCGGACCGGGCGGGGCAGGTCGTCCTCCACGGCACGTCCGACGGTCCTCTCGGGCCGTGGACGGGGCTCGCGGTGACCGCCCTGTGGACGGCTGCCGCCCTCGCGGCGGGCGCGTGGAGCGTGCGGCGCAGGGACGCCTGACACGGCGCCGGGCTGACGCCCCGCCAATTGTCAGTGGCCGGGGCTTTACTGGAGGCATGGACATCGCACGCTGCCTGGACACCATCGACGTGCTGTGTGCCCGTGACCTCGCACAGGCGCCCGGCAGGACGGACGCCGGCGAGGCGGGCCCCGGCTACCTCATAGCGGAGTTAGCGACCAGCGACGACTTCTGGGACGACGACGGGACGGCACGGGAGGCGACAGAGGAGCAGTACGAGGCGGACCGGGACGGTCTGACGGAGCGGCTGACCGCCCGCTGGGGACCCCCGGACCGCTTCGGCCTGGCCGGCGTGCTGATCCGGTCCATGGAGGGCGAGGAGATACCGGAGCCCTGGCACGCCCTCAGCAACCACGTGCCGGACCTGCACCTGTGGCGCCTCCCGGGCTCGGACCGCTGGGTCGCCCTGGGCGTCTCCCAGTGGGACAAGGAACTGCCCTTCCAGCTCCTCGCGGTCGTCACCGAGGTCGATCCGCCCTGAGCGGCTCCTCGCGTGCGGCCGCCCGCAGCCGCGCGAACTCCTCGGCCATGGTCGCCGCCGTCCAGTGCGCGTTCAGCCCGCTGGGGTTGGGCAGCACCCACACGCGCGTGCCGTCGCCGACGGTCCGCTTCTGCGGTCCCACCTGTGCCTTGCGGTCGTCGAAGGCCGCCCGGTAGGCCGTCACCCCGACCACCGCCAGCCAGCGCGGCCGCAGCCGCGCCACCTTCGCGGTGAGCAGCCGCCCGCCCTCCCGGTACTCCTCGGCCGTCAGCTCGTCGGCCCGGGCGGTGGCCCGCGCCACGACGTTGGTGATGCCGAGCCCGTACGACAGCAACTCGCCCTGCTCGGCCGGTCGCAGCAGCCGCGGCGTGAAACCGGACAGGTGCAGCACCGGCCAGAAGCGGTTGCCGGGGCGGGCGAAGTGATGGCCGGTGGCGGCCGTCATCAGCCCGGGGTTGATCCCGCAGAACAGCACGTGGAGGCCCTCCGCGACCAGGTCCGGGACGAGCCGGTCGCGGGCGGCCTCCAGCTGCGCCGGGGTGAAGCGGGGGGTCATCGCCGGCCGGGGGTCAGAGGATCGCCCCGGGCGTGTAGCCGGCCGCCTCGGGACGCTGCTTGACGATCTCCTCGATCCGGCCGACGACCGTGGTGACCTGGTCGGCGGCGGCACCGGTGAAGGACAGCTTGTCGGCCATCAGCGCGTCCAGCTCGGCCCGGTCCAGCGGCAGCCGCTCGTCGGCGGCCAGCTTGTCCAGGAGCTCGTTGCGCTCGGCGCCCTGCTCGCGCATCGCCAGCGCGGACGCCACCGCGTTCTCCTTGATCGCCTCGTGTGCGAGCTCGCGGCCCACACCGGCGCGGACCGCACCCATCAGCACCTTGGTGGTCGCCAGGAACGGCAGATAGCGGTCCAGCTCGCGCGCCACGACCGCCGGGAAGGCGCCGAACTCGTCGAGCACCGTCAGGAAGGTCTCCAGCAGCCCGTCGAGAGCGAAGAACGCGTCCGGCAGGGCGACCCGGCGCACCACCGAGCAGGAGACGTCGCCCTCGTTCCACTGGTCTCCGGCCAGCTCGCCGGTCATCGACGCGTAGCCGCGCAGGATGACCATCAGGCCGTTGACGCGCTCGCACGACCGGGTGTTCATCTTGTGGGGCATCGCCGAGGAACCGACCTGGCCCGGCTTGAACCCCTCGGTCACCAGCTCGTGCCCGGCCATCAGCCGGATCGTCTTCGCCAGCGACGACGGCGCGGCCGCCAGCTGCACCAGCGCGGTCACCACCTCGTAGTCCAGCGAGCGCGGGTAGACCTGGCCGACCGAGGTGAACGCCTGCGAGAAGCCCAGGTGGCCCGCGATGCGCCGTTCCAGCTCGGCCAGCTTGGCGGCGTCGCCGCCCAGCAGGTCCAGCATGTCCTGAGCGGTGCCGACCGGGCCCTTGATGCCGCGCAGCGGGTAGCGGCCGAGCAGTTCCTCGACCCGGCCGTGGGCGACCAGCAGCTCGTCGGCGGCGGTCGCGAAACGCTTGCCGAGGGTGGTGGCCTGCGCGGCCACGTTGTGGGAGCGGCCGGCCATGACCAGCTCGCCGTACTCGGCGGCGAGCTTGCCCAGCCGCGCCAGCACCGCGACCGTACGGTCGCGGATCAGCTCCAGGGACAGCCGGATCTGCAGCTGCTCCACGTTCTCCGTCAGGTCCCGGGAGGTCATGCCCTTGTGCACCTGCTCGTGCCCGGCGAGGTCGTTGAACTCCTCGATCCGCGCCTTCACGTCGTGCCGGGTGACCTTCTCGCGCTCGGCGACGGAGGCCAGGTCGACCTGGTCCAGGACGCGCTCGTAGTCGGCGATCGCCGCGTCCGGCACCTCGATGCCGAGGTCCTTCTGGGCCCGCAGCACGGCGAGCCAGAGCTGACGCTCCAGCCTCACCTTCTGCTCGGGCGACCAGAGCGTGGCGAGCTCGGCGGAGGCGTACCGTCCGGCGAGGACGTTGGGGATGCGGGGCTTGGCGGGAGCAGCAGTCACGTGTCCAGAGTCTACTGGCGGTTCGTGCAGGCCAGCGCCATGGCTCCGTTCGGCGGAAGCTACGAGACGGCCGTCACGCCTCGGCGTCGGCGGCCGGCTCGTACGGCAGCAGCTCGGGCCGCTTCGCCGGCCGGCCGTCACCCGAGGAGCGGCCGGTCAGGCGACGGCCTATCCAGGGCAGCAGATGCTGCCGGGTGAAGCGGGCGTCGGCGGCGCGGCGGGCGACCCACCCGGGCGGCGCCGTCGCCGGTATCGGGGCGTGCCACCGCGGATCCTCCGGCGGGTAGCCGAGGCGTTGCCAGACCGCCTCGGCCACCCGGCGGTGCCCTTCCGCCGTCAGATGCAGCCGGTCGACGTCCCACATGCGCGGGTCGCCGAGCGCGGGAGCGCCGTAGAGGTCGACGACGACGGCGCCGTGCCGCTCGGCGAGGTCGTCGACGCAGGTGAACAGCTCCTCCATGCGCGGCCGGAACCGTTCCAGGACGGGCCCCTGCCGGCCCGGGCTGCGCATCAGCACCAATTGCTTGCAGGACGGGGCGAGCCGCTCGACCGCCTCCGTCAGCAGGCCCTTGACCCGGCCCATGTCGCACTTGGGGCGCAGGGTGTCGTTGAGGCCGCCGACCAGGGTGATCACATCGGCGCCCATCGCGGCCGCGACCCCCACCTGCTCCTCGACGATCTGGCTGATGAGCTTGCCGCGCACCGCGAGGTTGGCGTACCGGAAACCGGGCGCGCCGGCGGCCATCCGGCCCGCCAGCAGGTCGGCCCAGCCCCGGTAGGAGCCGTCGGGCATCAGATCCGACATGCCTTCGGTGAAGGAGTCGCCGACCGCGACCAGGCTGGAGTACATGGGGTTCGTCGTCATGGCGTCAGCGATGGTAACCCGGACACATACCCAGCGGTCGGTCGGCCTTAGGGCGGGCGGGCCTGCGAGGTGGCGGTCTTCATCGAGGACGCGGTCGACGAAGAGCACGTCCGGTACGGCGAAGACCGGCCTCCCCCGCCCGGCGGCGGAGGCCGGTCGGCCCGCTCACGCCCGCTGGCCGAACAGCTCGCGCAGCACGTCCTCCATCGTCACCAGCCCCGCCATCCGCCCGTCGGTGCCGAGCACGGCGGCCAGATGGGTACGGCTGCCCCGCATCGCGGTGAGCACGTCGTCCAGGGGCGTGGCCTCACGTACGCGTGCGATGGCGCGCATGTCCTGCAGTCGGAACGGCATGTCCCGCGGCGAGGTCTCCAGCGCGTCCTTGATGTGGAGGTAGCCGACGATGTGGCGCTCCTCGTCGACGACGGGGAAACGGGAGAACCCGGTCCCGGCGGACAGCCCCTCCAGCTCCTCGGGCGTGACGCCCACGCGCGCGTAGACGACGCGCTCCAGCGGCAGGACGACGTCGCGCACCGGCCGGCGGCCCAGCTCCAGTGCGTCGTGCAGCCGTTCCTGGGCGCGGTCGTCGATCAGGCCGGCCTCACCGGCGTCCTTGACGATCTGCGCCAGCTCGGCGTCCGAGAAGGTCGCCGCGACCTCGTCCTTGGTCTCGACGCGCAGCAGCCGCAGCAGGCCGTTGGCGAACGCGTTGACCGTGAAGATCACCGGGCGCAGCGTCCGCGCCAGGGTGACCAGCGGCGGCCCGAGGAGCAGCGCGCTGCGTACCGGCTCCGCGAGCGCGATGTTCTTCGGCACCATCTCGCCGAGCAGCATGTGCAGGTATGTGGCCAGCGCCAGCGCGATCACGAAGGACACCGCGTGCCCCGCGCCCTCGGGGACGCCCACCGCGTGGAACACCGGTTCCAGCAGGTGCGCGATCGCCGGCTCGGCGACCACGCCGAGGACCAGGGTGCACAGCGTGATGCCGAGCTGCGCGGCCGCCATCAGCGCGGAGACGTGCTTCAGCCCCCACAGCACGCTGCGCGCGCGCCGGTCGCCCTGCTCGGCGTACGGCTCGATCTGGGAGCGGCGGACGGAGATCAGGGCGAACTCCGCCCCGACGAAGAAGGCGTTGAGGACCAGGGTCGCCAGGGCGATCAGCAGCTGGACGGCGGTCACTTGTCGGCCTCCTGCCCGAAGGTCCCGGACGTCTTGTGCGTCCGGTGCGGCCGGTGCGGCCGGTGGCGCGGTTCTCGTGCCTCATGCGGCTCGGGCGGGGGTTGCGGCGCCTGCCGAGTCTCCCGCGTCCCGTACTCCTCCGCCTCGTCGTCGAGCGGCGCGCGCAGCAGGACCCGAGCGGCCCGGTGGCCGGAGGCGTCCACCACGTCCAGCCGCCACCCGGCGACCTCCACGGTGTCGCCGACGGCCGGTATCCGGCCCAGCTCGGTGGCGACGAGGCCCGCGAGCGTCTCGTACGGGCCCTCGGGGGCCTTGAGGCCCACGCGCGCGAGCTGGTCGGTGCGGGCGGCTCCGTCGGCCGAGAACAGCGCGTGGCCGGCGTCGTCGGAGCCCGCCGGGGCGAGGTCGGGCGTCTCGTGCGGGTCGTGCTCGTCGCGGACCTCGCCCACGACCTCCTCGACGATGTCCTCCAGGGTCGCCACCCCGGCCGTGCCGCCGTACTCGTCGATGACGACGGCCATGGTGCGCCGGCCGCCCAGCCGGTCCAGCAGCCGGTCCACGGTCAGGGACTCGGGCACCAGCAGCGGCTCGCGCATGATGTCGGAGACGGGCACGCGCGCGCGGCGCTCGGCGGGAACGGCCAGCGCGTCCTTGATGTGCGCGGTGCCGACGACCGCGTCCAGGCCGCCACGGTGGACGGGGAACCGGGAGAGTCCGGTGGCCCGGGTCGCGTTGGCCACGTCCTGGCAGGTCGCCTGGGCGTCGAGGGCGATGACCTGGACACGCGGCGTCATCACGTTCTCCGCGGTCAGGTCGGCCAGGTTCAGCGTGCGCACGAACAGCTCGGCGGTGTCCGGCTCCAGCGCGCCCTCCTTGGCGGAGTGCCGGGCCAGCGCCGCCAGTTCCTGCGGGCCGCGGGCCGAGGCGAGCTCCTCGGCGGGCTCCAGCCCGAAGCGGCGCACGATCCGGTTGGCGGTGTTGTTGAGATGGCTGATGAAGGGCCGGAACGCCGCGGTGAACCAGCGCTGCGCCGAGCCCACCCGCCGGGCCACCGTCAGCGGTGTCGAGATGGCCCAGTTCTTGGGCACCAACTCGCCGACGACCATCAGGAACACCGTGGACAGGGCGGTGCCCAGCACCAGCGCCAGCGAGCGGGACGTGGAGTCCGACAGTCCGACCGACTCCAGCGGTCCGGAGATCAGCGCGGCGATCGACGGTTCCGCGAGCATGCCGACGACCAGGTTGGTGACGGTGATGCCGAGCTGGGCGCCGGAGAGCTGGAACGTCAGGCTCCGTACGGCCTTGAGGGCACCCGCGGCGCCACGCTCACCCCGCGCCGCGGACCGCTCCAGAGCGCTGCGCTCGACGGTGGTCAGCGAGAACTCGGCGGCCACGAAGGCGCCGCAGGCGAGCGAGAGCAGAACCGCCACCAGCAGCAGAAGCACTTCCGTCATCGGGTCACCTCCGTCCCAGCATCGGACAGGGTGCGCGGGAACGCGCGACGGCGCGTACTGGGAGGTTCGCCCATGGGAGGACGCTCACGACCTTTCATACGGGAGCGAGTGCTCCACCCATGGTAAAGGATCGGCAAAGTGTCGTGCCGTGCGTCAGGTGACGAAGCGTCGGACTCAGTCCGCCAGCGGTCGCACCCAGCGCCGCCACCGCTCCTGCGGCGCGTAGCCCGCCGCCTCCCAGGCCCGGTGCGCCGTCTCGTTGCGGACCAGCACCATCGCGTCCGCGCGCCGCCCGCCCAGCTGGACGAACCGCTCGTGGGCCGCCGCGAGCAGCGCCGAGCCGATGCCCCGGCGGCGCCGGTCCGGATGCACCGCCAGCCGGTACAGGTGGCAGCGCCAGCCGTCGAACCCGGCGATCACCGTGCCGACCAGTCGCCCGCCCTCCTCCGCCAGCAGCAGGGCTTCCGGGTCACGGGAGACCAGCCGCTCCACCCCGTCCCGGTCGTCGCTGATGCTCGTGCCTTCCGCGGCGGTCCTCCAGAAGGCGAGCACGAGGTCCAGGTCCTCGGGCGTGGCCGCCCGTACACGCAGGTCAGTCATGATCGGATCCCAGCAGAGCCCGGGCGGACGCACCGGCGATTCCAGCATGCGGACGGCCGCTCGGGGACCACCCGGAACAAACGGCCGACTCCGCGGCGGGGGCGGACGGCCGCCCCCGCTTCACTCGTGCGCGATCGCCGCCAGCACGTTCATGCGGGACGCCCGCAGCGCCGGGAGCAGGGCCGCGACCACCCCGACGACCGCCGAGCCGATCACCACCGCGACCATCGTGCCCCACGGGATCGCCAGCGCCTCCATGCCCTGCAGCGCCAGAACCTGCTGGATGCACAGGCCCCACACCAGTCCCAGCGCCAGCCCCAGCACCGCTCCGAACACCGCGATCACCACCGACTCCAGCCGGATCATCCGCCTCAGCTGCCGCCGGGCGAGTCCGATGGCCCGCAGCAGCCCGATCTCCCGGGTGCGCTCCACCACCGACAGGGCGAGGGTGTTGACCACGCCGAGCACCGCGATGATGATCGCCAGTCCGAGCAGCGCGTACACCAGGTACAGCAGCACCGCGATCTGGTCGTGCACCAGTTGCTTGTAGTCGGCCTGGTCGCGCACCTGCACCTGCGGATACGGGTCCAGGCTGCGCTCCAGCCGGGTGCGCAGCGTGTCGGCGTCCGTGCCGTCGGCGGCGTTGACGTACAGCACGGAGTCCTGGCCGCGGGGTACGTACTTCTCGGCCGTGGCGATGCCGAAGAACATCCCGCCCTCCATGCCGAAGCCCTCGGCGGCGTCCTGGTCGGTGAGCGCGCCGACCGTCAGCTCGGTGCGCTGTCCGCCCGGGAACTCCACGGGCAGCACGCTGCCCGTGCGCACGTCGTGGTCCTTCGCGAACTGGACGTCCATCGCGATGTGACCCGGCGCCAGCGCCGCCGCCGAGTCGCCGCTCGCGTAGGTGATGTGCGCGATGTCGTCCACCTGCGCGTCGTATCCGGCGGCGGTCGTCGTGACCCGTTTCCCGTCCGGCAGGGTCACGGCGAGGGGAGCGAACCGCTGCCGCACGACCAGCCCGACGCCGTCGGTGTCGCGCACCGCGTCGGTGACCTCCTGGGAGAACGGGGTGAAGTTGGTGTTCTGGACGATGAAGTCGGCGCCCAGCGTCTTGTCGATCTGCTCGTCGAAGGACTTGGTCATGGAAGCGCTCGCCACCGACATCCCGCCCACCAGGGCCAGTCCCACCATCAGAGCCGCCGCCGTGGCACCGGTGCGCCGGGGATTGCGCAGGGCGTTGCGCTGGCTCATCCGGCCGATCGAGCCGAACAGGGCGGGGAAGGCCCCGCCCAGCACCCGGATCACCGGCCGCACCAGCAGCGGACCGGCGATCACGGTCGCGACCAGGGTGAGGACCACGCCCAGGCCGAGAAGCGAGGCGGCCGAGGAGGTCTTGGTGGCTGCGGCGCACCCCGCCAGCGCGGCGGCGCCGAACGCCCCGACGACCGAGCCGACGACCGCCCGCACCTTCAGCGGGCGGCCCACGCCGGCCATCTCGGCGTCCGTCAGCGCGGCCATCGGGGAGACGGTGGCGGCGCGGCGGGCCGGCAGATAGGCGGCGACGAAGGTCACGCCGAGGCCGACGGCGTACGCCGCGACGGGCGTGCCCCACCCGATGACCATCTCGGTGGCCTTCAGGTTCATGCCGAACGTGCCCATCAGCTTGATCAGCCCCGCCGCGAGGCCGATGCCGGTGGCCAGACCCAGCGTCGAGCCGACCAGGCCGAGCAGGACCGCCTCGGTGAGCACCGAGCGGCGCACCTGGCGGCGGTCGGCACCCAGGGCGCGCAGCAGCCCCAGCTCCCGGGTGCGCTGGGCGATCAGCATGGAGAACGTGTTGACGATGAGGAACACACCCACCAGGACGGAGATCCCGGCGAACCCCAGCATGACGTACTTGATCACGTCGAGGAATCCGCCCAGTTCCGCGGCGGCCGACTCGGCCTGCTCGTCGGCGGTCTTCACCTCGTACGTGCCCGAGCCGAGCGCCGCCGCGACCCGCTGCTTCAGCTCGGCGTCCGACACGCCCGGCGCCGCGTCCACCGAGATGGCGGTGGCCCGGTCCGCGGACCCGAGCAGCTTGACCGCGGCGGCCTCCGGATCGAGGAAGACCAGGGCGGCACCGGGGTTGGTGGTGGTGAAGGTGGCGATGCCGACGACCTCCACCTCGAAGGAGCCGGGCTGGGCCAGCACGGTGAGGGTGTCGCCGATACCGAGGTGCTTCTTGTCGGCTGTGTCCGCGTCGAGGATGGCCTCGTCCGCGCCGCGCGGGGCGTGCCCGGAGGTGAGTTCGACCGGGCTGCGGTCGGTGACGTACCAGTCGACGGCGATCGTGGGGGCGCCGGTCGTCGGGCCGACGTTCTCGTTGCGGCTGTCGACGACCGTGATGTTCTCGACGGCCACTTCGGCGTGCGCCGAGGCGACGCCGGGGACACCGCGCACCCGGTCGACGAGCGAGGCGGGCACGGTCTGGACCGCGCCCGTGGGAACGGAGGAGTCGAGGTCGTCCTTCGGCTCCACCGTCACGTCGGCCGCGGTCGACGCGAAGAGCCGGTCGAACGTCCGGGTCACCGTGTCGGAGAAGATCAGACTGCCCGCGACGAACGCCACCGACAGCAGCACGGCGAGGGCGGACAGCAGCAGCCGCCCCTTGTGGGCGAGAAAGCTTCTGAGCGTGGCCTTCAGCACCGGCTCAGTCCTCTCGGCGGGTGTCGTCGGCCGGGCCCGTGCCCGGGGCGGCCTCGGTGCCGTCCGCCTTGCCGCGGATCGCGTCGAAGCGTTTCATCCGTTCCAGCACCGCCTCCGCCGTCGGCTGCTCCATCTCGTCCACGATCCGCCCGTCGCCCAGGAACAGCACCAGGTCGGAGTGGGCGGCGGCGCCCGGGTCGTGGGTGACCATGACGACCGTCTGGCCCAGCTCGTCCACGGACTTGCGCAGGAAGCCCAGCACCTCGAGGCCGGCCCGCGAGTCGAGGTTGCCGGTCGGCTCGTCGGCGAAGATCAGCTCGGGGCGGGAGACCAGGGCCCGCGCGCAGGCCACCCGCTGCTGCTGGCCGCCGGAGAGCTGGGTGGGCCGGTGGCCAAGACGGTCCCGCAGCCCGAGCGCGTCGACGACCTCCCGCAGCCACGCCTGATCGGGTTTGCGCCCGGCGATGTCCATGGGCAGCGTGATGTTCTCGGCGGCGGTCAGCGTGGGGATCAGGTTGAAGGACTGGAAGACGAACCCGACCCGGTCGCGCCGGAGCCGGGTCAGCTCGCGCTCCCGCAGCCCCGTGATCTCGGTGTCGCCGAGCCAGACCTGCCCGGCGGAGACGCTGTCGAGCCCGGCCAGGCAGTGCATCAGTGTGGACTTCCCGGACCCCGAGGGGCCCATCACGGCGGTGAAACGCCCGCGCATGATGTCCACGTCGACCGAGTCCAGGGCCACCACGGCGGTCTCACCCGTGCCGTACGCCTTGGTCAGGCCGCGGGCGCGGGCCGCGACCCCATCGGCCTCGGCCAGACCGGGAGCGTGCTGCGCGACTGGGGTGGACAAGGCGGCCTCCTCGTACGCGGGAACGTTGCTGGATCTCCGGCCGAGCCTAATGTGGCGCACCGGGCGGCCGGTATCGTTCCGGCGGCCGATGTCGTTTCGTGCTCAGGTCTTGTCCCGGATTCTCGTGTAAGGGGCATGCTCCATCCGGGGGAGGAGTCGCGGCCCGGTGCCCCGCCCGGGGCACTCTTGCCGGTACTAGCGCTCCGGCGCTAGCGTCGGGACATGGCCAAGACCCAGCTGAACGTACGCGTCGACGAGGGCACCGCCCGGGCCGCCCGCGAACGCGCGCTCGCGCGCGGCATGAGCGTCAACCGCTACATCGAAGAGCTGGTCAGACAGGACACCGGAGACACCGGGCACACCTTCGTCGAGGCCGCCGCCGACTTCATGAAGCAGTACGAGGCCGTCTTCGCGGAGGAGTTCGGCGCCGATCGCCGGAGCACCCGCGACGGCGCCCGCGAAGACCGCCGCTGAACCGTTGGGCGAGCTGAAGATCGACCTCGCCTGGCTGCTGATGCTCGCCGAGCAGCGGACGCCGGGGGACCCCCAGGTCACCGACTGGGGCGCCCTCGTCGCCGCCGTCGCACGCCATCAGGCCGAAGTACTCGGCCGCCCCGTCTACGGCACGCCGTACGAGCGGGCCGCGTCACTGCTGCAACTCCTCATCCACGTCCCGGCGCTGGAGCACTCCAACGCGCTGTTCGCGTCGGCGGTCGCCTACGCCTGTCTGGTGGCCGGCGGGCTGAAGGTGGTCACCTCCGCCGAGCAGGTCCGTGACCTGGCCCGGCTGGTCAAGAGCGGCGAAGCGTCGGTGGACGACATCGCGCGTGAGCTGCGCGCGTGGTGCGAGTGAGCCTCACGCTCCGGGGTCCGCGGACCGGCGTGCCGAACCCAGCGCACAGTACGAACTGGGCAGCGCGGGACCCTTCTCCGGCACCACCAGCCGCCGGTACGGGCCGGTCTCGAAACCGGCGGCCCCGATCTCGGCCACCGGGTCCCGCCCCACATGACAGCCGCCGAACAGCCGGGGCCACACGGTCCGGTCCAGGGCGCGCTGGGTCAGCCGCATGGCCCGGCCGCCGCCCCGCCCGTGCTCGAAGAACCGCAGTTCACCGCCCGGTTTCAGGACCCGCCGGATCTCCCGCAGCGCGCGCTCCGCGTCCCGCACGCTGCACAGCACGAGCGACAGCACGGCGGCGTCGAACGCCTCGCTCTTGACCGGCAGCGCCTCCGCCATGCCGGGCGCCACGTCCACCGGGACCTCCGCGCGCCGGGCCGCCGTCAGTGCGGCCTCCCGCAGCCGGCGTTCCGGTTCGATCGCCACCACCTCGGCGACGGTGCGCGGATAGTGGGCGAAGTTCAGCCCGTTGCCCGCGCCGACCTCGATCACCCGGCCGGACAGCCCAGCCAGCAGTTCGGTCCGCAGCGGCCCGACCACAGGCTCCGCGGTCACGCTCCAGCGGGCGTAGAAACGGGCGAAGAGGGGGTGGTGGACGGCGTCCTTGGCGGCTGCTGACGACATGACGGACCTCCTGCGGGCGGATACCGCTACCGCGATTCTGCCCTCGCACGCCCGGGGCCACCCCCACGGCCGCGGCCCCGCCGCGGGCGAGCCGGGTCAGGTGCTGCGGCGCCCCGGGCCGCCACGCCCGCCCGGGCGGTGCCGCGACGGCGCCGACGACACCCCGGACCCGTGGGCCGGCCCCGCGCAGCCCTACGCCTTCCTGCCCGCCGCTCCCCGGCCGACGGACCGACGAAACCGGTGGCGGAGCCGTTTCCGCACCGGACAGGGGCGGGGCGTACGGCGTGGCGTCGGCGCTCCCGGGCACCGTCCCGTACGCCGGCTCGCAACCGGAGCGAGCCGGGCCGACCACCCCGAGCGCCGACACCCGCGGATGCGGGGCCCGTCCGCCGGCGTCGCTCACGGCCTGCCCGCTGCCGACCGGCGGTCGAACGGTGGTCCGTCGCAGTCGCCGTCGCCGCCCGCTTCCCTGCGGTCGAACGGTGGTGGGGCTACGCGGTGGCCGCGCGTTCCCGGAACTCCTGGGCGCCCCAGGTGCCGTCCAGCCGCGGGGCCAGCCAGCCCGGGGCCGCCGCGCGGAAGCCGGCGGGGGGCAGGCTGCCGGCGCCCGCCGGAAGGGCGCCGAGCAGGGGGGCACCGGAGACCTCCGGCAGGTCGGTGACGTTGCACCGCATCGCCAGGTCCGGCGCGTCGGGCCAGCTGCCGATCACCACGCCCAGCAGTTCCAGACCCCGCAGGCGCAGCTCACGGGCCGTCAGCTCGGTGGTGTTCAGCGTGCCCAGCCCGGCGGCGGCGACGACCAGCACCGGCGCCCGCAGCAGCCGCGCCGCGTCGGCCAGCGTGCCGCCCGCCTCGTCGAACCGGACGAGCAGCCCGCCCGCGCCCTCCACCAGCACCAGGTCGTGCTCGGCAGCCAGCTTCTGGGCGGCCTCGGCCACCTCGGCCGGCCGCACCGGCGCCAGCCCCGCCCGCCGCGCCGCCGTCGCGGGCGCCAAGGGCTCGGGATACCGGGCGAGTTCGGCCGTGGTCACCGGTCCGGCGAGCCGCGCGACCTCGTCGGCGTCGCCGCGCTCGTCCGGTCGTACGCCGGTCTGCGCCGCCTTCAGCACGGCGACCGAGCGGCCCGCGCCGAGCGCCGCCGCCGCGAC
This sequence comes from Streptomyces sp. bgisy159, assembly GCF_057707805.1. NCBI lineage: Bacteria > Bacillati > Actinomycetota > Actinomycetes > Kitasatosporales > Streptomycetaceae > Streptomyces > Streptomyces sp. bgisy159. Next base: position 55,654 of record NZ_JBYIQX010000015.1, on the reverse strand, counting down.
GGCCGCCGTGGTGACGGTCTTGCCGACCTCCGTACCGGTTCCCGTGACGATCAGGATCGGCATGCTCGGTCTCCTCCCGCCGCAGGCTCGGCCGCCGCGGCGCACACCGCGCGGGCGATCCGCGCCAGGTCCGCGTCCCCGGTGACGTACGGCGGCATCGTGTAGATCAGATCACGGAACGGCCGCAGCCAGACGCCCTCGCGGACCGCGGCCCGCGTCGCCGCCACCATGTCGACGGGATGGTCGAGCTGGACCACTCCGATCGCCCCGAGGACCCGGACGTCGCGGACGTTCGGCAGTGCGGCCGCCGGCGCGAGCCCCGCGCGCAGTCCCGCCTCGATCCGCTTGACCTCCGCCCGCCAGTCCTGCCCGAGCAGCAGTTCGATCGACGCGCAGGCGACGGCCGCCGCCAGCGGGTTGCCCATGAACGTCGGCCCGTGGGCGAGGACCGGTACCTCGCCCCGCGAGATCCCGTCGGCCACCCGCGCCGTGCACAGCGTGGCCGCCAGCGTCAGATAGCCGCCGGTCAGCGCCTTGCCCACGCACATCACGTCCGGGGTCACGGCCGCGTGCTCCGCCGCGAAGAGCGCGCCGGTGCGCCCGAACCCGGTGGCGATCTCGTCGAACACCAGCAGCACACCGTGCGCGTCGCACGCCTCGCGCAGCACCCGCAGATACGCGGGGGAGTGGAACCGCATCCCGCCCGCGCCCTGCACCACCGGCTCGACGATCACGGCCGCCAGTTCACCGGCGTGCCGCTCGACCGCCGAGCGCAACCGCTCCGCGTACGACTCCTCGTACTCGGCCGGCGGCGCGTCCACGAACACCTGCCGGGGCAGCACCCCGGTCCACAGCTCGTGCATCCCGCCCTCGGGGTCGCACACGGACATCGGCTGCCAGGTGTCCCCGTGGTAGCCGCCCCGCCAGGTCATCAGCCGCCGCTTCTCCGGACGGCCCAGCGAGCGCCAGTACTGCAGGCACATCTTGACCGCGACCTCGACCGACACCGAACCCGAGTCGGCGAGGAACACGTGCTCCAGCCCGTCCGGCGACATGTCGACGAGAAGCTTCGCCAGCCGGACGGCGGGCTCGTGGGTGAGCCCGCCGAACATGACGTGGCTCATCCGGCCCAGCTGCTCGCGCGCGGCCTCGTTGAGCACCGGGTGGTTGTAGCCGTGGATCGCCGACCACCAGGACGACATCCCGTCGACCAGTTCCCCGGACCCGTCCGCCGGACGCAGCCGCACCCCGCTCGCCGACTCGACGACGAGCGGCTCGGTGCGGCCGGGCATCGGGCCGTACGGGTGCCAGACGTGCCGCCGGTCCAGCTCCAGCAGCTCGCGCACGCTCAGGTCAGGCATTGGGCGCGAGGTCCGTCCCGGCACCCCTGCGGCGTACGGCGACCAGGTCGGGGCGCGGCTCGTGAGCGGCCGCCGGCGCCTCGGCCGCCGTACCGCAGACACCGCCGCCCTCGTGCGACCCGCAGCCCGTGCCGGCCTGCGACCCGCACCCGGCGCTCTCGTGAGAGCCGCATCCCGCGCTCTCGTGGGAGCCGCAGCCCCCGCCGGCCGTCGCCCGGTGCTCCGGCAGGGTCACCTGGTCGGCGCCCTCCACCTCGAAACCGGCGTCCGCGATCATCTCCAGGTCGGCCTTGCCGGCCTGGCCCTCGCTGGTGAGGTAGTCACCGAGGAAGATCGAGTTGGCCAGGTGCAGGGCGAGCGGCTGCAGGGTCCGCAGGTGCACCTCGCGGCCGCCCGCGATGCGCACCTCCACGTCCGGGCAGACGAACCGGACCATCGCGAGGATGCGCAGGCACCGCTGGGGCGTGAGGTTCCACTCCTTGGCGAGCGGCGTGCCCTCGAAGGGGATGAGGAAGTTCACCGGAACGGAGTCCGGGTCCAGCTCGCGCAGCGAGTAGACCACGTCGACCAGGTCCTCGTCGCTCTCGCCCATGCCGGCGATGAGCCCCGAACAGGCCGACAGGCCGGCCGCGTGCGCCTTGTGCACGGTGTCCACGCGGTCCGCGTAGGTGTGCGTGGTCGTGATGTCCCCGTACGTCTCCTCGGACGTGTTGAGGTTGTGGTTGTAGGCGTCCGCGCCGGCCTCGCGCAGCCGCTCCGCCTGGCCGTCGGAGAGCAGGCCGAGGCAGGCGCACACCTCGACGCCCTCGTTCTGCTCCTTGATCGTCTTGATGGTCTCGGAGACCCGGTCCACGTCCCGGTCCGTCGGCCCGCGCCCGCTCGCCACCAGACAGACCCGCTTGGCACCGCCGGACAGGCCCGCGGCCGCCGCCTCGGAGGCCTGTTCGGGCTTGAGCCAGGTGTACTTCAGGATGTCGGCCTTCGAGCCGAGCCGCTGGGAGCAGTACGAACAGTCCTCGGGGCACAGCCCGGACTTCAGATTGACGAGATAGTTGAGTTTGACCCGTCGCCCGAACCAGTGACGGCGCACCTTTCCGGCCGCGGCCACCACGTCGAGCAGGTCGTCGTCGGACGTGGCCAGGACGGCCAGCGCCTCCTGGCGGGTCGGCAGCTCGCGCCGAAGCCCCTTGTCCACCAGCGTGTTCAGCAGGTCCATAAAACGTGATCCTGTCCTACGCACCCGCCTCCGGCCAAGGTAGGGATCGCACAACACACCCGGTTTGACGTGTGGGTATTGCCACACCCTGGGTGGCGGGCCGGACCGCTAGGGTCTGTGCGCTACCTACAAAAGCCCCGGAGGACCCATGGCGTTCGGCTGGATCGACGAACAGGCGGAGCGGCGCCGCCGCGTCGGACTCGTACGGACCCTGCGCCCCCGCCCCGCCGACTCGCCGCTGCTCGATCTCGCCAGCAACGACTACCTGGGCCTGGCCCGCCACCCCGAGGTCGTGGAGGGCGCCGCCGCGGCGGCCCGGACCTGGGGCGGCGGCGCCACCGGCTCCCGGCTGGTCACCGGCACCACCGAGCTGCACGCCGAGCTGGAGCGCGAGCTGGCCGGGTTCTGCGGCTTCGAGGCGGCCCTGGTCTTCTCCTCCGGGTACGCGGCGAACCTGGCCGCCGTCACCGCGCTGACGACCCCGCGCGGTTCCCTGATCGTCGCCGACGCCGACAACCACGCCTCCCTCATCGACGGTTGCCGGCTGGCCCGCGCCGCCACCGAGGTGGTGCCGCACTCCGACCCGGAGGCGGTGCGCAAGGCGCTGCGCGCCCATGACGGGCCGGCCCTCGTCGTGTCCGACACGGTGTTCTCCGTGGACGGCGACGCCGCCCCGCTGACGGCACTGGCCGCCGCCTGCCGGGAGTACGGCGCCGGACTGGTCGTGGACGACGCCCACGGCCTCGGCGTGCTGGGCGCGGGCGGGCGTGGCGCCCCGCACGCGGCGGGTCTCGCGGGCGCCGACGACCTGGTCGTCACCGTCACCCTGTCCAAGGCGCTGGGCAGTCAGGGGGGCGCGGTGCTCGGCCCGGCACGGGTGATCGCCCATCTGGTGAACACGGCCCGCAGTTTCATCTTCGACACGGGCCTCGCCCCGGCGGCGGCGGGAGCCGCCCTGGCCGCCCTGCGGCTGCTGCGCCGCGAACCGGAACGGGCGGCACGGGTGCGTGCGGTGGCGGGCGAGCTGCACACCCGGCTGACGGCCTCGGGTCTGACGGCGGTCCGTCCGGACGCCGCGGTCGTCTCGGTGCGCGCGCCCTCGCGGGACGAGGCCGTGCGGTGGGCGGCCGACTGCCGTGCGGCCGGTCTGGTCGTGGGCTGCTTCCGTCCTCCCTCCGTGCCCGACGGTGTCTCACGGCTCCGGCTGACCGCGCGGGCGGACCTCACCGAGGCACAACTGGAGCACGCGGTACGGGTGATCGGCGAGACGCGGCCGTGAGCGGGCGGTCCACGCCCGTGTCCCGGCGGGGCGCGGCGGTCGCCGCGGCCGTGGTCAGCGCAGCGCGGCCGTGAAGTCCGTCCAGCTCTCGGGCGAGAAGAGCAGCGCGGGTCCGGACGGGTTCTTCGAGTCGCGTACGGCGAGCCGTCCGGCCCAGGGCCCGGTGGCCGGGCGGGCGGTCTCGACACAGTTGTTGGCTCCCGTGCTGTAGCTGCTGCGCAGCCAGCGCACGTCGGCCGGTCGGGGGGTGGAGGGGACGTGCCGAGGCGATGCGGTCATGGGGGGTGCCTCCTTATGCACCGCCGTCACCTAGTGCGGCGATGAAATCCAGCGAGTCCTCGGGCGAAAGGGCGTGGATCCGAAGGGCGTCGAAGGCCTCGGTGTAGGCCCGGAGGTCTTCTTTCCGCTCCAGATAGAGGCTACTCGTCAAGTGGTCGAGAACAACCACATCCAGATCAGAAGTGCTCGAAAATGAGAAGACAACGAAAGGTCCGGTGACCCCGATGTGCGCCCCGGCGGCGAACGGCAGCACCTGCAGCCGCACTTGGGGCAGGCGCGCGGCGCTCACCAGGCGGCGCAGCTGCTCCGCCATCACCTCGGGGCCGCCGACCTCGCGACGCAGCACCGCCTCGTCGAGTACCGCGGACAGCCGCAGCGGCGGATTCGCCCGCAGGACGTCCTGCCGGGCCAGCCGGACCTCGACCAGCGTGTCCAGGCGGTCCTCGGACACTCCCTCCACCGCGGCCCGGGTCACCGCGCGTGCGTAAGCAGCGGTCTGCAGCAGCCCCGGGACCACGGTGGTCTCCAGCGTGCGCATCGCGGTGGCCTGCGACTCCAGGCTGATGAAGTCCCGGTAGGTGGGCGGCAGCACGCCTCGGTAGGCCTGCCACCAGTGCTCCCGTCCGGCGCCGGCGCCGTCGGCGCCGGCCAGCATCAGCATGAGCCGGCGCAGCTGGGGGTCCGCGACGCCGTAGGTGTCGAGCAGTAACCGGACGTCGGACGGTTTCGCACCGCTCGTCCCGGTCTCGATGCGGCTCACCTTGGACTGGTGCCACCCCGCCAGCCGGGCCGCCTCACCACTGGTGAGACCCGCGCGGGTGCGCAGCGCACGCAGCTCGGCGCCGAGTTTGCGGCGGCGCACCACGGGGCCGTGCTGCATGGAGTACTCCCAACTGCCGACGAACCCCCGGGCAACGCGCTGCCGTGGCAGAGTTCACCGCTTCGGGGGACAGATATATGCATATCTTGGTGGATCGCCCCCGTGACCGGTGCGGCAATGGCAGGCTGACGACGAAGCACCAGTCCGGGACCGTACTCGAACCATCCGCAGCGTGTCGGACTCCGGTCCCGCGGGAAAGGGACGACGTCGCCATGGCAGACCACCTGGAAGCATCCGTCACCCTGCCGAGCGATCCCGGCTCGGTCGCGGCAGCGCGCGCCTTCGCCGTCGGCACCCTGGGGGAGTGGGGGCTGCCGGTGGACGCCGACCTCGCGGACACCATCCGTCTGATCGTCTCCGAACTCGCCACCAACGCCGTACAGCACACCTTCGGGAGATCACCCACCTTCACGGTGGACCTGGTTCTCGAACACGACGAGAACCTGCGGGTGGGTGTCACCGACAGCCACCCGCGCTTCCCCAGACGCCTCCCGGCCGCCGTTCAGCAGGACAACGGCCGCGGCATGGTCATCATCCGCTGCCTCACCGCCGAGTGCGGCGGCAGGCTGCGCGTACGGCCCACCCGCGAGGGCGGCAAGACGGTGTCCGTAGAGGTCCCTTGGGCCGTCCCCGCCGAACAGGTGACCATGGCGGGCCCCCAGGACATGGCGGGCCCCCAGGAGCAGTAGCCCCCGGAATCCTGTCCCGTCTACCGCTGCCCCGGCCGTTCGTGCCCCCGTGCCCCCCGTGTCCCTCATCCGCCGCCCCGCCGGACACGGCCCGCGGGGCGGCGGCGGGCAGGCCCCGGAAGGGTTGTCAGGGAGTCCGCTCCGGGGCCTGGGAATCAGCGGACGCGCCCGTACCAGACACTCCTGGTCCAGAGCTTCTGCAGCTTCACGACGTCCCCCGTCTTCGGCGAGTGCCAGATCTTGTTGTGACCGGCGTAGAGACCGACGTGGTACACGTTCGACCCGGAGTGGAAGAAGACCAGGTCACCGGGTTTGCGGCTGGACGCGGAGACGTGTCGCGTCCGGTTGTACTGCTGGGCCGCCGTCCGCGGCAGGCTCTTGCCGGCCTTCTTGTACGAGTACATCGTCAGCCCGGAGCAGTCGAAGCGGTGGGGGCCGGCGGCGCCGTACCGGTAGGGCGAGCCCTTCTTCGAGGCCGCGATCTGCAGGGCCTTCGTCGCCGGCGTGACGGCCTCCGCGTCGGCGGCGGCACCCGGGACCACGATCGAGCCGCCCACGGCGGCGATGGCGAAGGCCGAGGCCGTACCGGCCCGGACCATGAGGGACGGGACACGATTGAGCGCGGTCATGCGCAACCCTTCGTCAGCCGCCTGTGAAGGATGACCTGTCGGATTCGGGCTGGCGAAGTTGCCCGGCCGCTGACGCGGCTTCACCCCAAGAGTCCCTCGGTCCGGTCATGGCGTGACCGTGCCGGCGACCCGTCGTGCTCGGGTCCTCCACTCCTGCCGAACCATCCTGTCGACCGGTCGTCCGGGCGGCGGCAGGACTCGGCGTCCGCCCGGACCGCCCCGCCGCTTGTGGCGGGGGCTTGTCGTCAGTCAGGGATCTTGGCTGACCGATGTCCGAAAATCCCAACGGAACCGAGGATTTGTGGTGTTACTCACCACTCACCCGTTCGGGTGGACATCCCGATCCGCGACCTGGTGTCAAGAGGCCCATGACCCTGCGGACCAGCGAAGAAATGTCCCGATACGACCCGAAGCTACGCGCGTCGCGCAAGCCGGGGACCCTCGCCGCTGGTCGAAAATTCGGTCCCTCGGTACTCCAACCGTGGGTAACTCCCTTGGGCCGTTTGAATCGCGGTCAGGACACCCGCCGCACCCGGCCGTCGGGCGGCACCCGGTGGCGGGTGGGTCAACTGTCGGAGAGCGGCGGCAGGGCGACGCGCGCCGTGCGGCGGTCGCCGTCCAGCACGCGCAGCGCACGCGCCAGCGTGGGTGCGTGGACCTCGCTCTCTCCGCGCTGGTGCATCAGTTCCAGGGCGTCCCGCAGCGCGATCGCCTTGCCGACCAGGGTCTGGGCCGCTCGCAGCCCGCCGTAGGTGTCACCGGGGCGGGACGGATTGATCCGGCCGATCAGATCGACCACGTCGAGGTAACGGTCGATCAACTCCGCCTCCGCGCGCGTCAGAGCGGGCAGGGGCGGCAGCTCGGGGGGCAGCATCGACCGTCTCACCTCCCGCCGGACCCGGAGAGCGACTCGGTGCGCCCGGCCACGATCCGGTCCGCCAGCCCGTACTCCACCGCCTCCCGCGCGTCGAGCACCCGCTCCCGCTCGATGTCCGCGCTCACCCGTTCCCGGTCGCGCCCGGTGTACCGGGCCAGTAGCTCCACCAGCAGCGCCCGCAGCCGTGTCAACTCCTCGGCCTGGAGGGCCAAATCGCTCGCCTGGCCGGTCACCGGGCCGGACAGCGCCGGCTGGCGCAGCGTCACGCGCGCCCCGGGCAGCACCTGCCGCTTGCCCGGGGCGCCCGCCGCGAGCAGTACCGCGGCGGCGGAACCGGCCCGGCCGAGGCAGGTGGTGGCGACATCGCAGCCCACGTACCGGATGGTGTCGTGGATCGCCGCCATGGCGTCGAGCGAACCGCCCGGCGAGTTGATGTACAGCGCGATGTCCCGGTCGGGCTCCCGGTGCTCCAGATGGAGGAACTGGGCCACCACGTCGTTCGCCGACGTCTCGTCGACCGGTGTGCCGAGCAGCACGATCCGCTCCTCCAGCAGCTTCCCGTACGGATCCGTCGTGCGGTGACCGGGGCCGGTGCGCTCGGTGAACTCGGGCAGAACGTGACGGGCTGACGGCCGGATCATGTGAGCCCCCTCCTTCGGCGTCCGTAAAAAATGTACAGGACGTACATGACGTAAGGTGGGAGCATGGCCTACGAGATCCCAGTGACGCAAGCCCGGGCTGAGCTCGCCGAACTGATCAACCGGGTGGTGTACGGCGGAGAACGGGTCGTCGTGACCCGGCACGGCAAGCCCCTCGTCGCCCTGGTCTCCGCCGCCGACCTGGAACGCCTCGACGCCCTCGACGCCCCCATCACCGACCAGGTGATCAGCTCGGTCTCCGCGGTGCGCGAGGCCGGGGCCGCCGCCCGCGAGCATCGCCGGTTCGGCATCGCGGCGGAACATCCGGGGTCGAACCCGTCCTGACGGACTCGCCGGCCCCGTACCGAGGCCGGCACCCGCCGAGCGGAGGGCGCGCCGGTCCCGCGCGGAGCCGGCCGGGGTCAGCTCGCGGGGGCGAGTTCCCGCTCGACCGCCGGTGCCGGGCTCCCGGCGCGGGAGGTCAGCCGGGTGCCGAGCAGGACCGCCGCGAGGCCCAGCGCGGCCCACCAGGCGAGGGTGATCAGGGGGCCGGTCGCCGCCGCGCCGCCGAAGTAACCCACCGAACGCAGCAGCGAGGCGCTCGCGCCCGGCGGCAGCCACTGGCCGAGGGTGCCCACCGGCTCGGGCAGCAGGTGCGGTGCCGTCGCGGCACCCGAGAACGGGTTGCCGATCAGCATCATCAGGGCGCCGACGAGGGCGATTCCCGCCCGGCCGGCCAGCGCGGCGGCCCCGGCGACCGCACCGGCCACGGCCAGCGTGGCCAGACCGAACGCTCCCGCCTCGGCCCACCAGTTCCCGTCGAGCACCCCGAGCCAGCTGTCGGCGAGGGTGGCGGCGGCCAGTCCGACCAGCCCGGCGGCGCCGGTCAGCGCGACCGCGGCCCGGCCGCCGCGCAGCCCGAGCAGTGTCACCGCCGACCCGGCCGCGAGCCCGGCCATCACCAGCGGCAGCACGCTCGCGGTCAGGGTCGCGCCGCGCGGATCGGCCGCCGGGGCGGCCACCACGTCCTCGGTCCGCAGCGGTGTCCCGCTCGCGGCGGCCTGTTCGCCCACCGCTCGCCGCAGGAGCTGGGCGACGACCGGGCTCGCGGCGGAGGCGGTGAGCAGTTTCGGGCCGTCGGGTGCGGCGACCACGGCGCCGTATACGGTCCGGTCCTCGACGGCCTCGCGGGCGGCGGCCTCGTCGGCGTAGCGGTGGATCCGGAAGGCGCCCTCGTGCCCCTCGCGCAGTCGCTGCTCCAGCGGGGCGGTGGCGGCGGCGGGTCCGGCCAGGCCCAGCGGGAGGTCGTGCGGCGCGGTGCGGGCGGCCGGCCATGCGAAGGCCCACAGGGCCAGCAGTGCCAGGGCCGGGGCGAGCAGGGTGGCGGCGAGCAGCCGGCGGCCGACGGGGGGCGGGGCGGCCTCGGCGGGCTGTGCGGGCTGCGCGGCGCCGGTGGGCGAGGCGGTGCTGCTGGTGGGCATGACTTCCCCCAAAAAAGAAGGATCGTTCGTTTTACAGTTGCCCTCACCGTGCTCCGGTAGCCGCCTCTTGTCAAGAAGGAACGTTCGTTTTAGCTTGGGGGTATGGCTCGCGTATCCCAGCAGCATCTCGACGCCCGGCGTCGGCAGATCCTCGACGCCGCCGCGCTCTGCTTCGCCCGCAACGGCTTCCACGCCACCTCGATGCAGGACGTGCTCAAGGAGGCCGACCTGTCCGCAGGCGCGGTCTACCGCTACTTCAGCGGCAAGGACGAGCTCATCCGCGCCATCGTCACCGAGGTGCTCGACGAAGTGCGGGGCGCCTTCGAGCAGGCCGCCCGGCTGAGCCCCCCGCCGCCCCCGGACGAACTGGTCGGCTCGGTCCTCGGCCGGGCCCTCGGCGCCCGGGCGTCGCTGACCTGCGACGGCGAGCCGGCCTTCCCCCGCCTGGTGGTCCAGGTGTGGGCGGAGACCCTGCGCGACAAGGAACTCGCCGCCACCATGCACGAGGGCTACAGCCGCGTCCACGACGGCTGGATGACGCTGGTCCGGGCCTACCAGGACAGCGGGATGATGCCCGCCGACGTTCCGCCGGAGCACGTCGCGAGCACCATGATCGCCGCCGTGCAGGGGTTCCTCGTCCAGCAGGTCCTCTTCGGCGCGGCACCCGTCGCGGTGCTCCAGGACGGTCTGCGGGGCCTGGCCGGCGTACGGGGGCCGCGCTCCGGCACCTGAACGAGGGACGCGGGTCCCCCGAGGGGACCACAGCTCGGTTTACTTGCCGGAAATGCGCCCCAACTAGCCTGCCCCTCCACGCCACCCGGCACGTTGCCCGGGGCCGCGGCGACCGGGCCCCGTACGGCCCACAGCGAGGATGTGAGGTGGGACGTGCAACTGACCCCGCACGAGCAGGAGCGGCTGCTGATCCATGTGGCGGCCGACGTCGCCGACCGGCGCCGGGCCCGCGGCCTCAGGCTCAACCACCCCGAGGCGGTCGCCCTCATCACCTCCCACCTGCTCGAAGGCGCACGCGACGGCCGTACCGTCGCGGAGCTGATGTCCTCCGGGCGTGAGCTGCTCACCCGGGACGACGTCATGGACGGCGTCCCCGAGATGATCCGCGAGGTGCAGGTCGAGGCGACGTTCCCGGACGGCACCAAGCTCGTCACCGTCCACGACCCGATCGTCTGAGGGAGAGCCATGATTCCCGGCGAGATCCTGTTCGCGGACGGCCCGATCGTCTGCAACGAGGGCCGCGAGGTCACCCGGCTGACCGTTCTCAACGCCGCCGACCGGCCCGTCCAGGTCGGCTCCCACTACCACTTCGCCGAAGCCAACCCCGGCCTTGAGTTCGACCGCACCGCCGCCCGCGGCCGACGGCTGGACGTCCCCGCCGGCACCGCCGTGCGCTTCGAGCCGGGCATCCCCGTCGAGGTGGGACTCGTCCCCCTGGCCGGTGCGCGGATCGTGCCCGGGCTCCGCGGGGAGACCGCGGGCGCCCTCGACGGGGGCGACGCACCCGGGACCGCCGGGCCGCGGAGCACCACCGGCCCGCGCGGGCGCCGCGCCGGCGACAGCGACACCAGCCGCCCGCGCGGCGGGACGGACGGAGCGGCAGGTGCCTGAGATCTCGCGTGCCGCGTACGCCGACCTGTTCGGGCCGACCACCGGAGACCGGATCCGGCTCGCCGACACCGATCTGCTGGTCGAGATCGAGGAGGACCGCTGCGGCGGGCCCGGACTCGCCGGGGACGAGGCGGTGTTCGGCGGCGGCAAGGTCATCCGGGAATCCATGGGCCAGGCGTGCGCCACCCGTGCGGACGGCACCCCCGACACCGTGATCACCGGCGCGGTGATCGTCGACCACTGGGGCGTCGTCAAGGCCGACGTAGGTGTCCGGGACGGCCGGATCACCGGCATCGGCAAGGCCGGCAACCCCGACACCATGGACGGCGTCCACCCCGACCTGGTCATCGGACCCGAGACGGAGGTCGTCGCCGGCAACGGGCGGATCCTGACCGCCGGGGCGATCGACGCGCACGTCCACTTCATCTGCCCGCAGATCGCCGACGAGGCGTTGGCGTCCGGCGTGACCACGCTGGTCGGCGGCGGGACCGGGCCGGCCGAGGGCTCCAAGGCGACGACCGTGACGCCCGGCCCCTGGCACCTCGCCCGGATGATGGCGGCGATGGAGCAGTACCCGCTGAACATCGGCTTCCTCGGCAAGGGCAACACCGTCTCGCACGAGGCGATGCTCTCCCAGATCCGGGGCGGCGCCCTCGGCCTGAAACTGCACGAGGACTGGGGCTCGACGCCGGCCGTCATCGACGCCGCGCTGACGGTGGCCGACCGGACCGGCATCCAGGTCGCCATCCACACGGACACCCTGAACGAGGCCGGGTTCGTCGGCGACACCCTCGCCGCGATCGCCGGCCGCGGGATCCACGCGTACCACACGGAGGGTGCGGGCGGCGGGCACGCGCCCGACATCATGACCGTGGTCTCGGAGCCCAACGTGCTGCCCAGCTCCACCAACCCGACGCGGCCGTACACGGTGAACACCGCCGAGGAACACCTCGACATGCTGATGGTGTGCCACCACCTGAACCCGGCCGTACCCGAGGACCTGGCGTTCGCCGAATCCCGGATCCGGCCCTCCACCATCGGCGCGGAGGACATCCTGCACGACCTCGGCGCCATCTCGATCATCTCGTCCGACTCCCAGGCCATGGGCCGGGTCGGCGAGGTGATCCTGCGGACCTGGCAGACGGCGCACGTGATGAAGCGGCGCCGGGGCGCGCTCCCCGGCGACGGGCGCGCGGACAACCACCGGGTCCGCCGGTACGTCGCCAAGTACACGATCAACCCGGCACTCGCCCAGGGGCTGGCCCGCGAGGTGGGTTCGGTGGAGATCGGGAAGCTCGCCGACCTGGTGCTGTGGGAACCGGCGTTCTTCGGCGTCAAACCGCACCTCGTCCTCAAGGGCGGGCAGATCGCCTACGCGCAGATGGGCGACGCCAACGCCTCCATCCCGACGCCGCAGCCGATCCTGCCCCGCCCGATGTACGGGGCGATCGGGCGGGCACCGGCCGCCAACTCGGTCAACTTCGTGGCCGCGCTCGCGATCGATGACGGGTTGCCGGAGCGGCTGGAGCTGGGCAAGCGATTCGTCGCGATCGACTCGACGCGCGGGGTGACCAAGGCGGACCTCCGGGAGAACGATGCCCGCCCACGCGTCGAGATCGACCCCGACAGCTTCGCCGTGCGCATCGACGGCGAACTGGTCGAGGCCGAACCGGCGGCCGAACTTCCGATGGCCCAGCGCTACTTCCTCTTCTGACGGGGGTCCTCATGACACGGGCCGCACTGCTGGTCCTGGCCGACGGGCGCTTCCCCGCCGGAGGGCACGCGCACTCCGGCGGGGCGGAGGCCGCGGTCGGGGCCGGCCGGATCACCGGCGCGGCGGATCTGGCGGACTTCTGCCGGGGCCGGCTGCACACGACGGGTCTGGTGGCCGCCGCACTCGCCGCCGCGGCGGCGTTCGGCGCCGCACCGGCCGAGTTGGACGCGGCGGCCGACGCCCGGACCCCCTCCCCGGCGCTGCGTGTCGCGGCGCGCAAGCTGGGACGGCAGCTGACCAGGGCCGCCCGGGCGACCTGGCCCTCCGCCGAACTCGACGCGCTGGCACGAGCGTTCCCCAAGGGGGCCCACCAGCCGGTCGTCCTGGGGCTGGCCGCCCGCGCCGCCGGCCTCGGTCCCGAGGACGCGGCGCACTGCGCGGCCTACGAGAGCGTCAGCGGACCGGCGACGGCCGTCGTCCGGCTGCTCGGCCTCGACCCCTTCGACGCGACGGCGGTGCTGGCCCGGCTGGCGCCCGAGACGGACATCGTCGTGGACCGGGCGGTCGCCGCGGGACGGGCGGCGGCCGAGGAGGGCGTGGACGCGCTGCCCGCCGCCTCCGCGCCCGTGCTGGAGATCGGGGCGGAGGCTCACGCGGCCCGGCCGGTCCGGCTGTTCGCGTCGTAGACCGCCACGCGTACCCCGCGGGCCTGCCGCCGTCGCCGCGGCAGGCTCCGCATCCCCCTCGGAAGCCACGGACGGCACAACCCCCTCAGCCGGCCCTGACGGGCCGCCCGACGACTTACGGAGCTCCATGCACCTCGACCACTCACACGACGGCCCCGCCGCCGTCAGCGCCGACGCCCGCCGGCCCGACGGGGCCCGCCGAGCCCTGCGCATCGGGCTCGGCGGGCCCGTGGGTTCCGGGAAGACCGCCACCGTGGCCGCCCTGTGCAGGGCGCTGCGCGCGGAGTTCTCGCTGGCGGTGGTGACCAACGACATCTACACTCGCGAGGACGCCGAGTTCCTCCTGCGGGAGGCCGTGCTGCCGCCCGAGCGGATCGCCGCCGTGGAGACGGGGGCCTGCCCGCACACCGCGATCCGGGACGACATCTCCGCCAACCTGGAGGCCGTGGAGGACCTGGAGGACGCCGTCGGCCCGCTCGACCTGGTGCTGGTGGAATCCGGCGGGGACAACCTGACCGCCACCTTCTCCAAGGGGCTCGTGGACGCGCAGATCTTCGTCATCGACGTGGCCGGCGGGGACGACATCCCCCGCAAGGGCGGCCCCGGCGTCACCACCGCCGACCTGCTGGTGGTGAACAAGACCGACCTCGCTCCCCACGTGGGGTCCGACCTCGGCCGGATGGCCGCCGACGCCGAGGCGCAGCGCGCCGGACTGCCGGTCGTCCTGCAGTCGCTGCGCGGCGAGGCCGGGGTGCGCGACGTCGCCGCCTGGGTGCGGGAGCGGCTCGCCGCGTGGACCGCGTGAGCGCCGCCGGCACGCTCGGCGTCCGTGCCGCCGCGCGCATCGTGGCCCGGGCCGACGGCCGGGGCGGCACGGCCCTGCCGGTGCTCGGCAGCGACGGGCCCCTGGCCCTGCGCCGCGCCCGGGGCACGGACGGCGAGGCGCACGCCGTGCTCGTCGGCGCGATGAGCGGGCCGCTCGGCGGCGACCGGTTCGCCGTGCGGGCGGACGTGGCGGAGCACGCCCGGCTGCGGCTGTCCTCCGCCGCCGCCACGCTGGCCCTCCCCGGCCAGGTGAAGGACCACGCCTGCTACGACGTCCGGATCCGGGTCGCCGACCACGCCCGGCTGCGCTGGCTGCCCGAGCCGCTGATCTCCGCCCGCGGCAGCGACCTGCGGGTCACCACCCGCGTCGACCTCGCCCCCACGGCCGGCCTGGTGCTGCGGGAGGAGCAGGTGCTGGGCCGGACCGGCGAGGAGCCAGGGCGGCTCACCAGCCGGCTCGTCCTGCGGATCGGTGAACGCGCGGTGCTCGACCAGGAACTGGCCTGCGGCCCCGGCGCACCGGGCGGCTGGGACGGGCCCGCCGTACTGGCCGGACATCGCGCCGTGGGCCAAGTGGTCCTCGTATCACCGGAGTTGCACGACCGACCGGTGGCCGCCCGGGTCCTCGGTGACACCGCCGCCCTGCTGCCCCTGGCCGGGCCCGCCGTGCTGGTCACCGCCGTGGCGGCGGACGGACTGCGGCTGCGCCGAGTACTCGACGCCGCCCTGGACGAGGTCCGCGTGGCCATCCGGTGAGCGGTGCGCACCGTACGCTTATCGGATTGGCAAAGAAGCCCCGCGAGACCTGTTGCCCGGGTCCGCACAGCGGCGAGGATCCCCCCTGACCAACTGTCCGCATGTCACCAGGTAGGGGGAGTACCTCAGTTGAGGGAGATACGACCGAACAGACGGACGCGCGCGCTGGGTTCGGCCGGTGTGCTCGTCACCGCGACGCTGCTGGCCGGCGCCGTCGCCGCGCCCACCGCCGGCGCCACCACCGACCGCCACGGCCAGGGCCGGGAGCAGCGCGGCGCGGCGATCGCCGCCGCACGGGCCGCGAAGACCGGGATCGACTGGCAGGACTGCCCGGCCGACTGGGGCCTGGAGAAGCCCATCCAGTGCGGCTGGGTGACCGTGCCGGTCGACTACGCCCACCCCTACGGCAAGCAGATCAAGCTCGCCGTCGACCGCATCGGCAACACCGGCACGCCGCACGAGCGCCAGGGAGCGCTCGTCTACAACCCGGGCGGGCCCGGCGGCTCCGGGCTGTACTTCCCGCGCCGGGTCACCACCGGCAGCGCGGTGTGGGCCAACGTGGCCAAGGCCTACGACTTCGTCGGCTTCGACCCGCGCGGTGTCGGCCACTCCGCGCCCATCTCCTGCGCGGACCCGCAGGAGTTCGTCAAGGCGCCCAAGGCCGACCCGGTCCCGGACGACGAGGCCGACAAGCGGGCCCAGCGCAAGCTGGCCCGCGAGTACGCCGAGGGCTGCCAGGAGCGCAGCGGCGCCATGCTGCCGCACATGACCACCCCGAACACCGCCCGCGACCTGGACGTCATCCGCGCCGCCCTCGGCGAGCGCCGGCTCAACTTCCTCGGCGTCTCCTACGGCACCTACCTCGGCGCCGTCTACGGCACCCTCTTCCCGGGCCATGTGCGCCGCATGGTCGTCGACAGCGTGGTCAACCCGTCCCGCGAGAAGATCTGGTACCAGGCCAACCTGGACCAGGACGTCGCGTTCGAGACCCGCTGGCGGGACTGGCAGGACTGGGTCGCCGCCCACGACGCCACCTACCACCTGGGCACCACCCGGGACGCCGTGCAGGCCAAGTGGCTCGACCTGCGCGCCACCGCCGAAGCGCACCCGCTGGGCGGGGTCGTCGGCCCGGCCGAGCTGATCGGCTTCTTCCAGGCCGCCCCGTACTACGACTCCGCGTGGAAGCGGGTCGCCGCGGCCTTCAGCAAGTACGTCGCCGGTGACCCCCAGCCCCTGATCGACGCCGCCGCCCCCGACCTGTCCGACACCGAGGGCAACATCGCCTCGGAGAACGGCAACGCCGTCTACACGGCCGTCGAGTGCACCGACGCCAAGTGGCCCCGCAACTGGCGGACCTGGGACCGTGACAACACCCGGCTGCACCGCGACCACCCGTTCATGACCTGGGCCAACGCCTGGATGAACCTGCCGTGCGCCACCTGGCCGGTCAAGCAGCGCACCCCGGTGGACGTCAGGACGCGGCACGGGCTCCCGCCGGTGCTCATCGTGCAGTCCGAGCGGGACGCCGCCACCCCCTACGCCGGGGCCGTCGAACTGCACCGGCGCTTCCAGGGCTCCCGCCTGATCACCGAGAAGGGCGCCGGCTCCCACGGCGTCACCGGACTGGTCAACTCCTGCGTCAACAGCAGGGTCGACGCCTACCTGCTGAACGGCACGCTCGACACCGCGGACGTGACCTGCGCCCCGCACGCCACGCCGCAGCCGTAACCGGCCACCACCCAGGGTGGGAGGGGCCCGGCGGCCCCTCCCACCCGCTCCGCCTCAGCGCAGCGGCAGCCGCGGGAACCTGCGCTCCTTCTCCGCTGCCGCCGCCTGCTCCGCCTTCGCGACGGCCGCGTACTGGTCGACGTACTCCTGCTCCGACAGGGTCAGGATGGCGTACATGATCTCGTCGGTGACGGCGCGCAGGACGGCCTTCTCGTTCTCCATGCCGCTGTAGCGGGAGAAGTCGAGCGGCTCGCCGAAGCGGATCGTGATCGGACGCAGCCGCGGGACGACCTTCCCCGGCGGCTGCGCCTCGAAGGTGCCGATCATCGCCACCGGCACGACCGGCACCTGCGCCCTGAGGGCCATCACCGCCACGCCGACCTTGCCCTTGTACAGGCGGCCGTCGTGCGACCGGGTGCCCTCCGGGTAGATGCCGAGCAACTCGCCCTTGCGCAGCACCCCGAGCCCCTCCCGGATGGCCGCCTTGCCGGCCTCCTTGCCGGAGCGGTCGACCGGGATCTGACCGGCGCTGCGGAAGAAGGCCGCGGTCAGCCGCCCCTTGACCCCCGGACCGGAGAAGTACTCGGCCTTGGCGAGGAAGGTGATCCGCCGCTTGAGGACCGCCGGCATCAGGAAGTGGTCGGAGAAGGAGAGGTGGTTGCCCGCCACGATCGCCGCGCCCGACTCCGGCACATGTTCCAAGCCCTCGATGCGGGGCCGGAAGAGCAGCCTCAACAGCGGTCCCAGCACGACGTACTTCAGGAGGTAGTAGAACAACGGGATCCCGCCTCCATTCGCCGAAAGCGCTGTCAGTGTAGGCGCGACGGTCACCGTCCGGAACAGGCCGGACGGCTCCCGCCCGGCCCCGTCCTGCCCACCCCGGCACCGCGTTCACAGCCGTACGATCACCAGCGCCGTGTCGTCCGTGGCGCCGCCCGGAGGGAGCAGTTCCAGCAGGACCGCGTCGGCGAGGGACTCGGGGTCCTTGCCCCGGTGGCGGACCAGGGACTCGGCGAGCCGGGCCAGACCGGTGTCGATGTCCTCGCGGCGCCGCTCCACCAGCCCGTCGGTGTACAGCACGAGCGTGGCCCCCCGGTCGTAGCGCATTCCCGCCTGCGGTCTGGGCATCGGGTCGGGCCGGGCGTCGAGCGGCGGGTCGGTGGCCTGGTCGAGGAGTTCCACCCGGCCGTCATGGTGGACCAGGATCGGCGGGGGATGCCCGGCGCTGCTGTAGCTGATGGTGCGGTGGTCGAAGTCGATGAACGTGGTCACGGCGGTCGCCGACTCGGCGCCGTCCACCACGTTGGCGTACCGGCCCAGGACGTCCAGTGCCTGGGCCGGGCCCGCCGCCACCCGGGAGGCCGCGCTGAGCGCGCTGCGCAACTGGCCCATCACCCCGGCCGCCTCCAGCCCGTGGCCCACCACGTCGCCCACGGACACCCCGATCCGGTCGCCGCCGACCAGGTCCACCACGTCGTACCAGTCGCCGCAGACGTTCAACGCGCCCACCGCGGGCCGGTACCGCACGGCCAGCTGCCGGTACTTCAGCTGCCGGTTGGCCGGCAGCATCGCGCCCTGCAGGGCGAGCGCCACCTCGCGTTCCCGGGCGTGGGCCTGACGCAGCCGCTCGTTGAGCTCCTGCAGTTCACGGGCGCGCGTGTAGAGCTCGGCCTCCAGTACCCGGGCCTGGCTGCCGGTGTGGCCGTTCGCCCGCCCGCGCCGGGCCTTGATCAGCTCGGTGACCTCCTCCACCCGGTGCACGATCAGCGCCACCCGGCCGTCGGGGCCGAGAACGGGCGCGTTGACCGGGCTCCAGTAGCGCTCGGCCCACTCGCCGGGCCGCTGGGGGTCCTCGACGTCGTAGCGCTGCAGGGCCATGGTGTCGCGCTCGCCGGTGTCCACCACCCGCAGCATCGACGCCCGGAGGTCCCGCATCCCGGTGGCGGTCGGGTCGCCCGGGTTGTCGGGGAAGACGTCGAAGATGTAGCGGCCCACCAACTGCTCCCGGGTGCGTCCGGACAGCCGCTGGAAGTCCTCGTTGGCGTCGGCGTACACCAGGCCGGGGGTGAGCAGGGCCACCATGCCGGGCAAAGCCTGGAACACCGTCGCGTAGTCGATCTCCGAGTCGTTCATCGCCGCGCCCCATCTGCCGGTCTTGCGTCATTTTCGCATGATGTGTCGGGGGTGACCTGTCAGAGCTCGGGTCCGGACAGCGACTGCTCGGCCCAGATGATCTTGCCATCGTCCGTGAAGCGGGTGCCCCACCGCTGGGTGAGCTGGGACACCAGCAGCAGTCCGCGCCCGCCCTCGTCGGTGGTACGCGGATGGCGCAGATGCGGCGCGGTGGCACCGCCGTCGTGCACCTCGGTGACCAGCGCCCGGCCCCGGATCAGCCGCACCCGGATCGGCCCCGCGGCGTGCCGGATGGCGTTGGTCATCAGCTCGCTCACCACCAGTTCGGTGGTGAACACCAGCTCCTCCAGACCCCAGTCCGCGAGCCGCCCGGCCGCCGCCCGCCGCGCATCGGCGACCGTCGCCGGATCGGCCGGCACCTCCCACTCGGCGACCTGCCCGGCGCCCAGCCGCAGGGTGCGCGCCATCAGCAGCGCCACGTCGTCGTTCGGCCGGGCCGGGGCCAGGGCGTCGACGACCGCCCGGCAGCGCAGGTGCAGCGAGTCCACCGTGCCCTCCAGCGCCCGGCGCAGCCCGTCCCGGCCGCTGTCCGGCGCCCCCGGCCCGCGCCGCGCCAGCAACCCGTCCGTGTGCAGCGCCAGCGTGCTGCCCTCGGGCAGGCACAGCTCGACCGCCTCGAAGGGCGGGCCGCCCGTGCCCAGCGGCGGACCCTGCGGCAGCTCCACGAAGATCACCGCCCCGCCCGGCGCCACGACCACCGGCGCCGGGTGCCCCGCCGCGGCCATCGCGCACCGCCCGTCCACCGGGTCGTACACCACGTACACACAGCCCGAGCCCACGGCACCCGCGCCCTCGCCCGCCGCCCCCTCGGGGTCGACGCCCTCCTCGCTCGCGGTGCGCGCCACCAGGTCGTCCAGGTGGGCGAGGACCTCGTCCGGCGACAGGTCCAGCGCGGCCAGCGTGCGCACCGCGGTGCGCAGCCGGCCCATGGCCGCCGCGGCCGCGATGCCGTGCCCCGGCACCTCGCCCACCACCAGCGCCACCCGGGCGCCCGACAGCGGGATCAGGTCGTACCAGTCGCCGCCGAGACCGGTCAGCTCGTCGGCCGGGCGGTAGCAGGCCGACACCGTGACCGCGTCCTGCTCCGGCAGCCGGCGGGGGAGCAGACTGCGCTGCAGCAGCAGCGCCGCGTCGCGCTCGCGGGTGTAGCGGCGGGCGTTGTCGACACAGACCGCGGCCCGCGAGACCAGATCCTCGGCGAGCGAGACGTCGCCCGCGTCGAACGGCTCCTTGCGATGCCCCCGGAAGAACGTGGTCAGGCCCAGCGTCACCCCCCGGGAGCGCAACGGAACGATCAGCGCGCTGTGCAGGCCGAGCTCCCGGAAGGTGGCCCGCCGCTCGCCGGGCACCTCGGCCGCCCACTGCGGCGTCGACGGGTCCAGCCGCTCCCGGGACCAGGATCGGCCCGAGGCCAGAGCACGCAGCGGCGGTGAGCCGGGCAGGTACTCCACCGGCCCGCCGGCCGGTACGAACGCCTCCGGAACGCCCTCGTTCACCGACTGGTGCCCCGCGCGCCGCAACGCCACCCCGGCCGCACCGTCGCCCTCCGGCACCGGTGCCGGCTCCACGCCCCGCAGCACCGACTCCAGCAGGTCCACGGTGACGAGGTCGGCGAAGCCCGGCACGACGATGTCGGCCAGCTCCTGCGCGGTGCGCGCGCAGTCCAGGCTGCGGCCGATCGACCGGCCGGCCATGTCGAGCAGGGCCAGCCGCTGCCGGGCACGGTGCCGCTCGGTGATGTCGACGACCGTGTAGTAGACCCCCATCGGGTGGCCGTACTCGTCGTCGAGCCGGGTGAAGGACATCATGTGCGCGGTCTCGCGGTGCGGTGCGGACCGTATACGGCCGACGTGCTCGTACCCGACGACCGGTTCCCCGCTGGCCAGCACCCGCCGCATCCGGCTCTCGATGGCCGAGGCGTCCAGCCCCGGCTGGATGTCCGCCAGCCGGCGGCCCAGCCGCTCGGCCGGAGGGCCGCCGCCGAACCGGGCGAGGGCCGCGTTCGACCACACGAAGCGCAGGTCGGTGTCCACGATGGCGATGCCGATGGGTGAGCCGGCCACCATCTGCTCCAGGACCTGGCGGTCCATGTTCCAGCCGGGTGCCTCGGCCATCTCGTTGAGCAGCACAAGCCAGCGGGAGGGGCCGCGCACTTCGGCGGCGGAGGTGATCCGGGCCATCACCCGCAGCGACCGACCGTCGCGGCACCGGGCGGTGAGCAGCCCGGCCCATCCGCCGTCGGTGCGGCACCGCGCGAGCAACTGCGGCACCCGGGCGGCGTCCTCCCGGCCCAGCAGCCGCTCCAGCCCCGTCCCGACCGCCTCGGCGGCCGGATACGCCAGCAGCCGCCGCGCGCTGCCGGTCCAGCTCGTGACCACGCCCTCCGCGTCGAGCAGCAGGGGTGCGGCGTCGGCCACGTCGAACCAGCGGCGGCCGACGTCATGGTCCTCGTCAACGCCCACGGCCGACCTCTCCGTCGCTGAGAGTGGTCTACCACCTCTTCCTTCCCCCTCACCCTGCCCGCCCGGGGTCCGGTCGGCTACCTGGACGGCGCGGTGAACGCGCCGCCGGTCACCGCCGACGGCGTGCGGGGGAGTGCGGGTGGTCCGGGCCCGGCGCGGGCAGGCGCGCCGGGCCCGGACCGGTGCGGTCAGGCGTCCTGCCGCAGTACTCCTCCCAGGGTGGCGAGCGCCGAGGCCAGTTCCTCGGCGGTGACGGTCAGCGGCGGGGCCAGCCGGATCGTCGAGCCGTGGGTGTCCTTGACCAGAACCCCTTCGCGCATGAGCCGCTCGCTGATCTCCCGGCCGGTGCCGATGCCCGGGTCGATGTCGACGCCCGCCCACAGACCGCGCGAGCGGAACCCGACGACGCCCTCGCCGACCAGCTCGGACAGGCCGCCCCGCAGCACCGCGCCGAGCTCGGCCGCCCGGCGCTGGTACTCGCCGCTCTCCAGCAGTTCCACCACCGCCGTGCCGACCGCCGCCGCCAGCGGATTGCCGCCGAACGTCGAGCCGTGCTCGCCCGGCCGCAGCACCTCCAGCACCTCGCGCCGGCCCACCACCGCCGACACCGGCACGATGCCCCCGCCGAGCGCCTTGCCGAGCAGCACCACGTCCGGGACCACGCCCTCGTGCTGCACGGCCAGCGTGTGCCCGGTACGGCCCAGACCCGACTGGATCTCGTCGGCGACGAACAGGCAGTTCGCCCGGCGGGTGATCTCCCGCACCCCGGCCAGATAGCCCTCGTCCGGGATGATCACCCCGGCCTCGCCCTGGATCGGCTCGATCAGCACGGCCGCCGTGGTCTCGTCGACCGCCGCCTCCAGCGCCGCCAGGTCGTTGTACGGCACGATCCGGAAGCCCGGGGTGAACGGCCCGAACCCCGCGCGGGCCGTCTCGTCCGTGGAGAAGCTGACGATCGTCGTCGTACGGCCGTGGAAGTTCTCCGCGGCGACCACGATCGTGGCCCGGTCCGCGGGCACGCCCTTCACCTCGTAGGCCCATTTGCGAGCCACCTTGATACCGCTCTCCACGGCCTCCGCGCCGGTGTTCATCGGCAGCATCATGTCCATGCCGGTGAGGCGCACCAGCCGCTCCGCGAACTCCGCGAGCTGGTCGTTGTGGAAGGCCCGCGAGGTGAGCGTGAGCCGGTCCAGCTGGCGGTGCGCCGCCTCGATCAGCGCCGGGTGCCGGTGACCGAAGTTGAGCGCCGAGTAACCCGCCAGCATGTCCAGGTAGCGACGGCCCTCCACGTCCTCCACCCAGGCGCCCTCGGCACGGGAGACGACGACCGGCAGCGGATGGTAGTTGTGCGCGAGCACCGGCCCCTCGGCCTGGATCAGCTCGGCGGAGGAACGGGTGGTGGCGAGAGCGGTCATCAACGAATCTCCTGGGTGCAGCACTTGATACCGCCGCCGGCCTTGTGGAACTCCGACAGGTCGACGGGGACGGGGATGTAGCCGTGCTCGGCGACACGGCCGGCGAGCGCCTCGGCCTGCGGCGCGATGAAGACGTGGCGGCCGTCGGAGACGGAGTTCAGGCCGAACGCCATGGCGTCCTCCCGGGTGGCCAGCACGGCGTCCGGGTACAGCCGGGCCAGCACCTCCCGGCTGCCTGCCGAGAACGCCTCCGGGTAGTACA
Organism: Streptomyces sp. bgisy159; assembly: GCF_057707805.1. Classification (NCBI taxonomy): domain Bacteria; kingdom Bacillati; phylum Actinomycetota; class Actinomycetes; order Kitasatosporales; family Streptomycetaceae; genus Streptomyces; species Streptomyces sp. bgisy159. The sequence continues at coordinate 32,661 of NZ_JBYIQX010000015.1, read as the reverse complement.
CGATGTTGTCGTCGTCGAGCACGAACAACGCCGTGTCGAGGTGGTAGAAGTACGGGTCCACCAGCGTCAGGCTGATCACCGGGTGCCCGAAGAACTCCTGCGCCTCGCGGTGCGCCTCCCGGGTGGTGCGGAACCCGGTGCCGGCCAGGACGTACCGCCCCGTCCACACCAGATCGCCCTCACCCTCGCACACCGACTCCGGCCGGTGCACGGCGTAGCCGGCGTCCTTGAACCAGGTGTCGTAGTGCAGGGACTCGGGCCGCCGCTCGGGGGCGTGGAAGAGGGAGCCGAGGACCCGGCCGTCGACGACGACCGCCGAGTTCGCGGCGAAGACCATGTCGGGCAGGCCGGGGACCGGCTCCAGGGTGTCCACGGCGTGACCGTGGGCGCGGTAGGCACTGATCAGCGCCTGCCACTGCTCCTGCGCCAGGTCGACGTCGACCCGGGTGTCGGGATGCATCCAGGGATTGATCGCGTACTGCACGGCGAAGTGTCTGGGTTCGCAGACCAGGAAGCGCCGGGGGCGCGGCACACGGCTGTCGGTCACAGAGGGGTTCCTCCGCTGGGGTCCTCCGCTTGTCAGCGGTGTCGACTGAGGGTTGACACCACGGTAGAAACTGACCGAACCGCCCGACAAGGAACAAGAGCTGCGTGTCCACGCAACGATGCTGCGTGTTCAACGGTCTCAGCGCACGTCTGGTGCGGGCTGGCTGGCGCCGGCCTCCGGGCTCTCCGGCAGCAGGTGCGACAGCACCATCACACTGATCGTCTTCCGGATGAACGGCTCCGCCCGGATCCGCTCCAGCACCTCCTCGAAGTGCTCCACGTCCCGCGCCCGCACGTGCAGCAGCGCGTCCGCCCCACCGGTCACCGTCATCGCGGCGGTGATCTCCGGGTGGTTGCGCACCACCTCCGCCAGCCGCCGCGGCGGGGCCGCGCCCTCGCAGAACACCTCGACGTACGCCTCCGTGCGCCAGCCCAGCGCGGACGGCTTCACCGTCGCCGTGAAGCCGGTGATCACCCCGGCGTCCCGCAACCGGTCCACCCGGCGCTTCACCGCCGTCGACGACAGCCCGATCGCCGTCCCGATCTCGGCGAAGCTGGTCCTGGCGTTCGCCATCAGAGCCGTGATGATCTTCCGGTCGAGCTCGTCGAACGAGGCGGGAACGCTGTGCATGCGGGCACTGTATCCAGTGGGGAGGACCCTCGCGCCCGACCGGCGGGACGGCCGCGCACGGCACGTGTCCCCCGGCGCGGATCGCCCCTACACTCCACCTTCATGTTGCGCGCGCTCGCCGTGGACGACGAACGGCCCTCGCTGGAGGAACTCCTCTACCTGCTGACCGCGGACCCGCGGATCGGCACGGTCGAGGGCGCCGGTGACGCGACCGGGGCCCTGCGCCGCATCAACCGTGCCCTGGAGTGCGGCCCCGACGGCCCCGACGCCCTCGACGTGGTCTTCCTCGACATCCAGATGCCCGGCCTCGACGGCCTCGACCTGGCCCGGCTGCTCACCGGCTTCGCCCAGCCCCCGCTCGTCGTGTTCGTCACCGCCCACGAGGACTTCGCCGTCCGGGCCTTCGACCTCAAGGCCGTCGACTACGTCCTCAAACCCGTGCGCACCGAACGCCTCTCCGAGGCCGTGCGCCGCGTCGCCGAACGGCGCGCCGCCGCCATCCCCGACGCGGCGGCCGGCACCGCCCCGCCGCCCATCCCCGTCCACGAACCCGACCCGGACCACATACCCGTCGAACTCGGCGGGGTGACCCGGTTCGTCGCCGTCGCCGACATCACCCACGTCGAGGCACGGGGCGACTACGCCCGTCTGCACACCGACCGGGGCAGCCACCTCCTGCGCGTCCCGCTGTCCACGCTGGAGGAGCGCTGGCGCGCCCGCGGCTTCGTGCGCATCCACCGCCGCCACCTGGTCGCCCTGCACCACATCGACGAGCTGCGCCTGGACGCCGGCACCGTCAGCGTCCTGATCGGCGGCGAGGAACTCCAGGTCAGCCGTCGGCACGCCCGCGAACTGCGGGACCTGCTGATGAGGAGGGCCTGACGGTGCCGCACGACCCCGCCGCCCCCGCCGAGCGCAGAGCCGAACGCCGTGTCGTGGTCACCGGCCCGCCCCGCCGCACCCGGCGTGCCCTGGGCCACTACCGCCCGCGCACCGAGATCGACGAGCAGACCACCCTCGGCCACACCTACGTCCGCTCCCTCATGCGCAGCCAGCTGCGCGCCGCGCTCACCGTGTTCGCCGTCCTCGCCCTCCTCGTCGGACCCCTGCCGCTGGTCTTCGCCGCCATGCCCCAGGCCCGCCGCCTGGAGTGGGCGGTGCTCGGCTTCTGCCTGTACGCGCCGCTGGTCCTGCTCGCCCGCTGGTACGTGCGCCGCGCCGAACGCAACGAGCGGGACTTCGTGCGGCTGGTCGAGGACCGCTGAGCACCGGGCACCGCCGTGAACTCCGCCTACGCCGTCCCCGCCGTCGCCCTGGTGGTCGTCACGACCGTCCTCGTCGGTGCCTTCGGCCTGCGCGTCTCCCGCACCACCTCCGACTTCTACGTCGCCTCGCGCACCGTCGGCCCCCGCCTGAACGCGGCCGCCATCAGCGGCGAGTACCTCTCCGCCGCCTCGTTCCTCGGCATCGCCGGACTCGTCCTCGTCCAGGGTCCCGACATGCTGTGGTACCCGGTCGGCTACACGGCCGGGTACCTGGTCCTGCTGCTGTTCGTCGCCGCCCCGCTGCGCCGCTCCGGCGCCTACACCCTCCCCGACTTCGCCGAGGCCCGGCTCGCCTCCCGGCCCGTGCGCCGTCTCGCGGGCGCTTTCGTGGTCGGCGTCGGCTGGCTCTACCTGCTGCCCCAGCTGCAGGGCGCCGGACTCACCCTCGCGGTCCTCACCGACGCCCCCGACTCGCTCGGCGGGATCATCGTCGCCGTGGTCGTCACCGTGACCGTCGCCGCCGGCGGGATGCGCAGCATCACCTTCGTCCAGGCCTTCCAGTACTGGCTGAAGCTCACCGCCCTGCTCGTCCCCGCGCTCTTCCTCGTCCTCGCCTGGCAGTCCGACGGCGCGCCCCGGCAGGCCTTCGCGGAACCGGCCGCCTTCCGTGAGCAGCGTGCCGTGCGCGTCGACGACACCCTCGACCTGAGACTCGACTCGCCCCTGACCGTGACGGTCACCGGCACCGTGGACAGCCGGCCCCTCGACGGCACCGAGGTGCGGCTGCCCCCGGGCACCCACCGCGTCACCGGCGGCACCCGTCTCACCTTCGCCGCGCACACCACCGTCCCCGCCGCCGACCGCGCCGGCAACGGCGGCCTGTCCACCTCGCTCGCCGAGGGCCGTGCCGAGCGCCCGCTGTACGCCACCTACGGACTGATCCTCGCCACCTTCTTCGGCACCATGGGCCTGCCGCACGTCGTCGTCCGCTTCTACACCAGCCCGCACGGCGTCGCCGCCCGCCGCACCACGGTCGCCGTCCTCGCCCTGATCGGCGCCTTCTACCTGCTCCCGCCCCTCTACGGTGCCCTGGGCCGGCTGTACGCCCCCGAACTGACCCTCACCGCCGACGCCGACGCCGCGGTGCTGCTGCTGCCCGGCAGGATGATCGGCGGCCCCGGCGGTGACCTGCTCGGCGCACTGGTGGCCGGCGGCGCGTTCGCCGCGTTCCTCTCCACGGCCTCGGGACTGACCATGGCCGTCGCGGGCGTCCTCACCCAGGACGTGCTGCCCACCCGGGGCGTCCGCCACTTCCGGCTGGGCACCGGGCTCGCCATGGCCGTGCCGCTCGCCGCCAGCCTGCTGGTCGGCGGGCTGCCCGTGGCCGACGCGGTCGGGCTGGCCTTCGCGGTGTCCGCGTCGTCCTTCTGCCCGCTGCTCGTCCTCGGCATCTGGTGGCGGCGGCTCACCCCGCCCGGCGCGGCCGCCGGGATGCTCGTCGGCGGCGGCGCGGCCTTCGTCGCGGTCGCCGCGACCATGGCCGGACTGCCCGGCACGGGCCGCCTGCACGCCCTGCTCGCCTGGCCCGCGCTGTGGTCGGTACCGCTGGGCTTCCTCACCATGATCCTGGTGTCCCTGGCCACCCCGGGCCGCGTCCCCGCCGACACGGCCGCCGTCCTCGCCCGCTTCCACCTGCCGGAGGCCCTGCGGACACCCGCGTACCCGCCACCCGAGGAGCCCCACCCCGCGCAGGAGCGCGCATGAGCGGTTTCCTGGCCGGCTTCCTCGTCGCCATCCTCCCCCTGCTGACCGCCGGCTTCTGGCTCGGCCGGCGCACCGCACGCCCCGAGAACCTCGGCGGGCTCGGCACCCCCGTCGAGCACGCCACCTTCCAGACCCTGCACACCGCCTCCCTCGCCGCGCCCCCGCTTCGCGCCGGCCTCACCGAGGAGACCGCCCGCAGGTCGGCCCGCCGGCTGCGCTCCCTGCTCGGCACCGACGCCCTCTGCCTCACCGACGAGAAGGACGTGCTGGCCTGGGACGGCGTCGGCGCCCACCACCGCGCCGAGATCATGGAGCGGCTGGCCGGACCGCTGGAAACGGGTCGTGGCGAGGCGTTCCGGCTGCACTGCGACGCCCCCGACTGCCCGGTCCGCTGGGCGGTGGTCGCCCCCCTCACCGTCGACGACCGCGTCCACGGGGCGCTGGTGGCCTGCGCGCCGCGCGAGTCCGCCGTCCTGGTCCGGGCGGCCGGCGAGGTCGCCCGCTGGGTGTCGGTCCAGCTGGAGCTGGCCGACCTCGACGACTCCCGCACCCGCCTCATCGAGGCCGAGATCAAGGCGCTGCGCGCCCAGATCAGCCCGCACTTCGTATTCAACTCGCTCGCGGTGATCGCGTCCTTCGTCCGCACCGACCCCGAGCGGGCCCGCGAGCTGCTCCTGGAGTTCGCCGACTTCACCCGCTACTCGTTCCGCAGGCACGGCGACTTCACCACCCTCGCCGACGAACTGCACGCCATCGACCACTATCTGGCCCTGGTCCGCGCGCGCTTCGGCGACCGCCTCGCCGTCACCCTGCAGATCGCCCCCGAGGTGCTCCCCGTCGCCCTGCCGTTCCTGTGCCTGCAGCCGCTCGTCGAGAACGCCGTGAAACACGGTCTGGAGGGCAAGGCCGACCGCTGCCACATCCGGATCACCGCCCAGGACGCCGGTGCCGAGGCCCTGGTGACCATCGAGGACGACGGCGCGGGCATGGACCCCGCGCTGCTGCGCCGCATCCTCGCCGGTGAGGTCAGCCCGTCCGGCGGCATCGGCCTGTCCAACGTGGACGACCGGCTCCGCCAGGTCTACGGCGACGACCACGGCCTCGTCATCGAGACCGCCCCCGGCGCCGGCATGAAGATCACCGCCCGGCTGCCGAAGTACCAGCCCGGGGTGCACTCGGCGGCCGGCCTGGGAGCCCCGTGATCCACGGGGCTCCCGTGGCTCCGCTCAACTGCCGCGCATCATGATCAGCGCCAGGGTGATCAGTCCCAGCACGACCCAGCCGAACCACAGCCAGCCGTTGCTGCCGATCGCCACCGTGTAGGCGGTCACCACGACCAGACCGCCGACGGTGAGCGCCCCCATCGTCCTGGTGGAACCTTCAGTGGAACCGGGCATCGCGGCACCCTCCTCGGCACGCCCCTCGGCAGGGCGCGTTCCCTCCATGGTGCCCCGGCGGGCGGCCGCGCGGCGATGCCCCGGCGCATCCCGGTCAGCTCCGGCGGGCGTCCAGCGAGGCGAGGTAGGCGTTGTACGCCTCCAGCTCCTTGTCACCGTCCCGGTCGGCGGCGCGGTCCTTGCGCTTGGCCTGGCGCTGCTCGGAGCCGTACCACTGGAACAGCAGGGCGATCAGGACCAGCACCGACGGGATCTCGCTGAACGCCCAGGCGATTCCGCCGGCCGCGGTCTGGTCGGAGAGGGGGTCGACACCCAGCGAGGCGGGCGGGTTCTGGAAGGTCTCGACCATCGTCGTCGAGGCCATCATCAGCGCGATCCCGAAGAACGCGTGGAACGGCATGCCCGCGAACAGCTCCAGCATCCGCATCAGATAGCCGGGCCGGTGCGGCCCCGGGTCGACGCCCATGATCGGCCAGAAGAACACCAGGCCGACGGCGAAGAAGTGCACCATCATCGCGACGTGCCCGGTCCTGGACCCCATCAGGAAGTCGAACAGCGGGGTGAAGTACAGGGCGTACAGGCTCGCGATGAACATCGGGATCGTGAACAGCGGATGCGTGACGACCCGCATGTACCGGCTGTGCAGCAGCATCAGCAGCAGCTCGCGCGGCCCCTTGCGTCCCTGACCGGCCACCGGCAGCGCCCGCAGCGCCAGCGTCACCGGGGCGCCGAGCAGGACCAGGATCGGCGACAGCATGCTGATCACCATGTGCTGCACCATGTGCACGCTGAACATCACCATGCCGTAGTCGTTCAGCTTGGTGCACATCATCAGCGCGACGGTGAGCACGCCGGCGACGAACGCCACCGTCCGCCCCGGGGACCATGCGTCCCCGCGCCGCCGCAGCCGTACGACACCCCACAGGTACAGGCCGAGCCCCAAGGCACAGGCGACGAGGAAGAACGGTTCCGCCGACCACTGCAGCCCCCGCCCGAGGGTGAAGGGCTGCAGATCCATGTCCATGCCGTGCCCACTGTGATCCATCGGCCGGCTCCTGCTTTCGTGGGGGTTTGCGCTCAAACGGTCCCCACAAGACTAGGACGGCCCCCGGTCACCCTCGTGACCGGGGGCCACCGCCGTCCGGGGCGGGACGAACCGCGCGGGCGGTCACGCACCGCCGGCGCCCGCCGGAGGCTAGAGCACGCACTCGGCCTCGGCGTACCGTTCGGCCGGCACCGTCTTCAGCGTCTTCACGGCCTCGGCCAGCGACACCGTCACGATGTCGGTGCCCCGCAGCGCGGTCATCACCCCGAACTCCCCGCGGTGCACGGCCTCCACCGCGTGCCACCCGAACCTGGTCGCCAGCACCCGGTCGTACGCCGTGGGCGTGCCGCCCCGCTGGACGTGGCCAAGGATCACCGGCCGCGCCTCCTTGCCGAGCCGCTGCTCCAGCTCGATGGAGAGCTGGCGCGCGATGCCGGCGAACCGTTCGTGCCCGTAGATGTCCTTGCCGCCCTCGTCGAAGGTCATGGTGCCGGGCCGCGGCTTGGCACCCTCGGCGGCGACGACGATCGCGAACCGCTTGCCCGCCTCGAACCGCTCACCGACCCGCCGGGTCAGCTCCTCGATGTCGAACGGCCGCTCCGGCACCACGATGGCGTGCGCGCCGGCCGCCATCCCGGAGTGCAGCGCTATCCAGCCGGTGTGGCGGCCCATGACCTCCACGACCAGCACCCGCTGGTGCGACTCGGCGGTCGTCTTCAGTCGGTCCAGGGCGTCCGTGGCGACGCCGACGGCCGTGTCGAAACCGAAGGTGACGTCGGTGACCGCGATGTCGTTGTCGATGGTCTTCGGCACGCCCACGACGGGCAGACCGGCGTCCGACATCAGCCGGGCCGCCTTCAGGGTGCCCTCACCGCCGATCGGGATGATCGCGTCGAGACCCAGTTCCTCGACGTGGCCGCGGGCCCGCTCCACGCCGTCGCGCAGGTGCGAGGGCTGGACCCGGGAGGAGCCGAGGATGGTGCCGCCGCGGGCGAGGATGCCGCCCACCGCGTCCAGGTCGAGCTTGAGGTAGTCGCACTCCAGGAGGCCCTTCCAGCCGTCGCGGAAGCCGATGACCTCGTCGCCGTGGTCGGCGACGGCACGGTGTACGACGGACCGGATGACGGCGTTCAGGCCGGGACAGTCGCCGCCGGACGTGAGGACACCAATGCGCATAGCCCGAAACAACCTTCTCCATGTGGGCGCGGGGACCGGACCCCGTCGTCCGGCACGAATCCCCGCCACCCTAGCGTCAGGAGGGGGCGGGGCCGTACCGTGCGTCCGCCTGCTGGACGGCCCCGCTCACCTGCGCGGATGCACCGTCAGACGGGCTGCTGACGGTGCCCCGAAGATCAGGTGAACAGCCCGGTCGCGCGACCGCCGGTCACGCGGGCTGCTGCGCCGCCGCGATGCGCTCGTTGCGCAGCGCCTCGTACCAGCGGTCGTCGGTCGGCGGCAGCGCGTTGACGTCCAGGGCCAGCTTCAGCAGCAGGTCCGCGATCTGCGGGTTGCGGGCGAGCACCGGGCCGTGCATGTACGTACCGAAGACGGTGTCGTTGTACGCGCCCTCGGTGCCGTCGCCGGTGCCGTTGCCCCGGCCGAGGCGGACCCGGGCCAGGGGGCGGGCGGTGGGGCCGAGGTGGGTGATGCCCTGGTGGTTCTCGAACCCGGTCAGCGGCGGCAGGCCCAGGGGCTGGTCGATGTCGCCGAGGACGTCGCCGACGCACCGCTCGCCCTCGCCGCGCACCGTGGTGACGTCGAGCAGGCCGAGGCCCGGCTGGCGCTGGCCGAGGTCGTTGACGAACTCGTGGCCGAGGATCTGGTAGCCGGCGCACACCGCGAACACGATCGCGCCGTTGTTCACCGCCTGGTACAGGTGGCCGTCCCGCCGCAGCCGCTCCGCGGCCAGCCGCTGCGGCCGGTCCTCGCCGCCGCCGATGAGGTAGATGTCGCCGGAGGTGGGGATCGGCTGGTCGCTGCGCACGTCGAGGCGTGCCACGTCCAGGCCGCGCTGCCGGGCCCGGCGCTCCACGACCAGCACGTTGCCCTGGTCGCCGTAGGTGCTGAGCAGGTCCGGGTAGACCCAGACGACCCGCAGTTGGTTGTCGCTCACGTAAGTCCCCTGTGTGTCAGTTGCCGACGCGGCGGCGCAGGTCCTGGAAGGCGGTGTAGTTCGCGATGACCTCGATCCGGCCGGGCGGCGCCTGCTGCACCGCCTGGTCGAGGGTGTCGCACACCTGGAAGTGCTGGCCCGCGACCTCCAGCCGCACGGCGAGGTCCAGCCTCCGGTCGCCGATGACGAAGATCGGGTGGCCGGTCAGACGCGTGTAGTCCACGTCCCACAGCCAGGAGGTGTCGGTGCCGTCGGCGCCGCGGGCGTTGACGGACAGGATCACCGGGGTGGGCGGCGGATCGATCAGGCTGAAGGTCTCCAGCCAGCCGGCCGGGTTCTTCGCCAGCAGCAGCCGCAGGTCGCGCTGCATGAACTGCACCACGTCGTAGCGCCCGGCGACCGCCTGCACCTGGTACATGCGCTCCAGGGCCACCTGCGGCGGGACGCCGAAGACGGCCGCGACGGCGGCGGAGCTGGCCGCGTTGGCCTTGTTGGCGCGGCCCGGGAGCTGGAGGTGGATGGGCCACGCGGAGCCGTGCGGGTCGAGGACGTGGTCCCCGGACAGCACCCAGCTCGGCGTCGGCCGACGGAAGCCGCACTCGCCGCAGAACCAGTCCTCGCCCGGCCGCTGCATCACACCGCCGCAGGACGGGCAGGACCAGGCGTCGTCCTTCCACATCTGCCCGGCGGCGACCCACACCACGTTGGGCGAGGAGGATGCGGCCCACACGACCAGCGGGTCGTCGGCGTTGGCCACGATGACCGACTTGGACCCGGCGAGCCCCTCGCGCCAGTTCTCGGCGAGCATGCGGGTCTCGGCGGCGCGGTCCAGCTGGTCCCGGGAGAGGTTGAGCAGCGCGATGCACTTGGGCGCGGTGTCCCGGGCCACCCCGGCGAGGTACTTCTCGTCGACCTCGATGACGCCGAACTTGGCGTCCGAGCCGCCGGCCAGGGCCGAGGTGATGCCGGCCGGCATGTTGGCGCCGAGGGCGTTGGAGACGACGGGGCCCGCGGCGCGCAGGGCCTCGGCGATCAGCCGGGTGGTGGTGGTCTTGCCGTTGGTCGCCGAGACCAGGATCACGTCCAGGTGCTGGGCGAGCCGGGCGAGGAGGTCGGGGTCGAGTTTCAGCGCGACCCGGCCGCCGATCACCGATCCGCTGCCGCGCCCGGCGGCGCGGGATGCCGCAGCGACCGCCTTGCCCGCGGTCACGGCCAGCTTGGCCCGTGGCGTCAGCGGGTCCGAGTTGCCTGCCATCAGTTCTCGATCCTCCTTGCGTTCGCGCCGCGCCTGAAGCCTGACGGCACCGTGGTGGGTGGTCAGCCTATCGAGATCCATTCACACTCCCGAATCCCGGCCCACGCGCGCGCGGCGGTGGCGTGGGCAGTGAGGACCGTACCCTTGCGGCCATGCGACACGGCTCGATCCCGGGCGCCCGCGGGCGCGTCCGGCCCCTCACCCTGCTCGGCAACCCGGTGCTGCACGAGCCCTGCAAGGATGTCACGGACTTCGGTCCGGAACTCGCGGCGCTCGTGGAGGATTTGTTCGCGACGATGTACGCGGCTCGCGGAGTGGGCCTTGCCGCCAGCCAAGTGGGGGAGCGGCTGCGGGTCTTCGTCTACGACTGCCCCGACGACGAGGACGTCCGCCACCTGGGCCACCTCGTGAACCCGCGCCTGGTCGAGGCGGACGGCGTGGTGCTCCGCGGCCCCGAGGGCTGCCTGTCCCTGCCGGGGCTGGAGGCGGGCACGGAGCGGTACGACCACGCGGTCGTCGAGGGCCGCACGGTGACGGGGGAGCCGGTGACCGTGCACGGGACCGGGTTCTTCGCCCGGTGCCTCCAGCACGAGGTGGACCACCTGGACGGCACGCTCTATGTGGACCGCCTCACGGGGTGGCGCAGGCGGAGGGTGCTGCGTCGGGCCGCCCGAGCGCCGTGGGCGCGGTGAATCCGCGCGAGGGGGCGGCGCGGGTGTGTTCCCCGCCCCGCTGAGCGCGGCTCAGAAACCGGGACCGCCCATCTTGTCGCCGGCCGCCGCCAGCCGCCCCCACAGCAGGTCCGCCAGGCTCCGTACCAGCTCGGCGCGGGAGCAGGGACGCTCGCCCAGCCACCAGTCCCCGGCCGCGTGCATCATGCCGACGATGCCGTGGCCCCACACGCGGGCGAGCTGCTGACTCGCCGGCCCGAGATCCAGCCGCTCCTCGATGACCTGCGCGAGCTCCTCGCCCATCCGCCGCAGCAGCGGGGCGCTGTGCTTGCCGACGTCGAAGCCCTGGTCGCCGCTCTGCGAGCCCTCGGCCGGGTGCATCAGGAAGCGGTACACCTGGGGTCGCGCCTCGATCGCCCCGAGGTAGGTGTCGAGGGTGGCCTCGACCCGCTCGCGCCGGTCGGCGGGCGCGTCCAGCGCCGCCCGCAGCGAGTCCAGCAGCGCGTCGGTGTGCCGCTTGGCCAGGGCCGCGTAGAGCCCGCCCTTGTCGCCGAAGTGGCGGTAGAGGATGGGCTTGGTGATGCCCGCCTCGGCGGCGATGGCGTTCATCGACGCCTGCGGGCCGTCCCGGAGCACCACCCGGTCCGCGGCCTCCAGCAGCTCGCGCCGTCGGCGGTCGGCGGACCGCTGCTGGTCGCTGCGCTGCGTGGTGTCCATGTGCTCTCCCCACCCGTGCTGATTCGGTGACGCCTGCGCAAACTAGCACCTGACGGCGGGGACACCTCGAACGGGATGCCGAGCTGTCATCAGGAGTTGACTTTTCCTACCGGCCGGTAACACACTCGCGTTACCGCTAGTAACACGATACGGCACGTCGGTGTGCCGCCGCTGGAGGGGACATGGCCGAGTTCACCATGGAGCTCAACGACGAACAGAAGGAGGTCCGGGACTGGCTGCACGGATTCGCCGCCGACGTCATCCGCCCCGCGGCCGCCGAATGGGACGAGCGTGAGGAGACTCCCTGGCCGGTCATCCAGGAGGCCGCCAAGGTCGGCATCTACTCCCTCGACTTCTACGCCCAGCAGTACTTCGACCCCACCGGCCTCGGCATCCCCATGGCGATGGAGGAGCTGTTCTGGGGCGACGCGGGCATCGCGCTCTCCATAGTCGGCACCGGCCTCGCCGCCGTCGGCGTCCTCGCCAACGGCACCGAGGAGCAGATCGGCACCTGGATCCCCCAGATGTACGGGGACGCGAGCGACGTCAAGGTCGCCGCGTTCTGCTCCTCCGAACCCGACGCCGGCTCCGACGTCGCCTCCATGCGCACCCGCGCGGTGTACGACGAGGCCAAGGACGAATGGGTGATCAACGGCACCAAGACCTGGGCGACCAACGGCGGCATTGCCAACGTCCACGTGGTCGTCGCCGTCGTCGACCCGGAGCTGGGCTCCAAGGGCCACGCCTCCTTCATCGTCCCGCCGGACACGCCCGGCCTGACCCAGGGCCAGAAGTTCAAGAAGCACGGCATCCGCGCCTCGCACACCGCCGAGGTCGTCCTCGACGACGTACGCGTCCCGGGCTCCTGCCTGCTCGGCGGCAAGGAGAAGCTGGACGAGCGCCTCGCCCGGGCCCGGGAGCGGGCGAAGGCCGGCGGTGAGCGCGTCAAGAACGCGGCGATGGCCACCTTCGAGGCGTCCCGCCCGGCCGTCGGTGCCATGGCGGTCGGCACCGCCCGCGCCGCCTACGAGGTCGCCCTCGACTACGCGACGACCCGCGAGCAGTTCGGCCGCCCGATCATCGACAACCAGGGCGTCGCCTTCCAGCTCGCCGACATGCGCACGCAGATCGACGCCGCCCGGCTGCTGGTCTGGCGCGCCTCCTGGATGGCGGTCAACGGCAAGCCGTTCACGGCGGCCGAGGGCTCGATGTCCAAGCTGTTCGCCAGCGAGACCGCCAAGAAGGTCACCGCACAGGCGATCCAGATCCTCGGCGGCAACGGCTACACCCGCGAGTACCCGGTGGAGCGCATGCACCGCGACAGCGCCATCTACACCATCTTCGAAGGCACCAGCGAGATCCAGCGGCTGGTGATCGCCCGGACGCTGTCGGGGACGCCGATCCGCTAGCGGTGGCGCAACGGGGTCAGCTGCTCGATGTCGTACCGCGCCCGCAGCTTTGCGATCGCCGCGTGGTCGGGCGGCCCGCCCCCGCCCAGGATCTCCAGCAGCTCCTCGAAGTACCGCTCGTGGTCGGGCGGCGGGGACGCCTGGAACAACATCCTGGCGGGGGCGTCCGTCGGGTTCGCGAACGCGTGCGGGCGCCCGGGCGGTACGACGATCACCGTGCCCGGCGTCGCCCGTACCACCCGGTGGCCCGCAGCGGACTCCCAGCGCTGCCAGTGGTCGGGCGTGCGCACCCGCGGCTCGAAGGCGAGCACGTCCAGCTCGCCCTCCAGCACGTAGAACAACTCCTCGCTGCGGGTGTGCACATGGGCACCGACGTCGAAGCCCGGCGGCACCTCCACCTCGAAGGTGGAGGCGGTACGGGAGTGACTGCCGGTCACCTTGAAGGTGACGCGCTGGGCAGGGGTGTCGACGATCCGGCCGTGCCCCGGCGGCACCAGCAGGCCCTCGGTCGCGGTCACCGGCGGATCACCACGTGACCGGCAGGGCCTCGGGGCCCCGGATCAGCGCGCCCCTGCGGAACGGCACCTGCTCCGGAGCGACCGCCGGCCGCAGCCTCGGGACACCGTCCAGCAGCGCGTCCATCAACAACTGCGACTCCAGCCGGGCCAGCATCCCGCCCGGACAGTAGTGCGGCCCGAAGCCGAAGGCGACGTGCGGGTTCGGCGCGCGCGTGAGGTCGATCGTCTCCGGGTCCGGGAAGACCTCCGGGTCGCGGTTGGCCGCCAGGTACGACACGTAGACCGCGTCCCCTTCGCGGATGCGCACGCCGCCGATCTCCACGTCCTCCAGGGCGATCCGGGACAGCCCGACCGCGTTGCGGTGCGGGATGAGGCGCAGCAGCTCCTCGATGGCCTGGGGGCGGATCGCCGGGTCCGTGCGCAGCCGGTCGGCGAGCTCCGGTCGGGTCAGCAGCAGATAGAACATCTGGCCGCTGTTGTTGGTCACCGCCTCGCCGCCGATCTGCAGCAGCACCGCCAGGCCCACCGCCTCGCTCAGCGACACCTCGCACCGGCCCACGGCCGCGCCCAGCAGCGAGGTGACGTCCTCGCCGGTGCTGCCCTCGCGCTGCCCGATCAGGTCGGAGAAGTAGGCGCCCATCTCCTCCTTGGCCCGCTCGGAGACATGGGCGCCGTGCGAGGACGACAGGATCAGCTGGGTCCAGGTGTGCATGGACTGCCGGTCCGCGGCCGGGACGCCCATCAGCTCGCAGATCACCGCGATGGGGAACGGTCCGAGCACCGCCTCGGTCAGATCGGCCGGCGGGCCGTCGCACAGCAGTTCCTCCACGAGCTCGTCGAGCATGCCGCGCGCCCGCTCACGGACGCGCTCCACACCCTTCGCGGTGAACGCGGCGGCCACCGCGCGGCGCAGCCGGGTGTGGTCGGGCGGGTCGAGGAAGCCCACCGCGTCCCGGCCCGGGATGAAGTGCGGGGCGAGCCGGGTGACCGGACGGTCCATGACCGCCTCCCGGCTGAAGCGCGGGTCGTTGGTGACCGTGCGCACATCGTCCATCCGGGTGGCCAGCCAGGCCCAGCCCTCGCCGTTGGGCAGCCGGATCCGGGTGACCGGTCCCTCGGCCATCAGCTCCGTCAGCACCGGGTCGAAGTCCGCACCGGTCAGGTCCAGGGCGGGCCACTGCCGGACCGGGGGGCGGCTGTCGGTGAGTGTCTCGTCGCTCATGTCGTCTCGTCCTCGCAGGTCCAGTGGCCGACGGCCATCTCCGCGGTGATGCCGGGACCGAACCCGGCGAGCAGTCCGCGCGCCCGGTTCCGGACGCCGCCCTCCTCGAACAGCCGGCGCAGCGCGTCCAGCACGACGGCGCTGGCGATGTTGCCGTACTCGGTCAGCGTGGCGCGGCTGAACCGGAAGGCCTGCGAATCGACCCGCAGGAACCTGCTCAGGTCGTCGAGGATGCGGGGGCCGCCCGCGTGCACGATGTAGAAGTCCAGGTCGGAGGCGTCCCAGCCGTGGGACCCGGCCAGGTCGCGAAGCGCCGGGGCCAGCGGCTCCATGGTGGTCGGCACCCGCTTGTCCAGCAGAAAGTGGAACCCGGTGGCCCGAACGTCGTACATGATCCACTCCTCGGTCTTCGGGATCAGGTACGAGCCGTTGCGCTCCAGCCGGACACCCTCACCGCCCCGGCCGCGCACCACGGCGGCCGCGATGCCGTCGCCGAACAGGCCGTTGGAGAGCAGCGAGCCGACACCGAGGTCGGTGGGCTGGTAGCACAGCGAGCAGAACTCGCAGGCCACGATGAGGGCGTCGGCCTCGGAATAGGCCGTGCAGAAGCCCGGTTGATCGCCGCGCCGCCGGCCGCGCAGCCCAGCTGGGCGATGGGTATCTGGCGGGTCGTGTTGTCGAAACCCATCTCGTTGATCAGCCAGGCCGTCATCGAGGGCATCATGAACTCCGTGCACGAGACGTAGACGATCACGTCGATGTCGGTGGTGAGCAGCTCCGCGTCGTCGAGCGCCCGCTGGACGACTGCCGGCACGCGGGCCTTGGCCTCCTTCGCGTACAGCTTGTTGCGCTCCTCGGAGCCGGGGTGCCTGAGGGTCTCCTCGACGGGCTGCACGATGTGCCGCGTCTTCACTCCCGTGTTCTCGATCAACCGGAACGCCAGCGGCAGTTGAGGATGATCCGCGTGACGGGAGCGCGCCAGCTCCAGCGTCTGATCCATCGTGATCACATGCTCCGGGACGGACACCGAGGGTCTGCACAGAGTCGCCATGAACCGTGCCTGCTTTCGAAGGTGGTTCACCTCAGAAGGTGCTCCACCCACGATCACCCGGGAGGGCGACGATCTCGCGTGTTGCTACTCCAACGAGGGGACTACGGCGCCCCGCTGCTGTGCGCGATACAGGCCACGTCGATGCGGTCGGCGAGCTTGGCGAGCTCGATCGTGAGCGCGGCCACCGTGTCCTCGTCCAGATCCTCCCCGGCCTCCACGAGCCGCACCCACCGCGTCCCCACGGTCCGCAGCAACCTGCTCACATCCGCGGCCGCCACCTGCAGGGAGCCTTGGTCGTCGACGATCAGGGGCAGAGTCACTTCGCGGTTCACAAGCGCAGATCGTAGCCGCGCGATCCTCACGCACCGTGCCAAACCGTCGTGATGTTGCAGAACTCCCGGATTCCGTGCCCGGACAGCTCACGCCCGTACCCCGACCGCTTCACGCCGCCGAACGGGAACGCCGGATGGGACACGGTCATGCCGTTGACGTACACGCCGCCGGCCGCCAGATCCCGGGCGAACCGCTCGGCCTCCGCCTCGTCGCGCGTCCACACGTTGGAGCTCAGCCCGAACAGCGAGTCGTTGGCGATCAGTACCGCCTCGTCGAGATCGGCGGCCCGGTACAGGGTGGCCACCGGCCCGAACGCCTCCTCCCGGTGAATGCGCATCTCCCGGGTGATGCCGGCCAGGACGGTCGGCGGGTAGTACCAGCCGGGCAGCTCCGGCCGGCGCAGCGGGTGGCCGCCGCACAGCACCGTCGCCCCCGCGCGGCGCGCGTCGTCGACCAGTTCCTCCAGATCGTCCCGGCCCCGCTCGCTGGACAGCGGCCCCACCTGGGTTGCCTCGTCCATCGGGTCGCCCACCTTCAGCGCCTTCATCCCGTCGACGAACCGCTCGGTGAACGCGTCGTACACCTCCGAGTGGACGATGAAGCGCTTGGCGGCGATGCACGACTGCCCGGTGTTCTGCACCCGCGCGTTCACCGCGACCTCGGCGGCCCGGTCCAGGTCGGCGGACGGCATGACGACGAACGGGTCGCTGCCGCCCAGCTCCAGCACGGTCTTCTTGATCATCTCTCCGGCGGTGGCGGCGACGGCCCGGCCTGCGGGCTCGCTGCCGGTGAGCGTGGCGGCCTTGACCCGCTCGTCGCGCAGGATCTCGTCCACCGCGGCCGAGCCGACCAGCAGCGTCTGGAAGCAGCCCTCGGGGAAGCCCGCCCGGTGGAACAGCTCCTCCAGGTACAGGGCGGTCTGCGGCACGTTCGAGGCGTGCTTGAGCAGGCCCACGTTGCCCGCCATCAGCGCCGGCGCGGCGAACCGGACCACCTGCCACAGCGGGAAGTTCCACGGCATGACCGCGAGGACGGGGCCCAGCGGCCGGTAGCGCACCACGACCCGTGAGGCACCCGAGTCCTTCACGTCGGCCTCGGCCGGCTCCTCGTCGGCGAGCAGTCCCGGCGCGTGCTCGGCGTACCAGCGCATCGCCTTGGCGCACTTGGCCGCCTCCGCGCGGGCCTGCACGATCGGTTTGCCCATCTCCGTGGTGATCGTCCGGGCGATGTCAGCCTGGTCCTCGTCGAGGAGTTCGGCGGCCCGGGTC
This sequence comes from Streptomyces sp. bgisy159, assembly GCF_057707805.1. Classification (NCBI taxonomy): domain Bacteria; kingdom Bacillati; phylum Actinomycetota; class Actinomycetes; order Kitasatosporales; family Streptomycetaceae; genus Streptomyces; species Streptomyces sp. bgisy159. The sequence continues at coordinate 15,456 of NZ_JBYIQX010000015.1, read as the reverse complement.
AGCAGCCGGGCGCGCTCGGCGAACGACGTCGTCCGGTAGGTCCGGAACGTGGCCTCCGCGAGCTGGAGCCGGCGCTCCAGCTCCTCCTCGCCCATGGGCTCGTACGTCTTGAGCGTCTCGCCGTTCGCCGGGTTCACCGTCGCGATGGGCATGACCGACCTCCTGAGATGCTGACTGTGCTTCGACCTTCCCGCGCGGCGGGGCCCGCCGCAACGCGTACCCGGCCGCTCAGGCCGAGTGCTCCGCCAGCCGGTCGAGAAACGCGCGCTGGGCGGTGACGATCAGCTCCCGGGCGCGGTCCAGGCCGTGCCAGGCGACCCGGTCCAGTTCGGGGAACTCCGCCACGCGGCCCGAGCGGGGCGGCCACTCCATCGTGAAGGTGCCCGGGACCACGCTCGCCGGGTCCAGGTCGGCCTCCACGGCCCAGGCGGTGACCACCTTGCCGCCCCGCTGGCGCACCTCCCCGAGGCCGATCGCCTCGCCGTCCGGCGGCGCCACCCCCAGTTCCTCGCGGAACTCGCGGCGGGCCGCGTCCCAGGCGGGTTCACCGGCTTCGTACTCGCCCTTCGGCACCGTCCACGCCCCGGCGTCCTTCCGGGCGAAGAACGGACCACCCATATGGCCGAGCAGCACCTCCAGCCCGCCGCCGGCGTGCCGGAACAGCAGCAGTCCGGCGCTGTGTCGCCCGGCTGTCACGGCCGCACCTCCGGGTGGGCGGCCAGCAGGGTGTCCACCGTGTCGGCGTCCTCGGGACGCTTGTCCTCCCGGTAGCGCACCACGCGCGCGAAACGCAGGGTCACGCCGGCCGGGTAGCGGGTGGAGCGCTGCAGACCGTCGTAGGCGATCTCCACGACGAGTTCCGGGCGTACGGTGACCACCTGGCCGTCGTCCTCGACCGCGAGCTGCTGGAGGCGCTCGGTCTGCCAGGCCAGCATCGTGTCGGTCATGCCCTTGAAGGTCTTGCCGAGCATGGCGAGGCCGCCGTCGGCCGTGCGGGCGCCGAGGTGGAGGTTGGAGAGCCTGCCGGTGCGCCGGCCGTGTCCCCACTCGGCGGCCAGGACTACCAGGTCGAGGGTGTGCACGGGCTTCACCTTCAGCCACGAGGCGCCGCGCCGGCCCGCGCTGTAGGGCGCGTCGAGGGCCTTGACCACCACCCCCTCGTGACCGCGGCGCAGGGCGTCCGCCAGGAACTCCCGGGCCGACGGCACGTCCTGCGGCCCCGCCACCACCGTCCTGCGCACCCGCATCGGCTCGGGGACCAGCCGGGCCAGCTCCGCGTGCCGCTCGGTGAACGGCAGGTCGAGCAGATCGCGGCCGTCCACCGACAGCACGTCGAAGAACACCGGCGAGACCGGAACCGCCAGCGCGGCCGTCGCCACGTCCACCCGCGAACCGACCCGCCCGGCGGTCTCCTGGAAGGAGCGGGGCCGGCCCCGCTCGTCGAAGGCGATCACCTCGCCGTCCAGGATGAACCGGCCGCCGCCCAGTTCCCGTGCGACGGCGGTCAGTTCGGGCAGCCGGTCGGTGATGTCGTCCAGGGTGCGGGTGTACAGGCGCACGTCGTCGCCGTCGCGGTGGACCTGGACGCGGATGCCGTCCAGTTTCTCCTCCACCGCGCAGTCGCCCAGCCGCTCCACCGCCTCGGCCACCGAGGACGCGGTGTGCGCGAGCATCGGCAGCACCGGGCGGCCGACGGTCAGCCGGAACCGGTCCACCGCCTGCGGTCCGTCCGCGAGGAGCGCCTCGGCGACCGGCTGCAGCCCCCCGGCCAGCATCACCGCCCGCCGCACCTCGTCCGCCGGCGCTCCCGTCGCCCGGGCCAGCCCCTCCGCGGCCAGCGCGTCCAGCGCGCCCTGCCGGACCTCGCCGGTCAGCAGGCCGACCAGGAAGCGCTGCTCGCTCTCGGTGGCCGCGCCCATCAACGCGCCGACCAACCGGGTGCGTTCGCCCTGGGAGCCGGGGCCGGACACCTTGCCCAGCTCGGTGAGGCGGGCGTCCACCTCGCGCACGGTCAGCGACGGCTCCGGCGCCGGGGCGACCGGCCGGCCCAGCACCTTCCAGCCCACGCCCAGGCGGCCCTGGGGGAGCCGGCCCGCCAGATACGGGATCACGACCGGCACGTCCTCGGGGCCCGCCTCGCGGAACAGGTCGGCGAGCAGTGCGATCTTGCGGGAGCGCGCCGAGGTGGCGGCGACCTCCCGGGACACGTCGGCGAGCCGGATCAGCAACATGCAGCCATGGTGCAACGCCCGCGCGGCGGTTACCTCCCCACCGCGGAGTCCAGGTCGCTCATCAGCAGCTCCCCGTTGATCGCCGCGCCGGCCCGGTAGCCGCGGCTGGCCGCGTTGACCACCTGTTCGGAGAAGCCGCTGGCGTTTCCCGCCGCCCACAGGCCGGGCACGGTCGTCAGGCCCCGCTCGTCGATCACCGGGTAGCGGCCGAACGGTGTCTCGCGCATTTCGGCGCCGAGCCGTTCCAGCAGTCCGGTCCGGGGCACCGCCCTCGGAGCCACGAACAGCACGTCGCGGGCGTGGACCGCGCTTCCCCCAGAGGGGGCGCCGCCGGCGAGGCGCACGCCGGTGAGCCGGTCGTCCTCGACGACCAGGCCCGCCACCTCGCCCGGCACCACCTTCACCCCGGCCGCCGCGAGCCGCCGCAGATCGTCGTCGGACAGCTCGTCCGAGGCCACCGAGTGCAGGAAGAACGTCACGTCCTTCGACCACTGGGTGACCATCAGCGCCTGGTGCACGCTCATCGGCGTGGTCGCGAGCACGCCGAACGCCTTGTCGCGCACCTCCCAGCCGTGGCAGTACGGGCAGTGCAGCACATCCCGCCCGAACCGCTCGGCGAGGCCCGGCACCTCGGGCAGCTCGTCCTTCAGGCCGGTCGCGACGACCAGCTGTCGGGCGCGCACAGTCGGTCCGCCCGCCAGGGTGACGGCGAAGCCCCGATCCCGGCCCGCGGGCGGAGCTCCGGTATCGCGGCGGGCGTCCACCGCCCGGTCGCGGACCAGCTCCACGCCGTAACGGGCGATCTCCTCGCGCCCGACGGCGAGGAACTCCGCGGGCGCCATGCCGTCCCGGGAGAGGAAGCCCTGCATGTGGGCGGCTGGGGCGTTGCGCGGCTCACCCGCGTCGACGACGAGGGTGCGGCGCCGGGCCCGGCCCAGGACCAGCGCCGCGGACAGGCCCGCCGCGCCGCCGCCGATCACGATCACTTCGTAGGTCTCGGTCATGCGGACACGGTCGCCGTGAGGGTGCGGAATTGACAAGCTTGTTTGCCGTTCCTGCAATAGATGTCATGACTACCGATGATGTGCTCGCCGAGGTCGGTCCGAGGCTGCGACGGATCCGCAAGGAGCGGGAGGTGACGCTCGCGGGGCTGTCCGAGGCGACCGGGATCTCCGTGAGCACCCTGTCCCGCCTGGAGTCCGGACTGCGCAGGCCCAGCCTGGAACTGCTGTTGCCGATCGCCCAGGCCCACCAGGTGCCGCTGGACGAACTGGTCGGCGCCCCGCCGGTCGGTGACCCCAGGGTGCGGGCCGAACCGATCGTGCGGCACGGGCGGACCTACATCCCGCTCACCCGGCAGCCCGGCGGCCTCCAGGCGTTCAAGATCCTCGTGCCGCAGCAGCAGGCGGAACCCGAACCGCGCACCCACGAGGGCTACGAGTGGCTCTACGTCCTGTCCGGGCGGCTGCGGGTCGTCCTCGGCGAGCACGACGTGGTGCTGACGGCCGGGGAGGCCGCCGAGTTCGACACCCGCGTGCCGCACTGGTTCGGGTCGACGGGGCAGGGGCCGGTGGAGTTCCTCAGCCTGTTCGGGCCGCAGGGGGAGCGGATGCACGTCCGGGCGCGGCCGGCCTCCGGGAAGTGACCTCCGCGACTGTTCCCTGATCGGCAAGCGACCGCTTAGTATGCGATCGACCCGGTCAGACGAAGCAGTCCCGTGGAGGCTCCGCATGCAGGCATGGCAGGTGCACGAGAACGGCGAGCCGAGCGAGGTGATGCGGCTCGGCGAGGTCGAGCGGCCCACCCCCGGCGAGGGCCAGGTCCTGCTCAAGGTGCGCGCCGCGAACATCAACTTCCCGGACGTGCTGATGTGCCGGGGCCACTACCAGGTCCGGCCGCCGCTGCCCTTCACCCCCGGTGTGGAGATCTGCGGCGAGACCCCGGACGGCCGCCGGGTGCTCGCCACCCCCGCGCTGCCGCACGGCGGCTTCGCCGAGTACGCCGTCGCCGACGCCGCCGCCCTCCTGCCCGCCCCCGCCGGCCTCGACGACGCGGAGTCGGCCGCCCTGCACATCGGCTACCAGACCGGCTGGTTCGGGCTGCACCGCCGGGCGCGTCTGGAAGCCGGGGAGACCCTGCTGGTGCACGCCGCCGCGGGCGGGGTCGGCAGCGCGGCCGTGCAACTGGGCAAGGCCGCCGGCGCCACCGTCATCGGCGTGGTCGGCGGCGCGGAGAAGGCCGCCGTCGCCCGCGACCTGGGCTGCGACGTCGTCGTCGACCGGCGTGCCGAGGACGTCGTCGCCGCCGTGAAGGAGGCCACCGGCGGCCGGGGCGCCGACGTGATCTACGACCCCGTCGGCGGCGAGGCCTACGCACAGTCCGCCAAGGTCGTCGCCTTCGAGGGCCGGATCGTGGTCGTCGGCTTCGCCGGCGGCACGATTCCCACCCCCGCCCTCAACCACGCCCTGGTGAAGAACTACGCGATCCTCGGCCTGCACTGGGGCCTGTACAACACCAAGAACCCGAAACTGGTCCAGCACTGCCACGAACAGCTCACCGAACTCGCCGCACGCGGCGCCATCCGGCCGCTGGTGAGCGACCGGGTGCCGCTGGGCGGGGCCGCCGCGGCCGTGCAGCGGGTCGCCGACGGCGTCACCACCGGCAGGGTCGCGGTACTCATGGAGGACGCAGCATGACCGACGCAGCAGAACTCAGGGCCCGCACCGCGCGACTGCTGGCCGCGCACCCGCCCGCCACCACCGACCGCCTGGACTTCCTGCGCGCCCGCTTCGACGCCGGCCTGGCCTGGGTGCACTTCCCCGAGGGTCTCGGCGGACTCGGCGCCGCCCGTTCCCTGCAGGCCGTCGTCGATGCCGAACTGGAGGCCGCCGGCGCCCCCGACAACGACCCGCGCCGCATCGGCATCGGCCTCGGCATGGCCGCCCCCACGATCCTGAAGTACGGCACCGAGGAGCAGAAGCGGCGGTTCCTGCGCCCCCTGTGGACCGGCGAAGAGGTGTGGTGCCAGCTCTTCAGCGAACCGGGTGCCGGATCCGACCTCGCCGCGCTCGGCACCCGCGCCGTGCGCGAGGGCGACACCTGGGTCGTCAACGGACAGAAGGTGTGGACGTCCAGCGCCCACGTCGCCCGCTGGGCCATCCTTATCGCCCGCACCGACCCGGACGTCCCCAAGCACGCCGGGATCACCTACTTCCTGTGCGACATGACCGACCCGGGCGTCGAGGTGCGCCCGCTGCGCCAGATCACCGGCGAGGCCGAGTTCAACGAGGTGTTCCTCACCGACGTCCCCATCCCCGACGACCGCCGGCTCGGCGAGGTGGGCGACGGCTGGCGGGTCGCCCAGACCACGCTCAACAACGAACGCGTCGCCATCGGCGGCATGCGGCTGCCCCGCGAGGGCGGCATGATCGGCCCCGTCGCGAAGACCTGGCGCGAACGCCCGGAACTGCGCACCCACGACCTGCACCAGCGCCTCCTGCGGCTCTGGGTCGAGGCCGAGGTCACCCGGCTCACCGGCGAACGGCTGCGCCAGCAGCTCGCCGTCGGCCAGCCCGGCCCCGAGGGCGCCGGCATGAAGCTCGCCTTCGCCCGCCTCAACCAGGAGATCAGCGGCCTTGAGGTGGAACTCCTGGGCGAAGAGGGCCTGTTGTACGACGACTGGACCATGCGCCGCCCGGAACTGGTGGACTTCACCGGCCGTGAGGCCGGCTACCGCTACCTGCGCTCCAAGGGCAACAGCATCGAGGGCGGGACCAGCGAGGTCCTGCTGAACATCGTCGCCGAGCGCGTCCTGGGCCTGCCCGCCGAGCCGCGCACCGACAAGGACGTCGCCTGGAAGGACCTCGCCCGATGAGTACACAGCCGGATCTCCTCCACACCGAGGAGGAAGAGGCGCTGCGCGCCGCGGTGCGGGACCTGCTCGCCGACCACTGCGACACGGCCGGGCTGATCGCCCGCGCCGAGTCCGACACCCCGCACGACATCGCCGCGTGGAAGGCGCTCACCGAGGGCATGGGCCTGGCCGGCCTGCTGATCCCCGAGGAACTGGACGGCCAGGGCGCCACGCACCGGGAGGCCGCCGTCGTCCTGGAGGAGCTGGGGCGGTTCGTCGCTCCGGTGCCGTTCCTGACGAGCGCCGTCGTCGCCACCGAGGCACTGCTGGAGTGCGGCGGGGACGACCTGCTGACCCTGCTGGCGACCGGTTCGTCCGTCGCCGCGCTCTGCGTCGGCCTGCACACCGCCCCCGGCGCCGCCTTCCCGGTCGTCGAGGTCCGGGACGGGGCGCTGCACGGCGAGCTGACCGGCATCGCGGACGCGGCCGTCGCCGGAACCCTCCTCGTCCCGGCGGACGACGGCGGCCTGTACGCCCTCGCCGCCGACAGCGCGACGATCGTCCCGCAGACGTCCCTGGACCTGACCCGGCCGGTGGCGCGCGTCGTCCTGGACGGTGCGCGCGGTGCCCGCCGCCTGGGCCCCGCCGAACCCGCCGTTCGGCGCGCCCTGCGTGCCGGTGCCGGACTGCTCGCGTCCGAGCAACTGGGGCTCGCCGACCGGTCGTTGACCGAGACGGTCCGCTACCTCAAGGACCGCAAGCAGTTCAACCGGCCGGTCGGCGGCTTCCAGGCGCTCAAGCACCGGCTCGCCCAGCTGTGGCTGGAGGTCGTGAGCCTCCGCGCCGCCGCCCGCAACGCGGCCGGCGCCCTCGCGGCGGGCCGGGACGTGGACGTGGCGGTCGCCGTCGCCCAGGCCTACGCGGCACCCGTCGCCGTACGAGCGGCCGAGGAGGCGCTGCAACTGCACGGCGGGATCGGCATGACCTGGGAGCACCCGGCGCACCTCTGCCTCAAGCGGGCCAAGGCCGACTCGATCGCGTTCGGCACCGCGGGCGCGCACCGCGCCGCTCTGGCCGATCTGGTCGGCCTCCAGGCCCCCTGAGGTTCCGGCCGAAGGGGTGAACGCGTGGCGGCGGTCCGGCCAACTCCTGTCCCGGAAGGGTTGGTTGGGGTGATCGCGATCGCATACTCCCTGTGGTCCTGTCCGGTCCACAGGGAGTCAGCCGCATGCCCCTCACCACCCGCCGCAGAGCCCTCACCACCTTCGGCGCCGCCCTCACGGGGGCGGTCGCGCTGCCCGCCGGCACCGCGCTGGCCGGCGAACAGCACCACGGCCCCCGCCCGTTGTGGCGCGCGCACGCCCACAACGACTACGAACACCACCGCCCCCTCCTCGACGCCCTCGATCACCGCTTCGGCAGCGTCGAGGCCGACGTCTACCTCGTCGGGGACCGGCTTCTGGTCGCCCACGACCCCGAGGACCTCGACCCCGCCCGGAGCCTCGAAGCCCTCTACCTCGACCCGCTCGCCGCCCGTGTCAGGGCCCACCACGGCTCCGTGTACCGGGGTCGGCGACGGCCGCTGCAACTGCTCGTCGACCTCAAGACCGAGGGCGTCGCCACCTACCTCGTCCTCGACCGACTGCTGCGCCGCTACCCCCACCTCTTCACGACGTACGCCCACGGCCGGGTGCGGCCCGGCCCGGTCACCGTCGTCGTCTCCGGGGACCGCGCCGCCCGAGAGCCCATGGCAGCCCAGACCGTCCGCCGTGCCTTCTACGACGGGCGCCTCACCGACCTCGGCTCCGCCACGCCCGCCTCCTTCATCCCCCTCATCAGTGACAACTGGACGCACACCTTCACCTGGCTCGGCACCGGCACCTTCCCGGACACCGAACGCCGCAAGCTGCACGCCGTCGCCGCGGCGGCCCACCGGCGCGGGCAGCGGGTCCGGTTCTGGGCCACCCCCGACCTGCCCGGCCCCGCCCGCGACGCCCTGTGGGGCGAACTCCTCGCCGCGGGCGTCGATCACCTCAACACCGACGACCTCGCGGGGCTGGAGGCCTTCCTCGACGCCCACCCCTGACCCGCCGTCCGAGGACACCACCCGATCGGCCTACGGCTCAGCAGCACCGACCCGCCCTCCGCTACGCCACACTTGCGGCCGAACGCCGCGAAAGCGGACGTAGCGGAGGAGGTTGGCGATGGCCATTTCCATCTCGGTGGTGCTCTTGCTGCTGGTCCTGGCAGTGATCTTCCTGCGCAACGGCGGACTCAAGGTCTCGCACGCGCTGGTCTGCCTGCTGCTCGGCTTCTTCCTGGCCGGCACCAGCATGGCCCCCACCATCAGCAGCGGCATCACCGCGACGGCCGACCTCGTCAGCAGCCTGCGGCCCTGACGAGCGGAGCGGTCACCGGGAGAACACCCCGATGCCGTTGGGGACCGGGCGTTCCACACCCCCGGCCGGATGGTTGCGCACCGTCACGGAGTCCGCTCCCGGCGGGCGTGCCACCAGTGTCGAGGAGCCGCCACCGTCCAGGCTGAAGCCCTCGGTGGCGCCCAGCCCCCGCAGCACGTCCGCGACCTCGGCGATCGTGAGGCCGAAGCGGTGGGCCGGAGCGCCGTCCAGCGCCAGCAGCAGCACCCGCCGCCCGCCGTCGGCGATCCCGACGGCGGTACGCACCGCCGACGTCGTGCCGTCCACTCCCGGCAGCGGGCGCCCGCCCGACAGCAGTCGGTAGCCGCCCAGCGCGAAGCGGTACGACACCCCGCGGGCCGAGGTGAGCGCGTACCGCACCGACACCCGGGCCCCCCGGACCAGCGCGCGCAGCCGCCGTGCCCCCGCTTCCCGGCCCACCAGGACGGTGGTGCCCGCGGTGATCGGACCGCTGCCCGGGGCGGTCGCGGCCGACACCACCACACCCCCGCGCACCGTGACCTCGTAGGCGTCCGCGGCGCACGGCGCGGACCGCTCGGTGTCGGTGCCGCAGACCGACCGCAGCCGGGAGACCGAGCCCCAACGGCGGTCGTACGCGCCGATCGAGTCCTCCGGGAGCGCGTACTGGTTGAGCCCGGCCAGCGGGGTCCACCAGGAACCGGTCGCCACCGAGCCGGAGAACGACAGGCTGTCCGTGCGGGCCCGGCCGTCGGTACCGACGCCGACGACGTCCCGGGTCGACGTCCCCGGCGGCAGCGCGGGCCCGAACCGCTGGCCGTCCGGCACCGCCCCCTTCAGCACCCGCCCGTCCACGATCACCGGACCGACGCTCGCACCCGTCGCCGGCACCCCCGGGTGCTGTGCCTCGCTGATGTCGAAGAAGTCCCCGTTGACCCCCGCGACCGCCCCCCGGCGGTCCGCCATCCGGGAGACGGCTGCCCGGCCCGCCACCACCCCAGGAGAGAGCAGGCCGAGCCGCGCCCCGCTGTCCGTCAGATCGACGCCCAGCACGTGCGCGCGGGCCGGCCCGGCCGCCGCCCGCAGTTCGTACGCCCGGTACAGCACACCCGGCGCGACGACGGTCCAGGTCGAGGCACGGGCCGGCGGCGCTCCGCCGAGGACGGCTCCGAGCAGCGTGACGAGCGCGGTGAGCAGGGCTGACCGGCTGCTGCGGAGGCGGCTGTGAAGATGTGCGAGCGGCTGCGCCACGGACCCCCCTCGGTCGTCCCGGGCACAGTCTTACCGGCCGGGGCGACCACGGCGGGGGACGCGGCGGCGGCCTCACGAGATCGAGTGAGCGGGCGGGCGTCCGGACGCGGACGAGTGGCGCGGGCGGGCGAGGAGTGTCAGTCGTGTCAGGCCGGGCGGCGGGCCTCAGACGACGTCGTCGGTCTGTCCGCCGTCCTCGTCCTCGTCCTCACCTTCGGCCTGGGACGGGGTCGTGCGGTCCGGCTCGACGGGCAGGTCCTCGGGGTCACGCTCGCCCTCGGCCTGGGAGGGAGTGGGCCAGGTCATGATCGTCTCCTGGTGACGGGGACGAGCCCCGGGTTCCCCGGTCGGTGCAGCGGATGCCCGCTCGGCGGCGGGACCCGGTGGAACGCGTTGACCGTGACTGCCGTCCTGATCGTGTCCGGGACCACCGCTGGGGTCCGGCCCTCGCCGAGCACCTCGGGGCCTGCGCGTACGCGGCCTCCGCGGTGGCGTGGTCGGTGGGGTGGGTGGTCACCTCCACCGGGCCGGCGCAGCCCGCTTGAGGGGCGTGGACCGGGCCGTCATCCACGCAGTACGCCCCCGGGGGCGCGGCCGGGGGGTCCGTCCGGCTTCAGCGGCGAGCGCCGGGCCGCGGGTCGTCCCACGCCTCGTAAGCGGCGAACGGGTCCTCGTCGTCGGTGACGCCGCCGGTGCCAGCCGGCGCTGACACGGCGGTGACGACGGTCAGGGCCAGGGTGTCGGTGGCGGGGGAGCCGGGCGGCCGGTGGGTGACCGTGGCGGGCGGCGTCACGAGGCAGGTGGTGCCCGACCGGGCGCCGGACGGGCGCAGCCGGACGGTGATGCCGTGCCGGTCCGCCGGCCTGCCGACCACGAAGAGCCCCATGTGCTGGTAGACGCCGCCATCCGCGGCCGGCGGCTGCGCCGGCTTGTGGTTCAGCACCGCGAAGTCCTCGGGCGTCAGCCCGATGCCCTGGTCGGGTATCTCGACGGTGACCCGCCCGTCGGGCAGCCGGACCGCGGTCACCCGCACCGGGGAGCGGGGCGAGGAGAAGGTGGTGGCTTTCTCCAGGAGTTCGGCCCAGCAGATGCACCAGGTCGGTCACCGCCGGGCCGTCGATCTCCACCTCCGGGACCCCGGACAGCTCGACGCGCTCGTACTGTTCCACCTCGGAGGCGACCGCCCGGACCACGTCGACGAGGGCAGCGACCGGTCCCACTGCTGGGCGGGTTTCTCGCCGCCGAGCACCAGCAGGTTCTCGCCGTTGCGGCGCACCCGTGTGGCGAGGTGGTCCAGTTTGAACAGGTTCGCAAGCTGGTCCGGGTCGGTCTCGTGGTCCTCCAGGTCCCCGATCAGGGCGAGTTGGCGTTCGATCAGTGACTGGTTGCGGCGGGAGAGGCGGGTGAAGACCGCGTTGACGGCGGCGCGCAGCCGGGCCCGAAGAAGTACAACGCTCAGTCACATGGCGACCGAGCCCGGCCCGAAGGCCGCGCGGCGGGGTGCCCGCCCCTCAGAACCGGTGGCCCGGCCGGCGCACGGCAGGGCGTGCCCGGATCCGTCCCCGCGTCGACCCGCTCGCCACGCCGTCGCCCGCCCGCGCCGGGCCGGTGTCGTCGGCGTGCGCCCGGCGCGGGCGGTAGGGCGGTCAGAGGTCGAACTCGTGCGGCGGCAGTTCGAGGGTGAAGCACGCCTCACGGACGACGGCCTGCTCGGTCTTGTCGAAGTCGCCGTCTGCGCCCCCGATGACGATGCCGATCTGGATAACGGCACGCGCCTCGGCGGGCTTCTTCTTCGCCTTGGCGACCTCCTGCAACACGCTCACCTTGCCGAAGGCGAAGTCGGTGGTCAGCTTGGTGAGGTTGTCCTCGAAGCGGCGGCGCAGATCGTCGGCGTCGAAGTTCTGCAGCACTTCGTTGGTGGCGATCAGCTGGGCCACGCGTTGCCGCTCGGAGGGGTCGATGGTGCCGTCCGCCGCAGCGACCAGGGCGCACATCGCCATGCTCGCGTCTCGGAAGGCGCCGCTCTTGAGGTCGTTCTTCTTCGCCACGAGCTGAGTCTGCATCGTCGATGCGGACTCCTTGATGCGGTCCCACAGGGCCATGAGAACTCCATACGTCGATCGGGGCCGGGCCGCCCGACGGCGACCCGCTGCCCCAGCTTCATCTACAGCAACGTAGAAACTAGCGGCCACGCCGGAAAGTTCCGGCGGTGGGTTTCACCGTGGCAGCGGCCGACTTGGACAGGGGTCGCCGCCGAAGCGAGTGCTCCGTCCGCCCGGGGGAAGACTGAGTCGGGGAAGACCGCTCGGCAGAGGCAGGCATCCAGGGGGTTGGCATGGAGATCTCGGGAATTCTCAGCGCGATCGTGATCGGCGTCGTCATCGGTGTCCTCGGCCGACTCGTCGTGCCGGGCCGTCAGCACATCGGCGTGTTCTGGACGATCCTCGTCGGCATCGCGGCAGCGTTCGTCGGCACGGCGATCGCCGCGGGGGTCGGGGTCGCCGACACCAGGGGCGTCGACTGGATCGAACTGGCCATCCAGACCGGCCTGGCGGCTGTGGGCGTCACGGCTCTGGAGCGGGCCAGGACCCGCCGCTGAGCATCCGGCCGGCCCGGGCCGGCGGGGACGGGGCCGCCTCCGACTCGCCGCCCCGCACGCGGCGGTGCGAGCGGTGACGGCGCCCGGCCGTACGGGCGCGGGCGCCCCGGGGCGGCGACGCCGGGGCGCGCCGGGCTCCAGGCACGCCCGTCCCTCCCCGGCCGACATCGGACCCCGCCTGCCCACCCGGCAGGGGCTCGGCTAAGGTGACCTGCCGGATCTTGGCGTCAACCTGTCGGATCCACGACGTACGCGTACGCGGGACTCCGCGTGACCGACAGGCGGAAGGGCCGGAGGGTGAGGGGACACGCCGAGCGCGGTGGCCGGGTGTGGCATGCACTGGTCATGGCCCACCCCGCCCGCACCGTGGTGACGGCCTTCGGCGCGGTGATCCTGCTCGGTACGGCGGTGCTGACGCTGCCCGTGGCGAGCCAGGACGGCATCCGGACCGACGTGGTGACCGCGCTGTTCACCTCCACCTCGGCGGTCTGCGTGACGGGTCTGGCGGTCGTGGACACCGGCACCTACTGGAGCGGCTTCGGACAGGGCGTGATCATGGCCCTCTTCCAGGTCGGCGGCTTCGGCATCATGACCATGGCCTCACTGCTGGGACTGCTGCTCTCCGGCAAGCTACGGCTGCGTATGCAGCTGACGGCGCAGGCCGAGACCAAGAGCCTCGACATCGGCGACGTACGGCGCGTGCTGCTGGGCGTCGCCGGGTGCACCGTGGCCGTGGAGCTGGCCGTGGGGGCCGTACTGGCGCTGCGGCTGCGCTTCGCATACGGGGAGTCGATCGGGGACGCCACGTACCTCGGCCTCTTCCACTCCGTGTCGGCGTTCAACAACGCCGGGTTCGGGCTGCACCCCGACAGCCTCACGCGCTATGCGCGGGACGCGTGGGTGACACTGCCCGTCGCCGTGGCGGTGATCCTCGGAGGAATCGGTTTTCCCGTGCTGCTGGAACTGCTGCGCCACCACCGGCGCAAGCAGCGCACCGGTCGGCGTGGCTGGTCCCTGCACTTCCGGCTGACGGTCGTCACCACGGCCCTCCTGCTCGCCGGCGGAACCCTGCTGACCTGTGTGCTGGAGTGGAACAACGCCACGACCCTCGGGCCGTTGTCGTCGCACCAGAAGATCCTCGCCGGGTTCTTCCACTCCGCCATGTCCCGCACGGCCGGGTTCAACAGCGTGGACGTCGGCTCGATGACGGCGGCCACGCTGCTGCTGACCTGCATGCTGATGTTCGTCGGCGGCGGCAGCGCCGGCACCGCGGGCGGCATCAAGGTCAGCACCTTCGCGGTGCTGGGCGCCGCGATGCTGGCCGAGGTGCGCGGTGAACCCCACTCCGGGGTCATGGGCCGCCGGCTGGCCCCGCACGTGCTGCGCCAGGCGCTGACCGTGGCGCTGGCCGGGGTCGGCTTCGTGATGACCGCGACCCTCGCCCTGCTCTCCGTCGTCGACGCGCCCTTCGAACAGGTGCTGTTCGAGGCGGTGTCCGCGTTCGGCACGGTGGGACTGTCCACCGGCATCACCGGGGATCTGCCGACCGTGGGCCGGCTGATCGTCATCGTGCTCATGTTCGTCGGCCGGCTCGGCCCGGTCACCCTCGTCTCGGCGCTCGCCCTGCGCGACCGCACCCGCCGCTACCAGCTTCCTGAGGAGCGACCTGTCATTGGGTAACTACCTGCACTCCCTGCGCCTGCGCCGCCGCAGGCGGCGGGCGGCCGAACACCCCGCCCCGTACGGCGACCAGCGCGTGGCCGTGATCGGCCTGGGCCGGTTCGGCAGTTCGCTGGCCAACGAGCTGATGAGCCGGGGGTGGGACGTGCTCGGCGTGGACACCGACCCCCACCTGGTCCAGAAGTACAGCGACGACCTCACCCACGCGGCGGTCGCCGACTGCACCGACCCCGAGGTCCTGCGGCAACTCGGCGTGCACGAGTTCACCAGCGCGGTCGTCGGTATCGGCACCGACATCGAGGCGTCCATTCTCATCGCCTCCAACCTGCTGGAGGCCGACGTCCCCAACATCTGGGCGAAGGCGATCAGCCGGCAGCACGGTCAGATCCTCGAACGACTGGGGGTGCACCACGTGGTGCTCCCCGAGCACGAGATGGGCGAGCGCGTCGCTCACCTGGTGACCGGACGCATGCTGGACTTCATCGAGTTCGACGACGACTACGCCCTCGTCAAGACCGTCGCGCCGGCGGCCGCCACCGGCGTCCCGCTCGGCGAGAGCGGGGTCCGCACCAAGTACGGCGTGACGGTCGTCGGCATCAAACGCCCCGGCGAGGGTTTCACCCACGCCACCGCCGAGACGGTGATCGCCCAGGGCGACGTCATCATCGTCACCGGCAAGACCCAGGCGGTGGAGAGTTTCGCCGCGCTGAACTGAGTGCGGTGTGGCCGGGCGGTGCGAACCCGGAAGCCCGGCGCCACCTGCCGGACCGCACCGCCCCTCGCTGCGACTTCCCTGCGGGCCCGGCTCTGACGCCTCGGCCTGCCGGCGGTGGCGGTCGGCAATTCACGCTGACGGCCGGTCTCCCCTCGGTGGGGACCGATGACGCCACCGCGGTGTCCGAGGCCGTCCGCTACCTCGCCGTCCTCGGACACCGCCGCATCGCCCGGGTGGGCGGGCCGGCCGGGCTGGGACACAGCGCCATCCGTACGGAGGCGTCCGAGAGGGCGGTGGCGGAACTCGGCCTCGACCGCGGAGTGCCTGTCGAGTCCGGCATCGCGGGAGAGGAGCGGGCTCGCGCGACACGATCGCTGCTGTTGGCGTCGGATCGGCCGACGGCCGTCGTCCACGACGACCACGTCATGGCCGCCGCGGGAGTCCGTGGCCACCTCACAACTCGTACCACCCGGCTCGACGGCCCCACCCCACCCGTAGGCGGAGCCCGGCTGTCGCGCGTGACGCCCGCCGGACCCGGCCGGATGGGCGCCCCTCCACGACTCGGCCTCGGGCTCCATGGAGGGCACGGCGCGACCTCGGAGGCGAGCCAGCGCCTCGCCCAATGGATCCACGAGCGCGAGCAACTCACCTGCGGACCGACCGCTCGCCGCATGGGCGTGAGCGGCGTTGTCAAATCGGTATAGACGTCAGGCCCTGTGTTCTTCCACTTA